>JAGVMG010000062.1 GCA_020053915.1 Parachlamydiales bacterium | reverse complement strand
TTCATGCTTCTGCTTTTGTCCCATGGCAATCTCCTTTGAAATGGAACCATGTTAAGCGAAAGCATGTTATATGTAAAAACTTTTTTAACTATGTACTAGATTATTCTGCGTTTTTTAACGAAATTTTAATCTCTCTCAATAGGAATGCTATGGCGTCAGTGTCACATAAAAGTTCTTTTGCAGATCACTTTAGAAGACTCTATTCAAGCGAGGGTCCCTGCGGGGGCTGGAAAGTAAAAACCGATCCGGGGACGGGTGAGACGTACATGAACAAAATCTTCGAAGTCGGAGAGGCTTGTTGTTCGAATAATTACTATTCATTCAATGTCTTTTTAAACGATCGTAGACTTCCTGCATCTGTACTGGTTAGGAAACTTCTGAGTGAGAATAGAAAGGTTGAATATCTGGTGCTAATGTTAGATATGGAAACGTGGGAGCGGAGCATCTTGCCAACTCGAAAGATCATGAATCTAAATGTTATCAATCGATTAAGTGACAAGAGAGGCTTTCGATTATCCTGGCCTTAAACACGCCAATAGAGCCGTGTGGTTTATCCCAAACTCCAACTTTTGAGGTTGTTTGGGTCTTAATTCCCCGATTTGACATCCACCCAGATATCGCGGATCTCTTGCTGTGGGAGTACGGTTTCTAGAAAATGGTATTTGCTGAAATCTTCTTGAGAAGAGTTAAAGAGGGATGCGGCAAGCGGATCGATTTCCACTTGGTCGATGATATTGGTGACAGCGGGGAAGAATCCATAAGTGTGGTAGTGGGATGCTGCCGATTGAGGTCTATAGAGGTAATTGATGAAACGATAGACCTGTTTTTCTTTGGTCGAGTGTTTTGGAATGGAGAGGTTTTCAATCGTGATAAAGCTTCCTTCTTTAGGGACGACAAATCCTACAAAATCAAACAAGCGCATAGTGCGCCAGATGTAAGAGCTTGAGGCAACGGCAACTGCGCAGTTTTTTGTCGCGAGGAAATAGTCACCGCGGAAGTTTGCATAGGCTTCCACCCATTGTTTTTGCTGGACAAGTAAGTCGCGCACTTGATGACCTTGGGCTGCATTTAGCTCATCTGTCGTATGGAACAGATAGAAGGCGGCAAATCCAACGGCTTCGATGGGATCGTTGATCATCGTGACTTTGTAGTCGACTGTTTTAGGATCGAAGATCATTTTCCAGGAGGGCTCAAGAGGTTTGTCTTTAAAATAGTCTTTGTCGATGCCAAAGCCGAAGAGTTCCCATTCGAAAGGGATCGAGTAACGGTTGTCAGGGTCGAAGAAATGGCCGAGGAGATTGGGATTGAGCACATTCCAGAAGTTGAGCTTTTCTTTATCGATTTCCTTTAAAAGGCCTTCATGGATTAAGACGTTAACAGCGTAATCGGAAGGGATAATGAGATCGTACCCTTCGCCACCTGTTGCTTTGAGTTTGACAATCAGTTCTTCATTGGAGGAGTAGTAGTTGAGATTGACTTTGATTCCCGTCTCATTTTCGAAGTCTGTGATGACCGCAGGATCTAGAATATCGCCCCAAGCAAAGACATTGATCGTATTAGAATGGGCGGATCCTAGTTCCCATTTAGGAAGATACAAAGCGCCACAAATTAAAGCACTCCAGATGAGAACAATTCCTAAACGTATAAAAAATTTACGCATACCTAAAAGATCCGGGTGCGGGTTTTAAGCGAAAAGACGATGAATACAAGTGCGCTGCTGAGGACCAAGAGCACAGCGGAAAGCGCATTGACAATCGGCGAAATCCCGGAGCGGAGCATCGAGAGGATGTAAAGGGAAAGGGTTTGTGAATTGCTGCCGGCGCAAAAATAGGAGAGGATGAAATCATCAAATGAAATGATGAAGACAAGGACTCCCGTGGCAATGAGAGAGGGGCGCAAGAGAGGCAAGGTGACTTTAAAAAATGTTTGAATTGGTGAGGCGCCTAAAACGAGAGAGGCTTCGGTCATGCGTGTGTCGAGCTCGAGAAATCTTGCGTAGACAATAGGAATCACAAAGCCGAGCCCTAAGACGGTGTGAGCTAAGATCAGTGTCATCAGCCCTAAGGGGATGGTAAATAGGCTAAAGAATCCGAGAAGGCTCACGGCGAGGACAGTTTCCGGAATGACCAGGTTTCCATAAAATAAGTTCAAAAATTTTCCGATTCTCCCCCCTTGTGCAGCGTAAAAAATGAGAAAAACGCCCATTGTTAAACTGATTAAGGTTGAAAAGATCGCGACGATTGTCGAATTGAAAAAGGCATGCCAAAGCTGGGTGGCTTCGATCAGCTCTTGGTACCATCTCCAGGTAAATCCTTTCCAGGGAGAGGGGAAGCCTTCTGTGTTAAAAGAGAAGACGAGCAAGACAATGAGGGGCACGTACAAAAAAAGATAGGTGCATGCGATGAGGATTAAGTTTGAAATTTTACCGATATCGCCGCGTTTAGCCATTTTGTTTTCCTGGGATGAGCCGATCGATGACGAAATAGAGAATAATAGCGCTGACGAGCAGGCAGATCGAAGAGAGGACTGTAAAGGCAGCGCCGAGAGATCCTGTCTCATCGCCTAATATATAATTAGAAACGACGGATCCTACGAACATTTGTTTATCTCCGCCCATCAATTCAGGGATCGCAAATTCTCCAAAAGAGGGAATGTAGACAAGAAAGAATCCCGCTTTGATTCCTCGCTTAGTGAGCGGAAGCGTCACTCTGCGGAAGGTCTGTGACCAAGAGGCGCCGAGATCATAGGAGGCCTCGATCAATCGAATATCCATCCGCTCCAAAGAAGAGTAGATCGGCATCACCATGAAGGGAAGATAGTAGTAGACCATCATAATCATGATGGCAAAGATGGAGTTGAGGAAGTGGATCGGTTCTTGAATCCATCCCAAAGTGTGTAAGAGATTGTTGAGAAATCCTTCTCGTTCTAACACAAAAAACCAGGCGTAAACGTGGAGAAGGAAGTTCGTCCAAAACGGAACAATCAATAAAAACAGAAGGAAATTTTTAAATTTTCGGCTGCTGTATGCCAAAAAATAGGAGAGGGGATAGGCGATACAGAGGCAAATAATGGCATTGCTTAAAGCTAGAAGAAAGGAAGACGCAATGACTTTGAGGTAGAGGGGGCGAAAGAAAAAAGCGATTTTCGAAAGCGTCAGTCCTTCGATCACTCCAGCTTCGGTGATGTTCAGAATGCTGGAGACAGCAATGATAGCAAGAGGGACGTAGAAAAAGAGTACCTGCCAAATCATGGCCGGCGCTCCGATTGTAAACGGGTATTCAGAACCAGGGGTTTTACGGAAAATGTTTAGCTTCATTTTTCTAGGATCACCGTATTCTCTTTTTGCCAATACAAATTCACTTCATTGTCGTAGTCGATCACCTCTTGGGGAAAGTGCTCCTCGTTTTGTTCAAAAACTTGGATCCGCATTCCGTTTTTCAAAAGGATGTTATATTGCGTGGATCTTCCGTGGTAGACGATCGATTGAACAGTCCCTTTTAGGGTGTTTGAAAAGTTTTTCACTTCTTTTTTTGAGATGAAGATCTTTTCAGGGCGCAGGCTGATCATGACCTCATTGCCGTCTTTCATCCATTCCTTTTTCTGTGGGATATGGATTTTAAAGTTCCCTAAGCCGTTAATTTCGATTTCAGGCTCGACTTCGACATTCTGCAACTTCCCTTGGAGAATGTTTGTCGTTCCTACGAATTTTGCGACAAACGAAGAGTTCGGGAACTCATAAATTTCTTTAGGTGTTCCAATCTGTTCGATTTCGCCGCGGTGGTTCATGATGGCCATCTGGTCGGCAACGGTAAGCGCTTCGAATTGGTCGTGGGTGACATAGACTAACGTCGTTTTAAGCTTGTCTTGGAGCTCGATGAGCTCGATCAGCATCTTTTCTCTCAACTTAAAGTCGAGGGCGGCTAGAGGCTCGTCTAAGAGAAGCAGGGCGGGTTCATTGACAATGGCCCGCGCAAGAGCGACTCGTTGCTGCTGCCCGCCGGAGAGCTGAGAGGTGAGCTTATAGATGTGATTTTCTAAACCGAAGGCTTCAAGAATTTTTAATACTTTCTGCTCGATAACGATTTTAGGGAGCTTTTTGAGCTTTAGGCTATAGGCGATATTGTCGAAGACATCCAGGTGGGGGAAGAGGGCGTAGTTCTGGAAGACGATATTGACGGGTCTCTCGTGGATCGGCCATTCGGTGATGTCGTTGTCCCCTAAGAAGATCTGTCCGCTATCCGATTTTTCAAGACCTGCGATCAGGCGCAATAAGGTTGTCTTTCCACAGCCGCTCGGGCCGAGAAGAGCGAAAAATTTGCCCGCGGGGATATGCAAGTCCATATCACGGATGATTGTGCCCCCGTTGAGCGATTTGGTCAGTTTTTTCAGCTTAATGCTTCTCATTCCCATCCTGTTAAAAAATAAATGGTTGCACTATCGCCCACGCGAAAATATTCAAGTGCACTGAGTTTAAGACCTACTGGATTTTATATACAAGAACCAGTTGTTGCCGAGACATAAAATTTTTCTGGTTGAAATTTGGTTTTACCTCTAAAATGCGCTGTAAACTACTGAATCTGTGAGAGGAAATGGAACGCAAAAAACTTGTCATCATCGGTTCTGGACCGGCTGCTTATACTGCTGCGATTTATGCAGCTCGAGCTAATCTACATCCCTTCGTTTATGAAGGCTTCTTTTCTGGGCCGGCGGGCGGGCAGCTCATGACCACGACTGAGGTGGAAAACTTCCCTGGATTTCCTGAGGGGATCACGGGACCTGATCTCATGGATCGGTTTCGCAAGCAAGCGGAGCGGTTCGGTACGACAATCGTTACGGAAGATGTCGTTTCTGTGGATCTTTCTAAGCGTCCGTTCCTTGTCAAAGGGAGCACAACAACTGTTCTTGCAGATTCTCTGATTATTGCGACGGGAGCCACTGCAAAGCGGCTCGATATCCCAGGAACGCTGGATGGAGAGTTTTGGCAAAAAGGGGTTACTGCCTGCGCTGTGTGCGATGGGGCGGCTCCGATTTTCCGCAACAAAGACCTCTACGTTGTAGGAGGCGGGGACAGTGCTGTAGAAGAGGCGATTTTTCTCACGAAATACGGTTCCAAGGTCTATATCGTTCACCGCAGAGATCAATTGCGCGCTTCTAAAATCATGTGCGAACGCGCACAGCATCATCCCAAGATTGAAATCTTATGGAATACAGCCCCGGTTAAGGTTGAAGGGGAGTCTGTTTTGAGTTCTGTCACGCTCAAAGACATTCCTTCCGGTAAGGAAACGACCTATCCTGCGGGAGGCCTCTTTTTTGCAATCGGGCATCAACCGAATACCACTTTTTTAAGCGGACAAGTGGAGCTCTTGGATAACGGCTATATCAAGGTTATTGGTAATTCGACGCGCACAAATGTCGAAGGGGTCTTTGCTGCAGGAGATGTGCAAGATCATATTTACCGCCAGGCGGTTTCCGCTGCGGGTTCTGGATGTATGGCCGCTTTAGATGCTGAACGATGGCTTTCTCATGAAGGATTGGCATAAGTGAAAAAATGTTATGCCTTACTTCTTCTTCTTAGCCCTGCTTTGGCCTACGGTTTTCAGGAAAAACCATGGCTTGGAGAGGTGTGGTGTTGCGAATTTAATGCTGATTTCACCTATAGCCGCTACCACGAGGTTGAAGGTGCAGTTAAGCAACTGCGCTCTCCCTCTAATGACAAGGTAGAGACGTTTGATTTAAGTCTGATTCCTTCTTCCTGTCTCGATGTGCAGTTTGAGTTGGAATTTGCCGATACATTACGAGAGAGCTTTGGTTTGCGCAGTTCTGCGATTCAGGGGAGATATTTATGGATGAACGATGTGGCAGGCGATCCGTTCAGCTGGACCACGGGTTTATCGGTGCGTAAAGCCACGCGTCGCAGCTTAAAAGATGTCAGCACTCCCTATCATTCAGAGGTGAACATCGAACTCAATTCCGCTTTTGGAAAAGAGTGGTGTCAACAAGCCTTTTGGACCACTCATCTCTGGGGACTTGTTGGGGTGGGGATCGCAAATCACGGCTCTCCGTGGCTGCGCGCTCTTGCTGTCTATGAAAAAAACTGGAACGATCGGCATCGCTTAGGGTTTTTTTCGGAAGGTTTTTTTGGGTTTGGAAAAAAAGAGCATGTAGACATCAATCACTTTGATGGATGGGGCAAATTTCATCACCAGTCGGTCGATGTCGGTGTCCTCTATCGCTACCACACAGACACCTGGGGAGAGGTCACTGTTGCTTATACACGGCGTGTCTTTGCCCACGTCTTTCCTCAAAATGTGAATTTCATCACCATCGCCTATAATTTGCCTTTTTCATTTTTCTAATGGATCGACTGAGTACGGTTTTTGCGTAATGCTTGGACAATTCTCTTCATCGCGCTTTTGTCTGCGTAATGGGTAGTTTGAAAAGTTGGACAAACGCCTGTTTTGTTGATGTTGAAATCAGTGATTCGAGGATTCTTCTCAAGCGCTTCTGCAAGACAAGCATGCAATCTCAGAATATTGTTTCCGCTTAAGTCAACGCAGGTAAGTGAGGGGTGAGACTTAAGGACTTCGGCAAATTCAGGTATGTACGTATCTTGAATTGAGCAGCTTCTCAAATAAAGAATGTTAAGGGATGTGCATTGTAGAATGGCCGTGCATAAAGTAGGGAGTTCTGTTGATAGTATTTTTTCACTCAATTCGAGCTCTTGAAGATGGGGAAAACAGGGGATTACTTGCGCGAGAAGTTGAATGTCAGCGGGCTGAAGAGAACAGTTTTGAATTGAGAGCTTCGTGATTGGTTTACTGATTAGTGCCACTAGTAGTCTTTGTAGATTGCTTCCACTAAGGTTCATTTTCTCCAGGGAGATTTTTTGAAGGGAGGTGTTTTCATTTAAAGAGAGAGCAATCCCATCGAAGAACTCATTGAGGTTAGCGATATATTCCAAGGATAATTTTTGAAGGTTGTTGTTATTTAATGCTTTGGAGATGATTTGTATTTCATTTTCACTTGCATTTTCTGTGCTCAGGATCAGTGTGTCGAAATCATCGGTTCCTGAAAGAGAATCTTCATCAGTTCGCGGAGTGCCAGTTCTACCTGGTGAACAGTAGGTCAATAGTGGGGAATGGGGAGGGACTGCTGCTGCCATAATAAAACTCCAAGCTTGATTTGGGGTTTTATTATGGTTGAAGAGGTGGAATTGGAGCAAGCTTAGTAGTCTGTAAATAAAGTTCTTGTAGACTGCCAGTAGTCCTTAACAAAAGTTTTTGATGTTGGGCTATGTACTAGCGCGTCCATAGGGCTGTTGCGGTGACGTAGAGCTGACAGTGGCTGATCGAGACGAGCATTCTTGTGCCGTTAAGTTTCAGCATCAGCTTTTCTGAAAAGGTAACGACGGGTTTTCCGGCGGTGTCATTGAGAATTTCAAAATCGAGCCAGGAGGCGTGTTCGCCAAATCCTGTTCCAAGGGCTTTAACGATCGCTTCTTTGGCGGAAAATCTTCCCGCAAAATGAGGGACAGGGTCTTTATATTTAAAGCAGTAGTCTTGCTCTTTTGTCGTAAAGAGACGCGAGATCAACCGATATCCGTGCTGCTCAATACTTTCGCGGATCCGATCAATCTCGATAATGTCATTTCCAATCCCCAAAATGGGGGAATTCTCAACGCTCGTCATCTTCTGGCTCTTCATATTCGTTAGAGAGGGTTTCATCATCACAGGCGTTACAGAAGATCATGCGACCAGAAGAGGTGTGCTTGACAGAGAGGACCTTTGCATCGATCACTTCGCCGATGTAGTTGCCGCCGCCGTTCACGACGACCATTGTGCCGTCATCGAGATAGCCGACCCCTTGGCGCGGTTCTTTCCCGTAACGCTGGACTTTGATTTTAATGTATTCGCCCGCTTGCATTAAGGGTTTCAATGCGTTGGAGAGCGAGTGGATGTTAATGATGCGGATCCCTTCGATCGATGACATCTGTACGCGGCTGATGTCAGCGGTCATGATGTTCGCATCGAGAAGACGCGCTAAGCGGATGAGTTTGCCATGAGTGTCTTTCACTTCAGGAAAGTCGGTGTCGTTAAAGCGCAGGTCAAGCTCAGGGATTGCCTCGAGCTTTTTAATCACGTCTAAGGATCTTCTGGCTTTGGATTTCGCCATCTCGTCGCCAATTTCAGAAAGGGCGTAGAGTTCCTTAATAATAAAACGGGGAATGATGAGCTGATGATCGAGAAGACCTGTTGCTGAAGCATCGATGATGCGCGCATCGGAAAGCACAGAGCTGTCGATGATGAGATCTCGTTTTTTTTGTGCTGTAGGAGCGAATTTAATGAAGGGGATGCTGACATACAGCTCGTCTGCTGCGCGCAACGTCATTAAAGTACCGAGGTAGGTGCCAAAAAGGAACAGAGCAATTTTAATGATTTCGAGTGTTTGAGGTTGAAGAACGATCGAGATCCGGCTGATGTCGAGGATGGCATCGAAGACCAGAACAAGAGCTTGTCCCATTAGGTAACCGATAAAAATTCCAATGATGCCGATGTTAAACGAGCGCAAATTGAATCGTTTGAAAAGGGTATCAAATCCGAACAGGAGCAAACTGAAAAGGATTCCCGTGCCGACCCCAATCAGAGCATTCATTTGAGGAGTGCCTGTCTGACTGGAAAGCATATAGGTAGTCATGAAGAAAATACTTAAAATAACAAATAGAATGCGTAAGAAGACTAAAGAGAGGTTCATCGATTTCTCCTAATTTTTCTTTCGCTAAATTGAGCGAAAGGAATTTTTTTTATCATTACGTCGTGATTTTAAAATGCACACTCATTTTTGTCGATATAACTCATGAACGCTGTTTGCGGATCGCATCCGCGTGGCGGATATAGGCGATGGCACCGTTCATTAATGCAGACCCAATGGCTACATCGATTAATCCTCTTAGGTCGAGTGGTAACTGTAACCATTTTAAGCTCATCCCCAATAGCACCATCCCCGCGATCAGCATCAAATACCCTTTGCCATAAGCTTGTGATAAGGGAACAGGATTAGGAAGAGAGAGAATTCTTCGCACGACGCGTGCAGCTGATTTCGCTAAGACAAAGCGCCCTTTCAGAAAACCGATTGCAAGCCCGATCACAATGAGAAAGAGAGCCGATTGCTCTTGACTTCCGGCGAGTTTGGTAAAGGCTCGGATGAGAAAAGAGGGAGCTTCCTTATTCGCAGCTGCTTCCACGATAAAATTAAGCCCTAAGGACATCAGGAAAATCCCGATTCCAAACCAGAGTAGACCTGACAAGACAATGAGGGGGATATGTTTTAAGCGCATGGGTAATCACCTTTTTTACTTTTTCTTGATGATATGCGATCGCCGGGTTGATGCCTAAAGATTTTTTGCGTCCAAGTTAGAAGGGAGGCTGCTTGTCTCTTTCATTAATTTTTCGCTTGTCTGTTCGATTTTTCTTTCCACTTTTTTTATGTCCTCTTCAATAGGCAATTCTTCGGGGTAAATATTGCTTTCTAGCAGCACCCGGCGCACACCTTGATTATTTTTAACATGTTCATTAGAGATCCGGTTTTCGCCTTGTAAATTTTCTTTTTTTACATTGAAATGAGTGATTTCTCCTGCGAAATCTTTTGCCTTAATGGTTATCGTCGGTAAAAAATCCGCTAAGGATCTGGATTCAGGAACACCCAATTTATGCTTCATTTCGATGGTGTTGCTTCCTCCGAAAAGAGCCTGATCTCCTCGGCTCCGAATTCTGGCAAAACCTTGGCCATCTACTCCATGTTGATAGAGCGCGGAAGAAAGTTCTTTTTCTGTTTGAGAGAGTTTATGTCGTGCCTCTAAGCGCTCGATCATTTCGATATGTTGTTCAAGTAACTCTTGTTTTCTTGTTTGTAAGGCAAAGTAACTCTGAGCAAAAGCGATCGGTTCTTTGCGCGAATCTCCGTTTTGTGCCACCAGATAACATGCATAACGCGACAGCATGATATCGGGAATTTTCCGCTGCGTTCCAGAACCTAGAGTAACCATTTTCGTGACCTCACGAAAATGGCTGTTTATAAGTGACTTAGAGTTTAAACACGCTGTTTTTGCTTTCTCGATCACATTAAGAAAATTGTCCCAGTCGCTATACTCAAAAAGCCTCTGTAGATCCCTTGCCATCCAGTATTCGACATCCTGTTCAATGTATGCGGCCTCTTCAAAAGTCTTTGATAATTTGATGATGATTTCTTTTTTCATACTTACCAATTGGGTCAAATAGATGGTGAGTAGTCTAGGTGAAATTTAATTTTTTTTGCAGGTCTTTTTTGCAATTTATACACAAACAACCTCAAGAATCGGCTCAGTAGAGTTCACTTGTGATAGGCGGAGCCTTTATCGATTTCTAGAGCGCGGTAGAGCTGCTCGACTAAAATGAGGCGGGTGAGCTGGTGAGTGAAGGTTAGGGGGGAAAGGGAGAGAAGCTTACGCGCTTTGGCTTTGATTTCTGAGGGGATCCCGTCGGAGCCCCCGATCACTAGGGTTAAGCGCGAACCCATTTCTTTTAAGGAATTCACGATGTAGAGGGAAAAGGCTTCGCTTGTCAGAAGGATGCCGTTTGGATCTAGGCACAGATAGGAGGGTTCTTTATCTAATAATTGTTTGAGTTTTTCGTCGTCTTTCACAAAAATCCACTCAAAGGCCATGGACGTCTTAAGGCGGCTCGTGTATTCTTGAATTGCTTCTGATAGCCCCGTTTCTTTGGTTTTTCCGACGGTGACAATTTTTATTTTATACATGTGCACTCCATGACATTAGCAACTCTTTACTGGGATCCCGATCGGGCGATGTTTTCTTTCCCGATCCCTTTATTAGATCGCCCCATTCTCTGGTATGGTTTTTTTTTCGCGCTAGGCTTCTTTTTGGGGTATGGGATCATAGTTTACCTGCTGAAGCGGTATTTTCTCCACTTTCCTGAGGTGTCTTTAAAGGGGGGGATTGTAAAGGCTGTCGATCGGCTAACGGTCTACATGATCGCAGGAACGCTGATCGGGGCTCGCCTAGGTGATCTGTTGTTTTATCAAGATTGGGGGCAGCTTGCGAGAGATCCGTTTTCTGTCTTTAAAGTATGGGAAGGAGGGCTTGCTAGTCATGGGGCTGCAGTGGGGATCTTGATGGCCCTTTTTTTATATGCGCGCAAGATACAGCGCGAGTGTCCGCAACTGAATTTTTTGCGCGTGCTCGACCTTGTTGCGATTCCCACTTCGCTCGGTTGTGGATTTATTCGTTTAGGGAACTTCTTTAACCAGGAAATTTTAGGAACCGTGACTGCCCTGCCCTGGGGGGTTGTTTTTGGACATCCGGCAGATGGGGGGCCGCTTGTGCCGCGCCACCCTGCTCAGCTTTATGAGGCGTTTGCATTGTGGGCTGTCTTTGGGATTCTCATGCTCTATTGGAAAAAGCATTCTGATCTGAAAAATGAAGGGCGTATTGCAGGTCTATTTATCGTTCTTGTTTTCGCGTTTCGTTTTTGTGTGGAATTTCTTAAACCTGAACAAAGTGCTCATCTTAGCATAAGCGGAGTATTTACGATGGGACAGTACTTGAGTATTCCCTTTGTCCTTCTAGGGATCTATTTGCTGTATAGAAAGCGATCTTCTGTCGCGTATGCTCCGGATCAAAAGGGGTGAGCGGTGTGGATTGGCTCACCACTTCGGAGATGTGCTGAATCATTGCGTTTTCATCTCCTTCAAATCCATGTTCTTGGAAATGGCTGACATGCCATGCGACAAAACGGTCATAAGAAGATTCTTGCGGGTTTGCAAATAGGGTATACCAGGCGCATTTGTATAAGATCCAAATTCTTTTCGTTACTTGCTCTCTGTAGCACGAGAGCTTCGGGTATTTTATTAAATACTTCACAGCAATTTCTCGTACAAAATCCGCATGAGAAACGTGTTGCGGATTCCTTGCGGCCATAATCTCTTTAAGCAGGGTATTGCTTCTGCTCATATGAACTAAATGGCAGAGCATATCGCCTTGAACCGCCCAAATGTGTATTTTTTGCTCGATCTCCTCTTGGTCAAACTCTTTTGCGCGTTTGAAGAATTGAACGGTTGCATGTACTGTTGCAGCAAAAGTGTTTTCAGGAGAATCGATTAAAATGTTGGCGATCTCTTCTTCAATTTTTTGACCGATCCGATAAGGGAGTTTTTCTAATAGTCCTTCTGTTCCTGAAAGTGTTTTCCAAATGGCGATTTCGAGAAGATCGCCGTCTTTTTCATTAAGGGGCGGCAAGTGGATGGCTTCTTGATAAGCTGCCCAAATCGCTTGGGTTGTATACTCGATCGAATGGCAATATTCTTCATTGCGCATCAGCACAAGCTCTGCTGAAATAAAGGCATAAACGGCTTGAGACAGAAGGGGGCGCGTTGGATGTGGAGTGGGATAAATGGAGCCGATTGCGGCTTTGATTTCCTCTTCTTTGAGCTCTTTGGGAAGTTGGCTGGCTAAGGTATAGAGTGCACCGATCCTGCGCACTTGCTCGTAGAGCTGTGGGAGAAGGGTTGCTGATTTGCAAAGAGCGCTATGGCGGGAGATGAAATTTAAGATCGCTCTTTTTTGTTCGGCGAAATACTGTGTATGAAAATGGGAGGCTGCATAGAGCTTTTCTGCAAAGAGAGCTGCGATGTTTCCATAAAGGGCATCTAAAGAGGAGAAACTGGGAAGCTCATGGAGCGCTTGAAGCGATTCCTTGACTTGGATGATCAGCTCATCGTAGCTTATTTGAGGTTCTTTCGCCTTGATCCCTAGAATTGTTTTCACAATCAACTTGTCGATCTGATCACAAGTGTCATACGGACTTTTTAGCTGTTCGGGAGATGCATCTTTAATGAGATGCCTTTGTACCGACCAGATCATCTTTGTTAGCTGATCGAGTTTAGGGCGCTTTCCATCAATGGTCGCTATGCATTCGCTGAGTTTTAAAGCAAGTTGATGGGCAAATTGACTGGGATGCAGCTGAGGGGGATTTTTTAAACAGAGGTATTGCTTGAGGTTTTCTTTAATTAAGAAGGGTGTGTTGAGCTTTCCCTCTTCTGTAATTGCTTGCTTTTGCGGCTCGATTTGCTGTAAATAATACCCGACTTTTTCCCATGTTTTTTTGAGCGCCAGTACGCCAAGGCGATATTGGGGAAATTTTTCTTGAAACTCAGGGCCGATCTTTTCAATGAGTGCTTCTTGGATTTTAGGCGACCATTTTTTATGGCACCCGCAGTGTTGCATTTCTTGTTTGATTTTTTGAGATAAGAAAAGATTTAAGTCTGAGTAAGGATCATAAAAATCGGGGGCCTCGTCAACATAGGAGAGGGAGATCTCTTTTTTTTGGCGAGAAGAAACAGAATACAGTTGACCAAGTTCTGAAATATAATTGTTTGAGGAAGGTTGTGAAGATTCTGTATCTTTCATAATTCTAGCCGAATTAACTCGGAAAAAAAATTGATGCGTATTTTTCTGTCTAACTTAATTAGATTTTTTTTGTCTAATTATTTATTAAAAATGATGTAATTGATGTGATTTTATCATTGAGACAGCAAAGGAGCTGCAAAGTCTTTTAAGGCGAAAGCGAGAAACGTGGTATGAATGATATAATGATGTGAATGATGTAAAAAATACCGTTTTCCTATCATTCATGCCATGTATACCGAACGTATTTAAAAAAATTATGCATGGGTCCTTTTTGAACCTATCTCTTCTTCTTCTCTGTGGTAAAACTAACAACGTCTGCACAAGAGAGGAACTTTTCCAATTTCCTCCTTGAATACAATTCTTCGTTGGAATATCCATTACATAAGAACGAAAGCAAATTCAAGAGGACACTATGAATCAAATTACAATTGCAGGTCATTTAGGAGCAGATCCCGAGGTGCGTTTTACCTCTTCTGGGCAAAAAGTCACTACATTGCGCGTTGCAGCGCGTGTGCGTAGAGGCGGTAAAGACGAGACGATTTGGTGGAAGGTCACAGTTTGGGGCGAACAATTTGACAAGATGATCGCTTATTTGAAAAAAGGAAGCCCTGTGATCGTCATGGGAGAGCTGAATAAACCTGAAATCTTTACGGATAGAGAAGGTCGTCCTCAAGTCTCGATGAGCATTACCGCGCTGAACCTGATGTTTAGCCCATTTGGAAAGCCAGAACACACAGGATCAGGACACTCCGAAGGGACCGAGAAAGCGGGAGGACATTCCGAGTCCGATTCCATGGGAAGTTTCGAGCACGCTTCTATGGGTCAGGGAAAAGCCGATGCAGCTTTTAATGAAGATGAGATTCCTTTTTAATCTGGAGAATTATGCAACTGACGTCTGTAGAAAAGAGCTCGCAGCGCAAGAAATCGGATGTTGTGGTCGTGCCATTCTGGCAAGGCAAGTCTAAGCCGGAGATCGCGTGTAAAGAGTCAGAGTTTTCCAAGTGGTCGGCTCAGCCGATCCGTAACGGAGATTTTCGCGGAAAAGAAGGGGAAACTCTTCTTTTATATCGCACGAGTGGCAAAGAGCATCGCATTTTACTGCTGGGATTGGGCTATCGTAAGCCTTGTCTTGCGGAAAACTTGCGCAAGTCTTACGCCTCTGCAGTCAAAACTTTACGTGCAAAGAAGATCAAAGCGGCTAACTTTTTCCTTCCGCAAAATGATCTTCTGTCCCAAGAAGTTATTCTTCGCGGCGCTGCTGAGGGCTCTCTATTAGCTAATTACTCTTTTAGCATGCTGAAGAGCGACTCTAATGAGGAAGAGAGCCAGAACGCGCTGACTCAGTTATGTTTTGTCGGAGGAGATAAGTCGGGATCTAGTTTGTTGAAGAAATTGCAGGCTGTTGCCTCTTCTGTCGATCTCGCGCGCGATCTCATTAATGGAAATGCAGATGATGTCCATGTCGATGCCTTAGCTGCATTTGCCCGAGGGGTGAGTGAGGAGTTTTCTACAGTGAAAACAACCATTTTAGGCAAAGAAGAGCTTGAGCGGGAAAAGATGGGCTTGATGCTTGCTGTCAACCGGGGAGCTCTCCGCGATCCAGCGCTGATTATTTTGGAGTACCGGGGCAATCCGAACTCGAAAGATAAAACGGCAATCATCGGCAAGGGGATCACCTACGATACAGGCGGGCTTAATATGAAGCCGACAGGCAGCATGGAGACGATGAAATGCGATATGTCAGGAGCAGCAGCGGCTCTTTGCCTCATACAGGCAGCAGCGCGCTTAAAGCTGAAGAAGAATATCGTCGCCGCCTTGGCTGTTGCTGAAAACGCGGTCGGTCCCAATAGCTATAAGCCGGGGGATGTTTTCCGGAGTCATGCGGGCAAGACGGTCGAAATCACCAATACGGATGCCGAGGGAAGACTCGTGCTTGCCGATGCATTTTCCTATATTCAGGAAAAGTATCACCCTAATCGGTTAATCGATCTTGCTACATTGACAGGAGCTATTCTCGTTGCGTTAGGAGAAGAGGCCACAGGCTTATTTTCCAATGACGATACACTGGCAAAGGAGCTCCTGAAAGCGGGAGAGCGGACTCATGAGAGGCTCTGGCGCATGCCGCTATTCCCAGAGTATAAGGAGATGATCAAATCGAAGATTGCCGATCTCAAGAACTCTGCAGGAAGAGGCGCTGGGTCTTGCACCGCTGCCACGTTTCTACAGCAGTTTATTAAAGAGATCCCTTGGGCACACTTGGATATTGCCGGAACGGCATATCTCTCAGATGCGAAGGGGTATCATACGACCCATGCAACGGGTGTCGGCGTGCGTCTTTTGATCGACTACCTTGAACATCTTGACACATGACGTCTTCCTCTCATAAGAAGCTTCAGTGGGTTGTCTCTTCTCTTGAAGAAGGGATGACCCTGCATGCTTTTTTACGCAAAAAATATCCAGACTCACCGTCTGTTAAAGCGCTAAAGCGCGCGATTGATGCTAAGTGTTGCACGGTTAATGGAAAAGTCGAAACCTTTGCCACACGCTCTTTGAGAGCGGGCAACCGAGTCGAGCTCGATTGCCGAGGCGTGGAGTCATCGCCCTCATCTTCAAGTCCGCTTGTGTTGTATGAAGACGAAGAGCTCTTGATCTGCAATAAGCCTGCGGGATTAATTTCTGAAAACCGTTTGTTGAATACAAGATTTCCGAAATTTAAAAATCGTCTACAGCTCGTGCATCGCCTCGATAAAGAGACCTCGGGAGCGCTCATTCTTGCTAAAAATGACAAGATCAAAGAACAGATGTTTGCTCTCTTTGCAGAGCGGCAAATCCACAAGGTTTATCTCGCTCTTGTCGATGGAGAGGTCAAACAAAATGCAGGCATCATCGACACGTTTTTAAAACGCAGACAAGAGACAAGCAGTCAGGTCGTTGTTCAGATTGCAGAAGCGGGACAGAGGGCGATTACTCATTGGAAATGCGTGGCGCGCGGGAGAAATGCTTCGCTTCTTTTATGCGAACCTCTTACAGGACGCACGCATCAGCTGCGCGTGCATTTAAAAAGTATCGGACATCCCATTTTAGGAGATTTGCACTATGGAAAGCGGTTCAAATCACCTCTTCAGCCCAAGCGTCATTTACTGCATGCTTATGCGGTTTTTTTTACTCATCCCACTTCCCATGCAGAGATCAGAGCCGTAGCTCCGATCCCTGAAGATTTTAAGTCAGCCTGCAAAGAACTTGAATTTGAGTTAAAGCGTATTGAGATGGCGCATCTTATCGAGTTTTTTCACCAGTAAAAACAATATCGCCGCAGATACAAACGACGCGATCACAAAGAGATTGAAGAACTGACTCATCTTTTGCAGCTTCGACATCCAGGGAGCGATGATCCCCCCTAAGTAGAACGCAATCCCGATACACAGATACCACACTCCGACAAGAAGCGCTGTGAAGCGGTGAGGGGAGAGGTGGGTAATGAGCGACAAGCCAATGGGCGCGATCAGCATTTCTCCCAAAGCCATAAACGCATAGGCAAATATCAAGTAGAAGGGACTCACTGATGCAGAATGCGCACCAGAGGGGATATGCCGAGAGGCGATCACCATGATCAAAAAGCAGATCCCCATCGAGGTTAGGCTAAAAGCAGATTTTGCAGCCGGTGTTGGATTGATCTTTTTTTTCGTCAAATAGACGTATAAAGCCGACAGCGGTAGCGCAAAGAGAATCAAATACAGCGTTTCAGAAGAAAGGAGCCAGACAGGAGGGATTTCCATGCCTAAAACACTTCTGTCCGTAAAACGAAGCGCGAAGAGGTTTAAAGAAGATCCCCCTTGATTGTACGCCATCCAGAACAGAATCGAAAAGAAAGACAGAACGCAGATGACGATGATGCGACTCCACTCATGACGGTGCAAGGGCGCTTGTTTTTTCCCTTTCAGTTTGTCTCGAACTTTAGATGCTTCCAAAAGATCGGGATTTTGTAGCGCTTTCCTAAAAAAGTATAAGGCAAACAACTGGACCACACCTGCGAGAAAGAATGCAAAATGCCAATGCTTAGCCTGGCCTAAAGCGCCCAAACTCACCATCGCGACAAAGGCTCCGATATTGACTGCGGAATAATAGATGGAAAAGCCCCCATCGCGCAAATGATGCTGGTGATGGTAGAGACTTCCGAGAAGTGCATAAATGCTCGGTGTGAATACTGCAGCACCGAGAGCGACTAAGCCCAGGCTGACATAAATCAAAGACAAGCTCCCTGTTGAGAACAAAAAGCATCCAGCCGCAGTTAATAGGATTCCCCAAATCACGGGGAGGCGGTAGTTGAACTTATCGGAAAAATACCCTCCGAGGACAGGCAAGACAAAGGCAACTCCCGTAAATAAACCAAAGAGGGTGTCAGCTGCAGTATCTGTGAGCTTTTGATACTGAACGAGATAGATAACAAGTAAGTTGGCGATGCCCCAGAAGGCGAAGCGTTGACACATCTCTGTGAGTGCAAGCAAGTACATCTCTTTGGGATGTTTTGACGATAATGCTGCCCTAGCCATAAGGTCTCCATCATTGATATAAATATATTTTTTGACGTTAGCAGATTACCGTAGTTTTGGCTATACCGAAACAACTTCAAGAATCGGTTTTGGCAAAAAAAAAGCCTTCTACAGCAAAAAAAACGCTGTAGAAGGCTGTAAAAATGATCCTGTCTATCTGTCGATTATGGGTTGTTAATTAGGTCCTCAATTAGAAGTGCACTTAACATGCCAAATTGCTCATATTTACAAAAATTCTTTCTTACCCAATCTTGATCCGCTTGGTTTTCAAAGTCCTTGTTATGAGCAAAGAGAAACTTCTCATATACCGTTGCTCGAAAAGCACTTGGAACAGATTTGAATCTCTCTTTAACAGCTGTTGTATATTCCTTTTTTAAACGCTTCCTTTCTGTGCGCGGATGAGGTGAGTTTGCACTTTCAGACATACCTCTAGCACAGCACTCCGCATATTCTTCCAGATGAGCCTTGAAGGATGCAAGGGGAGGGACTGTAGTCATTATAGGCGACGCAATCGCTGATGAAGAGGAGGATAGTGTCGGATCTGGTATCAAGCTCCCTTGGCTAGAGGCAGGGGAAGAAGCATTGTAAGGAGGAGTCTGGTCTGTCGGTATTGAAGGTGCATCTCCAAATAGGAGCTTATCGAATTCACCTACTAAGACTGATAATGAAGGGTTCTGATTTTGGTCTGCTTCAGGTACGAGCGGAGGGAGGGGTTGAGAGTCCGTCGCGCTGTTATCTATTGGAAGCTCTCGCGCGGGTGTCGCTGCCGGGTCGCTAGTAGGTGTCAATGATGAGCTTGGGAGCGGTAACGGTGTACTATTTAGGTAAATACTTGGGGGAATAGAAAGAGGGGGGAGGGCATCTATTGAAGTTGGAACCGATAAGCTTGAAGACGGTATTATCGGTAACTCTTCACTGCGCGCGCTATCAACTGGGCTCGATGAGCTACTTGAAAAAGGGGTCGTAGGCAGGTTGCGTTGTTGAGTTAGCTGCGCCATCCGTTCTTGGAGTTCAAGATAAGTAGAATGTGTTTCAAGTCCTGTTATAGATCCTGTTATTGATCCAGTAATAGGGAGGGAACTAATAGATGCAGAGGAAGGAAAAACAAGTGATCCTGACACTGATCCGAAGTTAATGCTACCGAGTATAGAACTTGTTAAACTCATAGACGCCGAAGCACTTCCAAGTTTGATATATAACTCTGAGACAGTGTTTGAGGTCTTTTGAAGATCTTCAAGTTTTTTAGTCAAGCCGTTCAAGAAGTTGCCTTGTGTGAGCTCAAAGAGTGCGTTGAGTCCTGGAATTAGTTTTTCGGTTTCTGAATCTTGTGCATAACTGTTTAAAGTATTAGGGATGGTCAAATCAGTCATTTGGAGAATGATTCGATCGTAGTTCTTGATACATTCGCCAAGCTCTTTATCGATACTGATCGAGCTTTACCAAGAGACGTGGTACTCTCGAAGATAGTGGAGTGATTTGTTGGTCTATAACCTTTTGGGACAACCGTTGGATTTTGTTGGACATTTCTTTGAGTTGACAATCCAAAGATACTGAATCTTCCACGACGCCATGGATTAAGCTTGTTAACAATTGAGGTGTAGAGCGGCTAGCATCTATCAAATGTGTCATAAGTTCTGACTCCTATAAGTAAAAAAATTAAAAACATGTATTTTAATTAAAATAAATGTTTTATTTAGATTGTTGTCTATTGTGTTGTTTTCTTGTTTTTTTTACAATGAGATTGTATTAAGACAGGATCACACCTTTGACTTTACTTGGATAGGTTCTTGAAGTTGTAGTTTGGGTTATTCTTTTTACAAAAGAGCTTCTCCGTTAGACTGTAGGATTAAAACACCAAAACAGCTGATCTTATGCAATCGATTTTACTTGTACGCACCTCTGCGATCGGCGATGTGATCCAGACCCTTCCTGTGCTGGAATACTTAAGCCGGAAATTTCCCTCAGCTCAGATCGACTGGGTCGTAGAAAAGGGGATTGCTCCTTTATTGGAGCAGATGGAGCCCCGTCGTTTGAGACGGGTTCTTTCTGTCGATACGAAAAAATGGGTGAAATCTCCCTGTTCATTGCAGACGCTCCAAGAAATCAAGCAGTTTTATCGCACTTTACGTGAAGTGGACTATGATCTGCTTTTCGATTTACAGGGGAACACAAAGTCCGCTTTTGTGACATTAGCCGCTAAAGCGAAAGAAAAAATTGGGTTTGGGAATAGGAGTGTGCGAGAAAAGACCAACTTACTTGCAACCACAACGCGTTATGATTTGCCTCCAGAGCTCAACATCCGTCTCAAATATATCGGACTCTTGCAACAGCATTTTGAAGACGCCTCTGAATGTGCCTTTTCTGGCGTGCGCTTTCAGCTCGCGCATCAAGAATCAGATCGGTTAGATGCGATTTTAGCGGATCCGTTTTTAAAAAAGCCCCTCACCTTAATGGTAGCAGTCGGCTCCAAATGGGAAAATAAACGGTTGAAGCACGACACTCTCCAGGTTTTTTTGACTCAAATCGCAGATAAATTCGACCCTGCTTTTGTGTTTATTTATGGAAGTCCAGAAGAGCAATTAAGTGCTGAGAGGATGCAGGCAGCTTTTAGTGATCGCTCGCAGATGGTCGGCGACTTATCTTTACCTCTTTGGCAAGCATTGATGTGGAAGGTCGATGGGGTGATTGCGGTCGACTCTGCCGCGTTGCATCTGGCTGGCACAACACAGACTCCTACATTTAGCGTTTTTGGTCCGACCTCTGCTCCCCTATTCAAGCCCATGGAAGCCCGGCATCACACGATCCAAGGCAGTTGTCCCTACGGAAAAACGTTTGTCAAACAGTGTCCGATCCTGCGTTCCTGCCCGACAGGAGCGTGTATCCGCGATGTTTCTCCGGAAGCTCTCTTTCATTCTTTTGAGAAATGGCATAATGAATGCTTGCTCTAATTTTTTAGTTTAGACAAAATCTCTTTGTTAAATCAATTGGGAGACTTATGTTAATCGCTCAAATTACAGATGCACATATCGTCGAAAAAAATCGGCATTACATGGCAGACCCTGCGACAAAAATTCACGAGCGGTTTTTCCGCGTGATCTCCTATCTTAATAATCTCGATCCTCAACCAGACCTGATCCTTTTCACTGGGGATACTGTTGATCGGGGTGGAGGGGAGTGCTATATTCAACTTAAAGAGCTTTTAGAACCCTTAAGAGCCCCACTGTATGTCATTCCAGGTAATCATGATGTTCGAGAAGAGATGCGTTCCGCATTTTACAATCAGGCTTACATGCCTCTCTCCGGATTTATTCAGTATGCCATTGAAGAACATGCTTTGCGCTTGATTGCTCTCGATACACTGGTCCAAGGACAGGCTTATGGGATGCTCTGTGAGGAGAGGCTTGCATGGATTGAAAAAACGCTCGAGCAAGAGCCCGCTAAACCAACCCTTCTTTTTATGCACCACTCTCCTGCAAAAATTGGAGTCTCTTTGTTTGATGCGATCCATTGCAAGGCTCCCTCTCAGTTCGAAGCGCTTGTGCGCAACTATAAAAACATCGTCGGGATCTTAGCAGGGCACACCCACCAGGGGTACGTCACCTCTTTTGGGGGCAAGCCTTGTTTGATTGCTCCGAGCATCGCCCCTTCTCACTATATCGCTTCCTCCTCAGACGAACAGGTCTCTGCTTTAGAGCTCGAAGATCCTGCTGTCAGCTTGCATGAGTGGCATGAGGGAACTGTCATGATCAGCCATGTCCGTCGGATCAAAGAGGATTATCGGCGGATCGACTGGGCTGAGATCACGCGCGCTCGCGAAGCCGAGCTTTTACATGTGAGATAAACATTATGGCATCAACATCAGCTCGACTTGGAACTTCCGTGCGATCCTCTGAAGGATGGCGACGTGAAGATGTTACAGATTCCTCAGTGCAAGACCTTTTTGTGATGCGTTTTACCGAGATTGTTCGTTCTTATGAGGACCGAAAGAGTTTATCCTCACTCGGGTCTCTTGAAAAAGGACCGTGGTATGCCAATGATTATGCTTTAGCACTTCTTACTAAGCGACAGCATGCACGACATCAATACATGATCGGTAAAGACTTTTTTTTTCATGGATATCCCCCCGAGGGCTTTCAACAAGTTTCGAATCCAAGTTATCCCAGGGGCGTGGAGTTTAGAGCTTATAAGTTAAAACCAGAGAGTATTCCTGATGAGTCATTGGATAAAGCTCTTTCCGGCCGATTTTCATTTGTCGATTGCGGGAGTGCTGTGCAACTTGCGATGTATGATACGATTTGCGAAATTGTTGGGACGGAGAAGTTTAACGTGATTTTTTCCGGAACGGGATCAACACCGATGAAACTTCATCCTGTGACATTTGCAACGCCGCTCTCTTCTTTAGGATTTGTTTCTCGAACCGATTTGAAATCTGGAATTCAGAAAGGAGATCATCTCTATTTTGAAAATATTCCGATCTATGTCAGCAAAGACCCAAACGGAGAGTGGAGGGGGATTCATTCTGTCGTGATGACGTCCTCTGAGGTGAAGCCGCGAAAGTACGTCGCGTTTGGAGCAAATGCAGCGGGTTTTACTCAAGGTGAAATGGTGCAACGACTCATTGAAGAATACAATCGAGATCCGATTGCGCCCTCTTCGATTCTATCATCTTCACTTGTTGGTGAGTTTGAACGGCGTGCTGAAATGGCAAAAAGAATGAATCCTGACTATGATCCTTCAAGGCTGTTAACAGAAGACATTTTTACTGCTGTGATGAAAGGCTATGCTCCTAAACCGCAGTGTCGCCTGAATAGCGATGCCATTCGTAGACATGTGTAGTTTTTAAGTTAAAAGGTCTGCAATCTGATCGAAATCGAGGTGTTTTTCGACCACATCGATCGCTTCTTTAATTTTTTCTACATCCTCTGTTTGGATTTTAGCGGTGAATGAGGTGATCATTTTCATCGCAGTATGACTATGAAAGGGGGTATAGATCATCGGGATGTTTGCTTTTTTCAACTCTTCGATGATGTAATGTCGCGGAGGGTAGTCTCCTGTTAGAATCATCCCTGCTTTTAAATCTTGGGTGGGGTCTGCAATTTTCACGTCCCAGTGCTTGGCGAGGGTGGCTAAAATGATCTCTTCTCGATTGGCGGGAGTGATGATGAGCTGATTGGGAAGGATCAACTCACGATAGGTATCGACAGAGGTGGCGACGAGGCGGATCTGTTTAAAATGGCGCAGCCGATGAGATTCTCCTGTTTTTAAGGGGGTTTCGAAAAGTGCTTCGAAGTCGCGCATAGTCGGGTTGCTTAAAAAGGGATCAAAAGGGATTGAGCCTAAGATCGGAAGCTTCCAGCGAGAAAGAGCTTTTTGCATGTAGTGATCGATCATGCTCTTTTTTTCTGGCAAGACTCGGTTAAGAATGACCCCTAAGATGCGTACTCCATAAGCATCGCAGAGGGTTTTATTTAGCATGAGTTCATCAAAAGAGGATCCTAATCCCCCCGGAACGATGAGGATAAGAGGGATGTTGAGGTGGGCGGCAACCTGCGCATTGTTAAGGTTAAGGATAGAGCCGACACCACAATGTCCAGTGCCTTCAAAGAGAACAACTTGGTTTTGTGCTAAGAGAACCTGGGCGGCATTGGTAATCTTTTTGCATAAAGAATATTCTGTGATTTTTCCATCGAGAAAATCCCGTGTAAACCCAGGAGGGATGAGCACGGGGCTCATCTCTTCATATCCCGATTTTAAATGGAAATGATCCTTAAAGATGAGAACATCTTTATCGATGTGCACATCCTTTTTGATTTGCACATGTTCTTGACCTATCGGCTTCATGTAGCCAACGGTTTGACACCGTTTCTTTAGACCGGAAAATAGGCCGAGTGTTGTCGTCGTTTTACCGACATGCTGGCCAGTGGAGGCGATGTATAGGCCTTGTTTTTTTATCTTATCGATAATGTTTGCATCCATTGAAAGATTTTCTGGATTGTCTGCTGTGTTTCGGCAAAAACATCCTCGTTAGGAGTGAGGGCTAAAACCTCTTCAAGGGTCACCCATTTAGCTTGGGTGTCGCGGATCGCAGCTTCGCTCAAAACACCTCCAACGGGAGTCCCGACAAAGATAAAGTCGACATGTTGATGAGGAGGTGATGTGCCTTGTGCGGGGATGTTTTCTAGCAAGCAGAGGAAGGGGCGCTCGATGCTTGTCGCATTGGAGTAATCGACCCAAAGGTGTTCATCTTTGACAAATTCGATCTCTAAGCCTGTTTCCTCGAAGGCTTCTCGTTTAGCGCATTCCTGGGGTGTTTCATTGTGTTCTAGATGCCCGCCTGGAGGGAGCCATTTGCCGAATTTGGCATGGAAATGGAGTAGGACTTTGTCATCATGGAGGATATAGACAGTGGCCGTAAATTGTCTTTCCAAGAGGTTCATTTTTTGTCCTTGAGGTAATGTTTGGCATATTTATTCAAGAAGGGGAAAATAATCAACTGGTTTAAGGCGCTTGTGTAGTTGTGTTTTTGAGAAATGGCTTTGCGTATCTCAGAGACTTTTGCATTGCCTAAATCAAATGCGACCTGTTTGCACGCATCGGAGATCCATCCCATGTCAAAAGGGAGAAAACTGATAATAGGGATCTCGAGCAGTTCATTTCCCCAGCTTTCTAAACGGGTGAGATGATCATTGATCCGTGTTGCTTTTTTATTGATTTTGTTCGCGTATTCTTGAATTTTGACAAGGGATTGTTTTTTTTCTAGGCGGGCTTGTTTCTTAAGTTCTTTGACGGTGTCCTGCAGTGCTGAATGATCCCAATCCAAGGCATTTTGTTTTTCTCGCGCAATCTTTTCAATCGTTTTTCTAAAAGCTTTTCCTGCAGTGGCGGTGTCTAATTGATTTGTTGACTTTTCTAAGAGTTTGAGACAAGGAAGCAGCTTATGCCGAACGCTTCGGTCTGAAAGTTTTGCAATGAGATTCAGTGTGTGCTGTTTTTCCGCACTTGTTCTCGTTCTATTTGATGCAATGATACTCTGTATATCAGTTTTGAATGTGTCAAACTGATGAGAAATCGAATGGATGAGTTCAAGTTCTGCATGTTTGGTTTGAATTTCTGTATACTGTTTCTGAAGCTCTTTTTCAAACGCCTTCAATTTTTTTAGAATGGAAGGAGAGTAAGCGCATTGTTCATATTTCCGGATCGACTTGGAAAAGTTTTGCAATGCTAGTGTTGCTATGGGCAGCGTATTTTGTTTATAGGTGTGGTTGGAAAGAGTTTGAATAAAGTGTTCCGAATGATCGACACATTCTTCTAACCATTTTTGTCCTTTTTTCCACTGAGAGCTTTTATTCTGAAGGAGAGTGGCAGAGTCCAAATGACGGCCTAAACTTTTACATTTGCGAGCGAGCATAGCTGAGATCGCGTTGAGTTTTTGCTTTGTCTCCGAGTGAAAGTCGGGATTGCCATCGGCACCGCTGAGGCGGTTTAATTGTTTTTTTTGAAGTTTAATATTATGTGCAATGGCTGCTTTTCCAAATTTATAAGGATCCTCTTTCATGGAGTACTTAATTTCGGCGATGCTCTGAGAGATGTCTTTTTTGATTCCTCTAAAGAAACGGTGGATCCCCTTTTTCTGTTTTTTGCCTTTAAAATCAAAAGCATCATTGAGTGCATAAAAAATAGAAGACTCGAGGATCTGGTCGATGAGCTCTGAGATCCCGCTTTCTAAGACGGTAAATTCTTTTTTTGTGACAGGTTCAGTGGGCTCAAAGGTTTTATTTGCAATCGTGAGGCCATGGTACATCAACTCGTCAAAAGAGAGCGTCTCTACCGCAGATAAAATCGTTTTGACGCCGGTTTCTAACGCCTTGGGAAGGAATAGCCCTTCGATCTCTTTTTCCACGCGCTCTTGAAGAGTGAGATCTCCATTGAGATACCGTTTTAATTTGTCTGGAGTGTTGTATCGGCTCTTATTGAGCACTTCAAAGAGATATTCGATAAGATCAGAAACGGCTCTCTTTTTCGCTGCAGAATGCACGAGTTCTTTTGGTTTTTTTTGGGAGGAGTCTGTCGAAAAATTGACTCGGATGATATCGCGTATTTTTTGCAACTGTTTGAAAACCACTTGATTAAATGAGTGCGCTAATGGGGTGTGATGAGAGAGGGATTGAACCGTCGTTTCCACTTGGTTTTGTAAAAGAGTGTTATAACGCAAGAAAAGCTTGGTCGATCCGTGCAAAAGCTGGTTGCATATCCATTCTGGGAACCAAATTAACGCATTAATCGAGTAGCGAGCCGTTGTTTGAAATCCGAGATAAAGAGGATCTAAAACTGGACTAGAAAATTGAGCGGGAGGCGGTCCATCCCAATAGCGATTAACGCGGGCTCGCCAATCGAACTTAGGCCCAAAAACTTCCATTCCCGCTTGAGCAAAAGAAGCATAGACTTCGTGAGGTTTGAGACCATGATTGTGCCCGGGGCTATGAAGAGCTTCCGTGAGCATTTCCTTGAAATCCTTAGCCTTTTTCGGAGATACATTGGCAGCTTGGGTGTAGGAACTACTCAAGATGGCAAGCCAGTTGCGTACTAAACCAATGATCTCAATATCCCGCGGGTTTGCTGGATCATCCTTTGTCTTCCATGTGTGCATTGCATCCGTAATCCGATCGAGAAAACTCTCAGTAAAAATAGTAGAAATGGGGGAGATCGCATAATAGAACCCTTTTGCCATCCATTTGCGCGCTATGAAAATATCTGCTTTCTCAATCTCATCAAAAAAACGCTGGCGAAAGGTCTCTTCCCATTGTTCTGGGGCGCCAGAAGGGGGAATGGCTAATAGATCTGCAAAAAATTGCTCGGATGTTTGAAAGCTACAGATCCATTCAGACGCAAGTTTAATCGGAAGAAAAACAGTTGCACGCGTTCTAAATTTCACCGCTTCTTCAGCTATCATTGTAGAGGTGATCTGTGTTGGTTCTTCTGAGGATTCTTGTTTGAGAACCCTTTGATGCTTTGCGATATTGTTTAAGAGATCGGGAATGGCTGAAGTGCGTTTTTTTTGTTTCCCACTGGTTGGAAGACGGATCCCTTGAAACAAGATGATGTGCTCTCTCATGACCTTCGTAGAGGCGCTCAGAGTCTTGTACAGTTCGTTCCAAGAGCCTTGTTTGCTGACAGTTTGAATTTTTTCGAGAAGGGGTTTGATTTTTAGTTCAATGGTCTGCTGGTCTTTATACTTGTGCAATTTATCCGTTACTTTATTAAAGGCAAATTGCATCAATGTCGCAATACCAGTAATCGCTTTTTTGGAAATATGATCTTTGCAACTGTTTAAAACGGATTCCGCTTGCTCAAGGAGCTTTTGTGGGAAGGTTTGTTTATCGGGTGATGCTGTTGTCTTAGAAGAGGGAGGGGGCGTCGGGAGGGGTAACACAGGGGCAGCTGGCCCTGTGGGTGGCGTTGGCTCACTTCCAAAAACATCAGCAATCATTTGCCCCGGGAGCTTGACAAGAGAGGGGAGGACTCCCTGAATTTTAGAAACCAAGACATCTCCCATTTTATCCGCAATTCCCTGTTGGCTTTTGTAGGCCTTTTCGACCATTCCCCAGATTTGAATCGGCTCGGGCCGATAGGCGGTTTTTTTCGATTGGACCCAAGTGTTTACCGCGCGCATGTCTTTCGCGATGATTTTCCATTCATCGCGTGCGAAGGGCGCATGTTCTGTATTCTGTTCCAGTTGCGTTAAGCATTTCATGCACTCCGTCCACAAGGGACGCAACTGCTCTTTAGGGGTGGTGGAATAGTGCAACTGAAAGACTTGTAGCATTTCATGACATCGCTTTAGCAATGGATGGGGCTGGGCACAGAGAGCGGGCTCCAAGGTGTCAGTGACGTAGTTCCCCAACTTTCGGATCGCTCCTTCTTTATCTCCAATCAGTTTGGTGACAGCTTTATCGACACTCTCAAACCATTGTCGAAAACGCGTGGGAATCTCGGATGTCGAACGGTCGGGATCGAGTGTTTTAAGCAAATGGGCGAAGTGTTTCTGTTCCCGCTCTGAAAGCTTGGTTTTAATGAGATCAGGATGCTCTCTATTTATTGCGGTAAGTGCAGTAAAAAGTGCCATCGCTTTTTTGTTGTCAGGAGCTTTTTCAAAGTCTTTCATTCGATCTCGCAAGGAGTAAAGAGCTTGAGGTGCAGGATCGAGTAACGCCTTGGAAAGCACCTGATTGAGAGAGCCTGCGAGCTTATCTTCGTTAGCTAGTGCGTATTGGTGAGAGCCTTGAAGTGCGCCATGCGTTGCCTTAGAGCTTCCTATCTGGACGGGGTGCATGAGGTTTTCGAGCAACCACGCTCCCCACGTTTGCTTTTTAGGTGTTGTTTGAGTTGTCATTTGTTGCCAAAGTTTAATTTTGGGGAAGGTTGTAACGTTGTTTTTCATTTCCGTCAAATGCAATCAGCGCTAACATATTCCCCTCTATTGGAGGACCTATGAAAGAATTTGATGCGTTATTAGAGGTAGCTCAAAAACTGATCGGACCAGGAGGTTGTCCTTGGGATCAGGAGCAGACATTTTCCAGTCTGCAGCCCTTTGTACTCGAAGAGGCTCATGAGGTGATCGAGGCGGTTGACCACAACGAAGATCACAAGATTGTCGAAGAGTTGGGGGATCTTCTCTATACGATCATATTTTACGGAAAATTAGGGGAAAAAGAGGGGCGTTTTTCGATAGAAGAGATTGTAAAAGCCATTCGAGAAAAGCTGATCCGGCGTCATCCTCATGTATTTGGCGATCTGAAAATTGAGGGAGTAGGGGATGTGCTCCACAATTGGGAAAAGATCAAAAAAGAAGAGAAACACCATGAAAAGCGAGAAAGCGCTTTAGATGGGATTCCTCCCACATTGCCGACGCTCATTAAAGCACAGAAAATGGCGAAAAAAATGAAGCGCGCTCAGTTTCCAAAACTCCCTGAGATGGACAGAGAGGCTTTAAATGAAGAGCAGGCGGGAAAGGCTCTAATGGCATTGATCCTTCGCAGCGAAGAGAGCGGTATCGATTTGGAAAGCGCTTTGCGCCGCACGTTACAGGGCTATGAAAAACGCTTTCGAGAATGGGAGCGTCAGTGAGATCTGTCCTTTTCCCAGGGAGCCGGATCGGGGTACCAACTTTCAAGCAGCTCTTTGAGCAGTTGTTTTGTCTTAACGCTTTTCTCATCCATATTGTCCTGGAGGCAAAAGGTGTGTGGATGTTCTGATTTCAGGCGAGCAAGAGCCCGCTTTGTTCTGATGATCCATTCGTCTGCTCGTAAAGTCACCATGAGATTGGTGAGCTCTCCCTCTTCCACTTTATCGTGGTACAGCCAATGGTATTGGAAGAGGCCGTTTGTGACATTGTAGTCCTCTTTGCAGCGAAATTTATGCGAGGAATTTGATGCGAAAACGAAGGGAAATTCCTCTTCGGTAGCTTCGATATACGATTTTTTCAGTGCGAAGGGAGCGTGGCAAAGGCGATAACGCGGTTCCTTAATGTAGAAAGCATCGAGCAGGGCATTTGTATTGCGCCAGGCCGTGCGGTAGGTGGTTTCGTTGTCATTCGGGGGACCAGAAGGGCTCAAAGAGGACTCGAAGAGCACTTTGACTTTGCCATCAAGGGTGAAAAAGTCGAACGGAGTGACGGGGCGTCCTAAGAGGACATCGTCATTGAAGTAGATAAAATGCTCCGAAAGGTTGGCAATCCTGTGTAAATTGCATTCGAGGGCCTGAGAATTAAATGTCGGCAGGTCGTGTTGATTTAAAAAAATTTCCTTGTGATCTACGATTGTGATTTTCGGGTGAGGTTTTAACCACTTCGGGATTTGATTCATCGTAACAATATAGATATGGTTAAAGAAAGGGGCATATTTGAGGATAGAACGCAGAGAATAGCGCAATTCCTCGTTGTCAGAAAAGCGGTTGATGGTATGGGCGTCTTGCGTAGGAGCAGATTGAGGGGTAAGTGCTCTTTGATGAAAACTCTTAATTGAATACCATTCCGGATCGCTGCCATCCACCCACAGGTAGACGATGTCGATAGGCTCTGGAAATTTGGATGATGCTTGGGCAGAGGCTGAACTGAAGCAAGCCCCCAAGCTAACGATGAGAGCTGCGAGTTTTAACCCTAATTGAATACCTAGATTGCGCACTGACATAGTGATTTCCCGCCTTTTCAAGAATATTGAACGTTGGGAAAGAAAAATAGAGAATTGAAAGAAAAAAATAAAGTGCGAAGCCTATACTCCGCACTTTTTTTGTGATCGTTTAAGATTTTTGAGGTTGTGTTGCTCGCAGATAAGGAAGCATCACTTGGTGTCTAGCCAGTCCGAATAGGTAGGTTTCTTCTCTGCGGACGAACTGCAGGAGGCTATCGAACTTATCTTTGATTTCGTTGAAGATGTAGCCGGAAGCGAGCTTTGCTCCTTCCTTTACGATCTTCGAAGAGACACGGTATTGAAGAACGTCATGTAACTCTTTATTCGACCATTTCGCTAACTTCTTGGCTTCTGTCTTGGCGTTTGTAAGCCCTGCTGTAATTTTGTCTTTGTGCATATCGCGGATGTCATAGGAATCGAGCAGATGGTTTGTTTGAATGATATCGCGGATCTCTCTGCTTAATTTTTCAGCTTTTTTCTTGGTTTTTTTCAGATCTGCTAGCGTTTCTTCATGCGTCGTTTCGAGGGCCCTCTTGTACTCATCGATGGCTTTTTTAAACGCTTGACCATTCGATGCTCTTGCGATCTGTTTGACGATTTGGGATAACTTCTCTTTTAACTTTTGATTATTTATCGAAGAGATCGCTTCTAGCCACGGAGCTGGATCCATTAGTTTTCCTTCTTTCTCACATTCTGAGACCATTTTCGTCAGGCTCGTGCAGCATGTTAAGAGAGAGTGCTGTTCAGACAGAGTCTTGATTGTTTTTCTTAAAACAGGGGTTTTTTCGACCAGCCCTTCGATCGAAGGGTCGATAATATTCAATCGAGAGATCTCTGCAATTGACTCTTTAAGCTGAAGGATCCACTCTTGAGAGTCTTCGAGTTGAGTCTTTTTTCGCTTCAAAGTGTTTTCGATCGTTTTGAGTGTTTTATCTAGCGGTTTGAGTTGCTTTTTTAGAGCTTTGTTGTGGAGGAGTCTGTGCGGACTGTGTTTTAAATCTGTGAGAGCTTGGATTAAGGGCTCTGATTTTTTAGCCGCCTCTTCATACCGTTTTTTGAGAGCATTTTTATTGTTTTTACTCAGCTCGCTCTGTTCGATTTCTTGTAGTTCGGTAATGCAGTTTTCTTGGTATGCATCTGCTTTATCCAGTAGTGTATCGACAATAGAAATAGCCTCTTCAGTAGTGAGCTTTGAATTTGTATCCTTCAAGCGCTTTAAATGTTTTTGAACTTGAGTTGTAAAGAGAGAAGTTGATTTTTTCAATTGCTTCACGTACCCCTTTGTAGGTGTCGACGTGTTTTCTTCTGGGGGAGAGAGGTAGCGATCCAGTGCAGAGTGGATATGGAGGTCAAGCAGTTCAGAGGAGAGCTTGCTTAAGCGATCTTGTGTCGCTTCCCTTTGTTCTACTGTGCTCGAATCCCCTTCGACGTAGATTCGGTTAAGTGAAGAGGTCATTTTGTACATGATCTCATGCAGACGCTCTTTTTTAAGAAGCATATTCATGGCAACAGAGATTCCGTCACTCACATTTTCAATGACCTTATCCAAAAAGAGAGAGTCCTTGAATGTACTCATATTGGCTCGAAATGAATCCCCTTTAAGCAATGTGCGTAGCTCTGCATGCGTATTGCATTTCCCCATCGGAAGCACTTCAAGCAGGTTTTTCACTAGTGATTGAAGCTCTAATTTTTTATGTTCCGAAAGGGCCGCATTAAGAGGTGTCGGGTTAAGTTTTTTTCCAGAGGCAATTTCATATCTAACCGTATGGATGAGCTGTTCTAACTGTTCGACAAGAAGAGTATTTAGGGTGTGTGTATAGCCATAATCATCTGAAAGAGATTTAATGCCTGAATTAATTAATTCTTGGACTAGCTCTTTTCCATCGCCAACGGCAATTTTAAGAAGTGCTGAGTTGAACCAGTTCTTCACATATTTGCTAAACAGTCCTTGGGCGAAACTGGTATAGAGCGCTTCTGTTGTATACCCATCGTTCAATTCGGGATCCGCAAGATCTTTGATCAGCATTTTCGAGGGTTTATCGTAGGGCTTAGGATCATTGGCAACGCGCTTATAGCTTCCACCTAGAATTCCCAAATAGCGCGTAAAATTTTCAATAAGCATGCTCTTGAAATTGGTGTATTCGCTGTTTTTGTTACTTTCGATCCATTGGAAGACCTCTTTAGAGATGTTCGTGGTGAGATCTTTAAGAATATTGTTTAAGAAGCTCCAGAAAATCGTGTAATAGACTTTGAGATAAGCTCGTTGAAACCCACTGACTCCACGGTTCTGCAGTTCCGTGAAGAAAAGTTCTTTGAGTTTTGCTTTGGGATCGGTTGCTTGATTAGCCCCTTGCATTAACTGATAATAGAGCGCGTTGTTTGGGTTGAATTTGCACGCTTTCTCGAAGATTCTTTTAATCACAACGAAATTTGTTGTATTTCTTACCCACAGTTTCTTTTCGATCTGAGCGCGCTGTTTCCATGAACTCTCGTCTGTTGTATTCGGATCGATGCGAACGTTCTTCGCTTCTCGCGCCTCGTGGCTATTTTGAATAAGCAGGCGCTTCGGATCGGGCGTTTTAGCTGAAGAAAAGAGCTTTGGAATATCGAAGCCGTGAATGTTAATGTCGACACTGTTAATGCACTCGATGTTATCTTTTAAAAGCTGCCAGAGCTTTTGTAAGGAAAGGTCATTTTTTAGAGTCTTAACGCCAGGCGTTTTTTCCTCGCTGATTTCAGCGATGATTTCTCTAAGCTTTTTTCTTTGCGTTTTGAACATTGATTTTTCTTCTAGCGCTTTGGCGCCTTCTTGAAGTGCAGGAAGCAGCCAGATGCCGATGTATTGAGCTCCTTGATCACCGAGGCTCTCGACACCGCTCTTAATTGCAGAAGAGATCTGTTGTAATCCATAACTGAGCAGGGCCCCGAGCATCCCTGGTTTTGTTTTAGAAGAGGATGCAGCAGAAGCTGTTGCTGGAGGCGTGCCAGCTGCTGCAGGAGGGGCGAAAGGGGAGGGGGGCTTGCCAAACACTTCTGGGAGTGTTTCTTGGGCTTTGCGGGTCAATTTTTCAACGACAGTGTCGCCTACTTTTTCGAAAGCTTTTATCAGAGGACCTGTTTCGTTTGTAATTTCCGCGCTTAAAGCCTTAAGAGCATTTTTTAAAGGAGTCTTTAAAGGAGCAGATGGCGCGGTTGCAGTGCGGTTATACCTGCGTAGGCGTCTTAGCAACAGCTCCAGTTGATATTTCAGATAAGAGGATGGCAGTTTGCGAGAATAGCCAGAGATTAAGTTCTTTAGTGTTACGGTGATCGGAAGGAGTTTCTCTCTTGGGCTATTGTCTTCGACTAATTGCTGTAAGAGGATGACACCTTCTTGTATGTCGGTTAATTTAAGTTCAGGAGTGCGTATCCATTGAGCGAGCATCCCGTGTTTTGGATGCATGACCTTGTCGCCTAATCGATCGACGGCTTTGTCGATGATTCCTGTGCGTGCATCAATGATAGATCCGATGGCTTGTTGCAATTGCTTCGGAACGCTTAGCTCATCATCTGAAAGCACTAATTCGTCTTTTGCTGTAAGAGCTAGAATGTGTTGCACAGACTCAGGTGAGCAGCTATCTCTTAGAGTGTGGATTTTTTCAAAGTCTTCTCCAATAAGATGGGGTATGTAGGATTTCCATTCTTCATCGGAAATTTGTGAGAGGGCGGTATGTAAATCAAATAAGTTTTTTTGGGTTACTGCATTGGGATGGTCGATGATTTCATCTAAAGCGGTCTTTAATGCGACCAGATGCTCTGGAGGGGTCTCTCTGACAGCTTTTTTTAGTGTTTCAACGGGATGTCTTCCAAACGAAACGACAGACCCGACCGTTCCCACTACGGAGTCGATTGTTGAACCAATCCAATCTCCGGTCTTCTCGGCTCGAGCCAAGCCCCATTGATCGGCTGCCACAGCAGTATTTTTGACTTTTTCAAATCCTCTTTTACTACTTTGCACGGCAACATCTTTCGCTCTTCCTAGTCTACTCTTCGTTCCTTGCCAAAGATTGGATGCTTTGCTTGCAGCGCCGGAAGCAAGTCCGCTACCCCTTTGCAAGAGCCAGCTTCCCCATCCCGTTGGAGCAGGCGGGAGCGCAGCAGGAGTCACAGAGCTTCCTGGCAAACCCGACGAAGAAGAACTGGATGACGAGGATGACGACATACTCAACCCTTAATAATTTATTTTTCGTGGCTCGTTGTTAATTATACTTAATATTCGCGTGTACTTCAACTTAATAACAATGTTGTCTAGTCATTATAACTTTAGTTAATTATGCTTGTTAATTTTAATACGATTTGTTCTGTGTGTACTTAAATGTTTGTGTTGCCTGTATAAAATTTTTCCTGTCTCTACTGTCAGAAGAGGGTTTGGCGCAAGTCATTGATAATAAGTAGTTTAAAAATAAAAATTGCGTTGATGCAAGGAGATCGTTGCATAACTGGAAGCGTTGAGATAAATTAATATTTTTTCTGTTCCTGTTTGCCTATTTTGGCTCACTGGGAAGTGTCTTGTGATTGGAGGTAACATTTTCTTATGACATCGCGCCTATCCGCATCGCTTCAGAATTTGGTGAAAGTTGTAGGGACAACTGCCGCACTCCTTTCAATTTCGTGCGTAGAAGGGATTGAAAGAAGGAGCCAGCTCAATGACCATTGGGGGTTAATTGGGGATTTTGTCTTTATGAGAAGAAGCCATTCGAGCAATCAAATCCTTGCGGAAGATTCCCGTAAAATTAGGCCGGGATGCCTCTGCGATTTTACCGTGTTAAGCACGAAAGAATTGATCAACGACATGGGGTTTGAACCTGGATTTCGAGTGGGAGCGATCTACAGACTTGATGCGAAACGGAGCTTTGAAGCGAATTGTCTTTATCTGCAGCCTTGGGAGGCTCATAAAGAGCGGGAAGCGGACGGAACACTTCTCTATCCGTTCCATTCAGGAAGCGTGAATACCCTTGTGATTCTCGACAACGACCCTGCGATTCAAAATGGAAAGGATTTTACAAACGACTATTTCGATGCGGATAGGGTTAAAGCGGAGTATCATGCCCATTTTTGGGATTTAGAATTTAACTACTGGCGGCATTTATCCCAGCGCTGGATCAATTATTTTAGCTTGTCGGCGATCTTTGGGCTGCGCTATTTCCATTATAATGAGCGCTTATCCGATGCCTTTTATAAGAGACCTCCGCCGCCGGCTTCAGATTTGCAAAAGAGCAATTACAATATCCGCACGAAAAACGATATGTTTGGAGCGCAGGTCGGGCTGGATTTGCAGCTCAATCCTTTGCCTTATTTTTCTTGGGAATTTATAACAAAATTCGGGTTTATGATGGACCACGGCCAGCAACGCACCTTATTGCGTGATGTGGATAATACCGTGGTGCTGCGCCATTTTAACCGTCAAAAATGGCAAAATGGGATTTTCGCTGATTGTATGGCTCTGATCGAGTTTTATTTTAAGGACCATATCAATCTTCATGGGGGATACCAATTTCTTTATTTCTCAGGAATTGCCACTGCAGAAGATCAGCTCTCCCAGAAAATTACCTCGGATGCGGGCAAGGCAGTGCATACGCATGGAGTTGCAATTATCCACGGTCTATTTGTCGGTTTGATGATTAGTTTTTAGAGGAAAAATACCGGAGATGACTCTTGGCACAAAGCTGCATCCTTAAGGCTGCTACTTTCCAGTCCTGACCTGGTTCGGACCGTTTCATTCCAAGAGGTCCCCGGTAAAAGGTATACCATAACATAGTTTGGGAATTGCACGCAATTCCCAAACTATGTGTCAAATTTAAATTAAAGTTGCTTGCTTTCCATGGCGCGGACGTTCTGAAGCTTGGTTTCTGGGAAGAAAGAGGCGAGGATCTTTTTCGCGTTTTCCCCATGCTCTGCCATTGCATTCGCGCTATAGAGACACAGGCCGACGCCGTAGCCTTGTCCATAGCCGTTAAAGGTGACATTATCTCCGTGGAATTGGACGGTGAAGTCACTGCTTTTTAGGCGCTTTTCACCAAGAGCTTTTTGAAGTTGGATAAAGTCCATATTCTGGCTGCCTCGGCTATCTTGGATTTTAACCGCATAGACTTTTTCCGAGTGTTTGTCTTGGAAGAGATCGAGACTTGTGATCTTATCTGCCTGAAGAAGTTTAGAGAGCTCTTGTCTTGAAAGAGAGAACGACCAGTGGTGTTTTTCTCTGTCGCGTAGGGCAAAAGGCGCTTGTACACCGCGAGGAGTTGCGACGGATCTGCGGAACATCGCGGCAAAATCGGCAGTTTTTCCTGCAGAATCCTCTGTCCAGGTAGCGGCAAAGGGTTGATCTTGATAGGTCAAGATGAGGTTTTTGGTGTTATCGATCGATCGATCGACGTGCAGGTTCTGAAGCGTCAGAGCGTAGCCTTGATAGCCGACCTCTTGAGCCTCAACATGCCAGGGGGCGTGGGGCTTGCGGTTCACTAAATAGAGCGCATTCGTACGCGCGACAATAGCGATCGAGTCCATGACATCTTCGTCCATCTCATCATGGAACTGAGACGTTAGGCAGGATTTGAGATAATTTTCCAAGCTCACTTCGTTCACGATGTTGAGCTTCCCGCCCATGTCGTAGATCTCAAGACAGCCGCGGTATTCGATTCCGTCGACAAGAAGCGTACTTTGTGCATCGCCTGGAACGATCCTGAGGTGGGAAGAGCCTAAGTAGCGCTCTTTCCATTTAAGACCGAGTGGATCTGAAATCACAAAAGCGCGTTTGCTCGAATTTCCGCTGCTGAGTTGCTTTCCATCTACAGGCTGATAAACATGGTAGGATCCGCGCGCTTCTAAAAAGATCTTCTCTTTTTTCTGTGCGACGAGGACTTTGATTGTCATTGGTTTTCCAACTTGAGAGACATCGCTCGGAGCTTCTGCGACAATGGCAGGGCATAAGCTAGGAGAGAGCGTTCCGGCAACAAGCGTGGAAACGATGAGGGATTGAATGAGATTCATGGTTCGACTCCATCTTTAAGTTTTGCGGGCAATGGGCGCCCGATATGTTCATAAGCTAATGCGGTCGCTTCTCTGCCTCGAGGAGTGCGTTTGAGAAATCCTTGCATGATGAGATAGGGCTCATAGACCTCTTCTAAGGTGTGAGGCTCCTCAGATAATGCGACGGCTAAAGTGTTGATGCCGACAGGGCCACCTTGATAGTGATCGACAATGATGTGAAGGATCTTTTTATCCATTTCGTCGAGACCCATTTCGTCGATGCTCAGCATGTTTAAGGCAGCTTTTGCAGCGGCCTCGTTAATTTTATTGTGCGTTTTGATTTGGGCGTAATCGCGCACCCAGCGGAGCAGATTATTTGCAATGCGCGGGGTTCCTCTGGCGCGTTTAGCAATGGTCAATGCCCCTTCCACATCGAGTGTGACATTGAGGATCTGAGCTGAGCGTAAGAGGATGTTGTGCAACACCTCTGCATCGTAGTAATCCAACCTGCAAATGAAAGGGAACCGTGAACGCATCGGTCCGCTGAGTAAGCCCGAACGCGTGGTGGCTCCAATCAACGTAAAATGGTTGAGCTTGACTTGCACACTGCGGGCCGCAGGTCCGCTATCGATCATGAGATCGAGAGAAAAATCCTCCATCGCCGGATAAAGATATTCTTCAACGGTGCGGTTCAAACGGTGAATCTCATCGATAAAGAGGATGTCGCCCTCTTTTAAATTCGTTAAAATTCCAGCTAAATCACCCGGCTTTTCGATCACAGGACCTGAGGTGACGACAATTTGAGCGCCCATCATCTTCGCAAGGATGTTCGCTAGTGTCGTTTTACCAAGACCTGGAGGCCCATGAAAAAGACAATGGCCCAAAGGTTCATTACGCTGCTTCGCAGCGCCAATGAGCACCTCGAGCCTTTCGCGAATCTTTTCCTGGCCCCAAAAATCTGTGAGGGATTGGGGGCGCAGCGGAAGCTCGAAGGGTTCATCTTCTTTAATCCACGAAGACTCGATGATCGGATCGGTCATATGCAAAATGCCTGCTTGTTAGGTGTTCCTCACTTTAACGGGTGCGGGGAAAAATTGCAAATTTACTGTGGTGCAAAATCGAAATCTTAAGCTATATCTTAGGGAACTTTCAAAGCTTAACTTCCTTGGGTAACTATGAGTTTACAATCTGATCGTTGGATTAGAGAAATGGCGCAAAAGCATGGGATGATCGATCCCTTTTCAGAGCTAACGCGCGAGGTGGATGGAAAAAAAGTGATTAGCTACGGGCTCTCTAGTTATGGCTACGATTTACGCGTGGCGAGAGAGTTTAAGGTGTTTACAAACTTCAACAATTCCTTGGTTGATCCCAAAAATTTCAGCGCCGATGCTTTTCGCGATTACGAAGGGGATACCTGCATCATCCCTCCCAATTCATTTGCGCTCGCGCGCAGCGTCGAGTATTTTCGAATCCCGCGCAATGTCCTTACGATTTGCATCGGTAAATCGACCTATGCCCGTTGCGGAATTATCTGCAACGTCACTCCGTTCGAGCCCGAATGGGAAGGGCATGTCACCTTAGAGATCTCGAATACAACCCCATTGCCAGCGATTATTTACGCAAATGAAGGACTGGCTCAAGTTCTGTTTTATGAAGGAGCGGAAAGTTGTGAAACTTCGTATGCTGATCGCAATGGAAAGTACATGAGACAGACCATGATCACGCTTCCCGTGGCCTGATGAATTTTAAGTAATTGACTTTAAGTAGTTTAATTTTCTTGAAATCTCCCTTGAGTTTTACTGCTAAAACTCAGAGAATCTGGATTAAGACAAGACTTGTGTCCAATGGGGATCATGGCATTTCAAAAAAAAATCCACGCGTCAGACTTGTGCGTAAAATCCTGGAAGGAGAAGACTGTTCGCAGTCTGTTGACTCGTTCTTGGTGGATGTTTTTATTTATGATCTCTTGCTTTATGGTCTATTCCCATGCAATGCACAGAAAACAAGCTGTGTGCCAAGAGCTAGAAAAACACTTGAACGAACTTCATCACCAAAAAGAGTTATTGAGTCAGACCTATGATAATCTCGTGGTACAGATCAATAGCCAAAGCGATCCAGCCTGGATTCAACTCTCTTTAATGAAGGGGCTTGGTGTTGTTCCTGAAGGACAGCAAAAGGTCTATTTTCATGGAACACAGGAGTAACGCCTCTTTCAAGGGTATATGTTAATCGCTCTGATTGTTATTCTTGGATTGTTCTTAATGGTTTCTGCGTTCTTGTCTTCTTCAGAGGTCGCTCTTTTTTCCCTTTCTTCCATGAAAGTCAAAGCGTTTAAGGTCGATGCAGATCCCCGCAAGCAGCAGGTCGCGCATCTGCTCGCTTCCCCGCGTGATCTGTTGGTAACGATCATTATGATGAATGTGATCACCAACATTTTAATTCAGAACATCACCTCTAACATTTTTGGAGATTTTTCCGGATGGGGATTGAATGTGGGTGTTCCTTTGGCATTGACTTTGATTTTCGGGGAAGTTCTTCCCAAATCGGTGGGCTTGGCGCACAATACGAGTTTATCGTATCGAGTGGCGCCTATTTTAGATGCAGCGCAAAAGGTCCTTCTCCCTTTTCGCAAAGTGTTAACAGGTGTCACGACCTATTTATCGCGATGGATGTTTTTCTTCTTAAAGACAGAAGGGGAGATTTCCATAGACGAGTTGCAGCATACCCTCAGAGCCTCTCGTTCTTATGGGATTTTAAATGAAGATGAAGCGGAGCTCGTCCGTGGTTATCTGCATCTGCAAGATTCCCAGGTCAAAGAATTGATGCGTCCTAGAGAGGAGGTGATCTTTTTCGATCTTGAGGATCCGCTATCTAAATTAATCCATCTTTTTGTCGATCAAGAATGCACTCGTGTGCCCGTTTGCCGAGGGTCATTAGATGATGTGATCGGGATCATTTCAGGTCAGGTGTTTTTTCTTAATCGAGGGCAGTTGCAAGTCTCAGAAGATCTAGTCCCTCATTTGAAAAAACCCTATTTTGTTCCGGAATCGACACTCGCCCCTGTTGTCTTACGTCAGCTTTATGATCGGGAAGAGGCGCTTGCCATGGTTGTCGATGAATATGGCTCGGTCTCGGGACTCATTGCTTTAGAAGATCTTGTCGAGACAGTCGTTGGCGAAATTGCCGATGCGCGGGATGAAAAAAGCCGATATACGCGCTCTGGCGAAGATGTGATGATCGCAAGCGGTAAGCTAGAGCTCGCCGAATTTGAAGAGATTTTCGGGGTGAGCCTGCCCAGTGAAAATCACATGGTGTCTTTAGGCGGTTGGTTGACAGAGCAAATGGGGGACATCCCCAAAACAGGGGCCAAGTTCACTTCTCACGATTTTTTGTTCCACATCCTTTCAGCAGACCCTAAACGGGTGCGTCGGATCTATGTCCGACGGCTAAAACCCGTGACCGTGAAAAAGAAGGGATAACATCATGCACGAAAGCTGGAAATTTTTTCTCGGTCTCACCCTCTCTTGTCTAGCGATCCAAGGCTTTTTTGCCATGGTTGAATTAGCGTGCGTCTCTTTCAATAAAGTAAGGCTTCAATATTACGTCAGTAAAAAAAATCGCAGAGCGATTTGGCTGAGCTATCTCATTAGCCATCCCGCATTGCTCTTTGGAACCTCTCTCATCGGTGTGAATACAGCCCTGATTTTAGGATCGGAGTGCTCTCGAAGATTTTACGATGCGCTGGGGCTGAATCCCGACTTTGCCCCACTCACGCAGATCATCATCGTCTTGCTTTTTGCCGAGATCTCTCCCATGATTGCAGGGAGGCGATACGCTGAGAGCGTCGCGATGCTCGGCGTTCCCATCCTCTTCTTCTTTTCCATTGTCTTGCGGCCACTCATCTGGGCCTTGGATATTTTATGCCGCGGGTTAAACCGTTTGATCGGAACTCCTGTCGCCTCCGGAGCCTATCTTTCCCGCGAAGAGCTGCAAAATATTATCGAAGAAAGAGAGGAGACGATTGTTTCTGAGACGAATCGTAAAGAATTCAATACCGTTGTTTCCCATATCTTCATGCTCAAGAATCAGACGGCAAAAGATATGATGCTAGCACTGGACGCCGTTCCAATGATCCCTTCTGTCAGCTCCGTCGCAGAATTGCGTAAACAGCTCGTCGAGAAACACACTTCATTTGTTCCGTTGTTTCATCGCAATCCTCAAAACATTGTTGCCATTGCCTATCCCCGTGATTTGTTGCGCGTGTCTGAAGTTAGAAAGGTGAGGGAATTTGCAAGATCTCCTTGGTTTATCACTGAAAGCACCTCAATTTTGCAAATTCTCAAGCAGTTTCGTCGCAATAATGAAAGTTTAGCTGTTGTTTTAAACGAAGCGGGACTTGCCACTGGCTTTCTGACATTGGATGAGATCATCGATGAGCTCTTTGGAAGATCGGATGATTGGATGTCCTTTGGGGATATGGTGCCGCGTGCGTATCATATCGTCGTCGATCGCACTTTTCCAGGAGATATGCGCCTCGAAGATTTCAATCTGCAGTTCAACGTCCATCTCTCTTATCTCGATGCTGAGACCCTAGACGAGCTTGTCACTAAGGCGCTCGGTCATCCCCCTTCAAGAGGGGAGTCGGTACGGATCGATCAGTTTGAGCTTACCGTCGAAGAGGCCTCTCTTCTCGGTGCTAAGTCGATCCTTGTGCGCACTGTTTTTTAAGTCATATTCCGCAGTTTGGTCACCGTTTTCACGAGAATCTCGATACAGCGCGTCATCTCTTCTTGTGTGGTGAATCGGCTTAATGAGAATCGGATCGAGGCTTTTGCAAGCGGATAAGGAATTCCCATCTGTGTGAGGATGCGCGAGGGCTCGAGGGCTCCTGAAGAGCATGCGGAGCCGTGGCTTACCGCAATGCCGTTGAGATCGAGAAGCATGAGAAGATCCTCGCCTTGGAGGTTGCGAAAGGCTAGGTTGCTCGTGTTGCAGATGCGCAGCCCTTCCCCGTTAATGATGACAGGATCGAGTCTTTCGATCAGTTCCACTTCAAATGCATCACGTAGCTTGCGCATTCTTTCAGATGCTTGCGGCATCTCTGTACTTAGCAGTTCGATCGCTTTTGCCATTCCCACAATCCCCGGCAGGTTTTCTGTGCCTGCGCGCCGCTGGTATTCTTGATCGCCTCCGACAAATAAGGGAGCGAGTTTCAACGCAGAGCGGACGAGGGCAAAACCTACACCTTTCGGTCCATGGAATTTATGAGCAGAAGCTCCCAGTCCCAACACTCCTGGCGGAAGGTCAAAGAGCTCTTTGCCGACGAGGGAAACCCCATCGATGATCAGCGGAATTTTCGCGTGATGTGCGATCTCTGAAATCGCGCGTATGTCAATTTTAACACCGGTTTCATTATTGACTGCGGAAAGGATGATTGCGCGCGTATCGGGGCGTAGAGCTTGCTCAACAGCATCGGGGCGGACAGCGCCCCAGAGTCCCACAGGAAGAAAGGTGACAGGTATTCCCCTTTCGGCATACGCTTTTAAAGCTTTATCCACACAGGAATGTTCTACATTGGAAGTAATCACATGACCTGTGAATGGGGGCGCGAGGATCCCGTGGATCAAGAGGTTCATCGCTTCAGTGCCGCCAGAGGTAAAGATCACTTCGTGAGGTTTGACGTGAAAAAATGCTGCGATTGTCTCTCTGGCTCTGAGCAGGCGTTTGCGCGCATCTTGTCCAAAGCTATGGACGCTGGACGGATTGCTCGGAACAAGAGAGAGCTCCGGTAGCATCGCTTCCAAAACGCGTGGATCGAGACCCGTTGTGGCATTGTTATCGAGATAGATGCGAGATGTCATCATTTAATTGATAATTTTAACCATTAAAACAGTGATATTATCATTTCCTCCCTTTTCTAGGGCAGTCTGAATCATCACAGGAACTGCTAAATCGATTTTTGGGGCGACTTTGAGGATGGCTTCGATGGTGGCTTCAGGGACCATATCAGAGAGTCCATCGCTGCATAGGAAGTAGATATCATTGGGGAGGATTGAAAGGATCCCGATATCTGGCATTACGTTTGATGTTGTTCCTAATGCTCTAGTAATCACATGTTTACATGGAAGCTCTTTGCCCTCTTCCTGTCCTCCCTGGGCCTGAATGGAGGCTCGGAGGGAGTGGTCGCGGGTAAGAAGCTCTAGGTGGCCGCGGAAGCGGTAGAGGCGGCTATCTCCCACATGGGCATAGATCAGGCTTTCATCGTGGATGATGAAGCAGCAGAGCGTGGTTCCCATCCCTGTATAATGGGGATTTTGCACAGAAAGCCCCCAAATATGAGCGTTTGCCTCGGCGACGATCTGGCGTAAAAACTGTCCCATCTCTTCCGCGGAATTGGAAAGATCGGCTTGGCTAACCCTCTCACAGAGAAATTGCACGGCTAATGAGGCTGCGATTTCACCTGCATTGTGGCCTCCCATTCCATCGGCTAAAGCGAAAAAGTTTTTTTCAGGAACGGCATTAAAGACATCTTCATTGTTTTGGCGAACAAGTCCTAGATCGCTCATTCCAAAACTTTCGATATTATACTCCATGTGCCTCAGAAGGTAGTTGGAATTTACCCATGAAAAGCATTTCTTGAGTGGCAAGATCGATGATGAAAAAGAGGAAGGGGTGGTCAGCAACAAAGGATACAGGAGGGGATGCCGGAGCTAACGATTTGACGCCGATCGAAGCTGCTGTTGCAGCAGCGGCAGTCACTCCATTCTCATCGAGAGAGAAAAACGCTTGATGCACAACCTTGCTGACATAAAGATCGAGCTTGCCATCGATGCCTGAAAAATTGGCTTGTGTCGTAAAAGAGAGGTTCATTCCTAATGTCTGCAGGATTTGATTGAGATCTAAACGGTGTGTGGTCGTAAATTTAGGGATTTGAACCATGACTTGGTCTTTTTTTAATGTTGAAAGCCATTCTGTAAATGTGTTTGTCAAGTCAGCTTCTACGATCGCTAGATTTTCTTGAGACTTAGGCAAGAGAAGCACGCATGCTAGACTTCCCTCAAAGGGAAGAGCCACCATTTGAATGAGATCATTTTCAAAATAGGGGAAAGAACCTGTCTGCTTCATCATTGAAATCGAGGTCGATGTTTCAGGTGTAGGAGAAAAGGGATGCTCTGCAGTCAGCATCGGATCAAAGCTAGAGCGCCAGTTTCCTTGAAAAGAGACCGCATTTGTTAATACGAGACGCGTCGCTTCATCCAAATCGCTTGTCTGGATCAGATTGGAGATCTTACCTCGAGTCTTATCGAGGATCCACTGATTGATTGTTTGTGCCGCTTGCTCTGGGCGAGTAAAATCAACGCGTGTAATTTTTCCTTGGAACGCACTTTCTATCGCATGGCTATAATCGGAAAGTACAAAAAACTGAGAGCCGAGCCACATCCCATTGGCAATGTCCAACTGGGGGCCTGTGGATTTCAGCTTTTGAATCAACTGAGAAGAAAGGGGGAGCAGTTGGGTGCGGTCAAGTTCGAGATGAAGGGTCTGTTGGATCTCATCGGCGGTTTCGTTACGCGCTCCGATAAAGAGCATTTCTAGACAGCTTGTGATCGAATAAGGAGAAAAAATCAGGTTTGTGGAGGGATCAGAATTGATTCCAGAATAAAGAGAAAAGGCAAATTCTGCATGGTCTTGAGTGAGCTGTTTCAGATCGCCTGGATCTGTCGTGGGGGTTAAAGGAGCAGCCCCTAGCATTATCGGGAAAAGGCTGATTGTGATGAATTCACGCCACATGGTTTACCTCAAACGTCAAACGACTACACATGATCTTAAGCTTAAATGTTTTTTAGATCTACTCCGGCATAAATAAAATGCGGAATGTGCTCATGGCATTAAATGTCATATGGAGCCCAATGGACGCAAAAAGAGATCCTTGCCGCTCGTAAATAAACCCTAAAAAAAGAGCAAAGGTAAACAGGGAAGCAAAAAGAGAAAGATTGCCGATGCCTTGACTGGGGGCATAATGGAATAAGGCAAAACAGAGAGCAGAGAGGATAATGGCGCCTTTAATGGGAACAAAACGTTTAAAATAGGTCTGTAAGATCCCGCGAAATAAAAACTCTTCGATGAAGGGGGCTGCCACTAAAATGGTGATCAAGGCAATGACGAACATCCCGGTCGATGGCATAGCTGTTTTTAAATAGCGCACGGCGACCTGTTCGTAGCTTTCAAAATTGAAGAAGATGGCAAGGAGTAAATCGGCAATCTGTCCGATGACAACCACAAGAGGAAAGCTAATGACCCACGTAGCGATCCCCATGATCATGTCCCAGGCAATCGGTTTAGCATTGGGGATCGATTGATTTTTCCAGATCTTTTTGATGAGAGTCGGCTCTAATGTACGACAATAGAGAATGAAAAATAGAATAGTGACCGCAAAGACAAAGAGTTGAAGCCAGCTCATCAAAAGGGGAGGCTCAGACGTTTTGCTGAAGGAATATAAAGCGTGGATGACTTTGGCAAAGACGGTCGCAACACCGACAGTGCATCCGAGATAGATCGCAAAAATGATGCACACAGATTTTAGGCTTAAGACCCCTTTTGGAGGAATACGCGAGGAAGGAAGAACGAAAAAACCTCGAGTATAAGCAATCCAAAGCAAACCTAAACTTAACGGAGTAAAGATCAGGATCGCTTGGATGTAATCCCAGTAGGCAGAAGCCAATTGCATGTTGCCTCGACTTTATACATTTTTATGCCCCCAATTCAGGATAGGGAACCCTTGATGCGCAATTTAAATTCTCAGGATCGGCTTGAAAAAGCCTTCCTGAGAATTTAAATTGCGCATCAAGGGTTCCCTGCCTGAAGATGGGGCATAAAAATGTACAAAGTTGAGGTTACTCCCGTGGAAGCAGGATGTAATCCTTTAAACGGGAAGCGATCTCTTTTGTGAATTGGTCGTGAGCTAAGCCCATGGGAGAGATGGAGAAATTCTCTTCTTCCCAAGAAGGCTGATAGAAATTGACTGTAGTAAAAGGGCGGGGAACGAAATGGGAATCGTGCAGAAGCTCTTGCAGCACAACCTTCGGCTCTTCTCCGCGCAGATCAAAGACGCGGATGCGCATGCTGATGTTGAGATCCGCTGAGCAGTTTTCAGGATCAGAGAGTTTTTTACGCTCTTGGCGTAGAACTTCTTCATGTTCTGTAAGCTCTAAAAAGACGACAAAATCTTCTCCGGAAAATGCTTGTTTTACCCAGTTGGTCTCAGTGCCAAAAGGGTTTTGCTGATCGCTTAATTTTTTTGTCACAGAGCGGGCTTTGCTTGGGTTACTCAAAGAAAAGGAGCTCGAATGTGATAAATGGTCAAATATTGCAGAGGAGAGCTCATCCGATAAGTTCCAATCAAGCTGGGATTTCGTGCTGTCGATGACAGGCACAATACAGACTGCGGGTTTTAGCTGAGAGATCCCAGTTTGAAAGGCTGTCGTGTCATCTGAAGAGTTGTTGTTGCATCCTGCGAGAGAGAGCGCAGCTAAGACTGTGGCAAGAGCCGTATACCGAATACGCGACATGAATGACCTCATTTGCTAAATGACATGATGAAAGATCAGCATATCTGATGGCAAGCTTTTTTGTATACATACTGCACAAGTGGGAAAACTCAGAAGCAAATTTTATTTGGCCTTCAATCTGTCATTTTGAGTATTTTGTTATGCTCAAATAACCTCAATTAGGAGCTGTTATGTCGCTTGCCACATCTCTTCACAAGACCATTGTAGATTACAACGTTCTGAAAGAGCCCACTGACCAGATTGCGCATTACCTCAAAAGTCATCCGGCACTTCAGAAAGCTGTCTTGCTTACTAATCATATTTTCCGCGCTGTTGCGATGACAGCCTTTTGTTTTGCTCTTCCTTTTTCAACGCCCATCAACATCGGCATTTGCTTTGCGGGATCGCTTTTTTACCGACTGACAGTGGAAACACATTGTTCCTATAAATTTGCCCTGCCCGCTTTTGCTGGATCACTTGCAATGCCCTTAGCCAAAATGGCTCTACCCGAATTGGTATCAGGAGTTGCCTTTGCTTCATTAAATGCATTTGCTGCAATGTGTCTTTCGGTAGCACCTATGGCTGCCTACCTGAGCTATATCGCATTAACGGTGAGCTATGATGTGGATAGCAGAAAGTAGCGCTTCTATAGCGCTTTAAGGACAAGCGTGGAGTGCTCTTTCAGGTCGTAAGTGTATTTCAGGGAGGGCGCTGATCTTGGATCTTCGAGGAAGTCATCGGGAGAAGGATGGGATGTATCGACGATGCGATACCATTTTTTCCCAGAGGGGGGATTTGGGAGCTGAATATGAGCCGGAGTGTGCTGGGCGTTAAAAGCGATGTAGAGATCTTCTTGGGTCTCATGATTTTTGAGCGTGTAGGCGACAAACCGATTTTCAGATCCCCAATTAGCTTTCAAAGGAACAAGCCCGTGCCACTCGACATCATGGTCTGTGAGATAGACGTTCCTTTTTAGGAGAGAATGTTTTTTTCGGAATGCGATCATGAGGCAAAAGAAACGGAAAAATCCCTTATTTTTTTCGAGAAGATCCCATTGAAACCAATTGAGCGCGTTATCTTGGCACCAGGTGTTGTTATTTCCAAGGCAGGTGTGAGCATACTCATCGCCCATTAAAACCATCGGAGTTCCAATCGAGAGCATCAGGCAAGCGTGGAAATTGCGGATTTGCTGCTCGCGCAGTTGCAGGATTTTGCGGTTTGTTGTCGCCCCTTCTGCGCCACAATTCCAACTTTCATTGTCGTTTGCGCCATCGCGATTTTCTTCCCCATTTTCTAAGTTATGTTTATCCATGTAGGTGACAAGGTCTTCTAAGGAATACCCATCGTGGGCTGTGACAAAGTTAATGCTGTGAAAGGGGAGGCGGTCGTGGCCGTAGATATGTTGGGATCCTGAGATTACTTGGGAAAATTCCCCCGAGAGACCATCAGTTCCTTTGATGAATTTGCGCACTGCGTCGCGGTATTTCCCATTCCACTCATGCCATCTTCCTCCCGAGGGGAAACTCCCTACTTGGTAGAGGCCTCCTGCATCCCAGGCTTCTGCGATCAGCTTGACGTCGGCGAGTATCGGATCGTTAAGGATCGCTTCAATGACAGGAGGCGCCGACAGGGGCGCTCCATTTTCAGCGCGGGTTAGAATCGACGCTAGGTCGAAGCGGAACCCATCGACATGCATCACATCGACCCAATAGCGCAAGGAATCAACGATCAACTGTGCGACCACGGGGTGATTGCAATTAAAAGTATTTCCAGTCCCCGAGAAGTTATAGTACTCTCCCTGGGGGTTTAGCATATAATAGACCTGATTATCGATCCCTTTAAAGGAAAAGTAAGGTCCCGATTCATTGCCTTCGGCGGTGTGGTTGTAAACGACATCGAGGATCACCTCGATTCCATTTTTGTGCAGCTCTTTCACAAGCGTGCGGAAATCATCCATCGCAGAGGTCCACTCATCGCTTGAGCCAAAGCGATTCATCGGAGCAAAGAAATTAATCGTCGAATATCCCCAGACATTTTTTAATATTGAGCCTGTTTTTGGGTTTTTTTGCTTAATTTCACATTCGTCAAATTCAAATATCGGCAAGAGTTCGACCGCATTGATTCCCAGTTTTTTCAAATAGGGAATTTTTTCAATCATCCCTAAAAAGGTGCCCGGGTGTTTGACTTTGCTTGAGCTTTCTTGAGTGAACGAGCGGACTTGCATTTCATAGATAATCAACTCTTCATGGGCGATTTTGGGAAAGCGTTCTTGTCCCCAATCAAAAGGAGTTGCCAGAATGATTCTCCCGCGGGGAGTGTTCACTTCTTCATCCCATCCTTTGTGTCCCCAATGACAAGAGGTGGCGAGTCCTTTAGCATAAGGATCGGAGAGAATTTTTTTTGGGTCATATTTGAGCTTCGGATCGTCAGTGGGTCCCTGCAATCGGTACCCATATTCGAGAGGGGTTGCCGGAAGCCCTTGGACTAAAATGTGCCAGATATTCCCTGTGCGGTGTTGATGAGAATCGAATGGAATTTCCAAAAAGCTATGAAGGCTACCTGGGGTGAATAGGCAAAGAGTCACTGCAGAGGCGTGTTCTGAGAAGAGGGAAAAATTGAGTCCGCCATTGAGTTTAGTCACACCCAGAGGAGAAGCACGTCCTTGCTCTAAACGGGTCTGTTTAAACTCATTTGTCATGGCAACTCTTTCATTAACAGGGGTATAGGGTCTTAATTTATATCCTTATCAAATGAAATCATTAAAGTAAAATCTTTAATGATTGTGCTCAATGGAGTGTTGAAGTATAATTTAAAATAGATAAAGAGCTCACCTTACCTATTTTTAGCCTTTCGATTCTAAGAAGGAAGGATGCACATTTCTTGTCTGAAGAGACAATTTTTGTTGCATGGATAGTGCACTTATGAATATTGTGGCTCGTTACTGTTTTAAGTCTGGCATGAATTTTGCGAAGTTTTGCAACCTGTCAGGCAAAATGAACGGGTCAGAGTCAAATTTAGAGACTGTTCAACAAACTGAAGTCTTTGTTGAACAGTCTCTAAATTTGACTCTGATCAAAAAATTAAAGAATGTATAAACAAAGAAGGAGGACTTATCCATGTCACTGGAGAATGCCAAGGCAAACCTAAAAGAATTTGGTAAAGAGCTCAATCTGGAGTTGGCATTTGATGAGAACCATACGTGTATTCTCGGTATTGATAACACGTTTTCTCTTCACCTCACTTACGAGCCAAATTCCGATCGACTGTATCTTTATTCCCCAATCCTAGATGGACTTCCAAAAGACTCTACGATTCGCTTGCGTTTATACGAAGCGCTTCTCGAAGGATCGATGCTCGGCGGTCAAATGGCAGGCGGCGGCATTGGTGTCGCAGTTCCTGAAGAATTGATCTTGATGCACGCTGTTCTTGAAATGGGTGTGGGAGCTGATATTTCTGCACTGCGCCGTTTTGCGCCTCTCTTTGTCGAAGCTGTTGAAAAATGGAGAGAAAGGGCGAAAAAGATTTGCGAAGGTAGAGAAATCCCTGCAAAAGATAAAGAGAACACACCTCCAATTCCAGGAATGGGTAAGCAAGGTGGAGAGCGTTACCTGAAGATCTAATTGTATCACGGCAACACCTCTGCAAGACTGCAGAGGTGTCCCGCTATTTTCATCTATTCTACATTTGTTGCAGACCTAGAAGAGCGGCATTTGCCATAGAGCTAGCTAGAACAGCTAAGCTATTTTGTGCGGAATTCGACTGATTTCCTCCCAATTGATCTTGCAGGCCCAGGGATTGCTGACTCTCTGATTGTGCGAGCGTCTGGAAATTCAGAAACGAATTCTGTACCTGAGTGGCATCGATCTGATTGACATCGATCTGTGACTGGATTGCACTCATATTTTACTTCCTTGTTATTATTTTGTATTAAATCTCTTGATTAAACAAGCTCTCTATATTCATTTTACAGTAAATATATTTAAATGTCAATCTAATATGACTCCGTTAATTGTTTAAGTCTTTTACTGTCAATGATTTATTGAGTTTTAAGAAACGCTGAGAGCAACGCGAAATCCGGTATCGGGCATGCAGTTTGTCCCATCAAATAAGGCTCTTGCGGAAACGCGCAGCTCTTTAGCTGTGGTTTGGAAGGAGCCTCCCTTAGTGACTTTCTGATCCTTTCCCGTATCAACCCACTGCCGGACGTTTCCACTCATATCGCTGCAGCCATAGGGGCTTTTTGCATTTTTGGTGTGGATGGTTTTTGTCTTTAAAGCGAATACCTTTTGTCCATCAAAGAAACCCACGGGATAGGTCGCGTGTTGGGCTGTGGTGCGTAAGGACTCTTGGTAATTGGCCCAAGAAGGGTCGATCTCATTTTTTCCAAATCCATAACGAAACTTGATGAGAGGTTCTCCCTCTATCTGAGGAGCCATTCCGGCCGCTTTTTCCCATTCTGCTTCAGTGGGGAGGCGCAGTCCTTGAGATTCGCAGTAGGCCATGGCGCCTAGCCAACTGACTTGGACGACGGGATGGCTTTCCATGCCCGGCATGACGTCAAAAGAAAGGACCCCATGGCGAGCTGCGATCTGGATCTGGCTCGTGGGATCGGCAGCGTGTGTGATGCATAAGGGGTTGCGGAAAGTATCGAAAAGGATTCCTTTTTCGTTGCGGCGGATCTGTCCTGCCGCATAGGCATCGTTCAGCCAGTCAGCAAATTGCTGATTTGTCACCGGGGTTGCGGCAATGAGGTAAGGCTCGAGCTCTTGTGTGCGTAAAGGGAGTTCATCTGGATTTCCTTCGTTAAATGGGTCGCCGACAAGAACGGGTCCTTTGGGGATGTAGAGCATCGCTTGCTCATGCTGTGGGCCTGAAAAGTCCGTCTCTCCTTGGTTTTCTTGGAGTTTTTTGGAAGGGCTCTCTTTTGCTCCAGCAGGTGAAGAGGGTGTATTTGACTCGCTGCGTCGCTCTAAGGGGTAGGCGAGAGCGATCATTGTCGGTGTGGAAGGTTGTTGGTTTTTGGTGGCCACAGCAAGAGTGTGGAGCTCTGCTGCGCTGCGCACGGACGAGGGAATGGCAGGCGCACTTGCGGCGGGTGCATTGACCGCTTTTCCAGCAACGGAAGCTAGTGTCGGGGTCAGCGATAGGTCAGTAGGAGACTTTTGCGCTGCTTGTTGAGGAGTAAGGGTTGGAGATCCTGGCTGAGGTGTTGTTGCTTTAGTTTCAGAAGGTGATATTCCTTCTTTGGCAAGGGGAGTGGATTGCCCTGTGGTTTTTTGAGCTGTTTGTGAATCACCCGTCTGTCCAGGGGGAGGTGTTCCGCTTTCTTTGCCTAAAATGGCCTGTCCTTTTGCAGCGATCGATTCAAGTTTACCCTGGGTTTCTTTATTCAGCTGGGCGGCTAGTTTATCGCTTGCTTCTTTGAGGATCAGCGCTGCTGTCATCGGGTTGCCAGGCATTTTTCCTGTTTCTTTGCCAAATTGTCCTGATGGGATAGCCTGTTGTAAAAAAGTGCGCCCCTCTTCTAACTTTTTTTGTATTTGAGCGATTTGTGTGCTGAAATCATGCGCTTGATCTCCGGCCAGAACTCCTTGTTCTTTAAGAATTTGCGCCATCTGAGCGTGCAATGTAGTCAGCTGTCCATTCATTTGATTTAAAGCGACCATCAATTGAATGCTTTTAGAAGCTGAAAGGGTATTGCCTTTGACTGCAGAGTCGCTAAAGAGAAGGTTTGCGAGCTGTACACTTTTAATGGCATCGTTTTTTTGCGCAGTCGACATACTCATCGCGTTTGTTGGGGCTTCTTTTCGCATGGCTTGAGGCGTGTTTGAAGAAAGAGATAAAGAACGGATGTCGATACTACCGGAAGAGAATGCATTTTGTGTGTTAGAAGGTTGTGAAGATGCTTTGCTGTCTCCCGATGGCGGAGGGGATGTCGAGGCCAGAACCTGGCCGGAGCTTCCTCTGCCTGAGGCTTCTTCAGCATCCGCTGGAGCCCCCTGGGCGGGAGCTGGGGCAGGAGCTCTTGTGGGAAGATGTGCCTCATCATCTGGACTTTCGACAGCTCCTCGGGCTCCTTCTGTCTCAGCGCGCGGCGGTCTTGTCGGCGGAGGGGGGGATGAAGCGGGAGGTGGACTTTCTTCTCGTTCTATGACGGGAGGGGGAGATGCGCTGACAGAGGGCGGTGCTGTTTCTTCAATAGCTGGCGGCGGAGATGAGATGAGGGGTAGTGATTGGGAGACTGGCGGATTTTGTGAAGGAGGAGGGCGTGAGATTGATGCAGTTGATATGGATGGTGTAGTTGAGGTTACCGTGGGTTCTTTATTGATGATCACTTGTGAAGAAGGGGGACGTGAGATTGATGCAGTTGATATTGACGGTTTTGAGGATGCTGTTGTGTCTTTTGGAGGAGAGTGTTGGAGAGGCTCTTCTAAGGATGGATGCTCTTGAGGCTGAATGAAAACGTAGCTACCGCCAAAGATCATTCTCATTGTATTGGTAAAGTTCTGGATTTCTTTATCAGTAAGCTGCGAGTTGCCAACAACGGTAATGGGAATGCGGTCAGACACACGCCAATTCTGCTCTTGGTTTTTGAAAATTGCTGGATGTTGAGTTTCAAGTCGATTCAGAAACGGTCGCATCCACAATGGGAAGTCAGCTGACATCGCCTGCCTATTATTATCTGTCCTGTCTGGAAAATACCAAAAAAATAATTTATTTCAAGGTTAGTTGTTACAATTTTGCTTAAGGTTGAATATTCTCTAGAGGGTAATGCAATTGAGGAAGTTCACGAGCTTTTGAGTTGGGAAGGATCAGTCCATTCTGAATTGCAGTTCCTTTCTAATGTTGCTCTAAGCGTTTTTGGATCTCGATGAGCGCAAGCGCGAGTTCGGGTTCGCGCTGCTCTATTTTGGAATGGATCTGTTTGACGCTCGTCATGACCGTCGAGTGGTCTCGCGAGAAGAGGTTGCCGATCTTCATGAAGGGAAGATAGAGCTGTGTGCGGCAAAGGTGCATGGCGATCTGACGGGGAAGGACGCATTCTTGTGTTTGCGATTTTCCCAGTAAATCTTCAGAGCTGATTCCATAATAGCCTGCGACGATGCTGATCACTTTTTGAGGAGTGAGCGCGCTCTTTTTTTCAGATTCGATAAGCTCTTTGAGAAGACGTGCTGCGGTGCTGCGGTTCAAAGAGGATTTATTCCGATGTTCAGCGCGGTCTTTTTCGAGGTGGGTGCGGAGGATGAGAGTGTCTAGCGCGCGGTTTAAGGTGTGGGGGTGAGGGGGAAACGTCTCAATGAGAAAGTCGATGACATCCTTAGAGAGAGGGAATTCGAGTGCGTTGCAGCGGTGTTCTAGCACTTGAGAGAGTTCAGTGATGTCGAGTTTTTCGAGGTGGAAGGTAATTCCCCATTCGAAACGGGAAATGAGGCGGGGTTCGATCTCTTCGAGGTGAGGCGGCGCGACGTTTGCAGAGAGGATGATTTGCTTTCCAGCAGTATGGAGGGCGTTAAAGGTGTGGAAAAACTCTTCTTGGGTCGCAGCTCTTCTAGCAAAAATGTGGACATCGTCGACGATGAGTAGATCGACATTGCGGTAGCTTTGACGGAACCGCTGCATTTCTGAAGATCGAATGGCATTCACGACATGTTCAGTGAATGTTTCGCTGCGGACGTAGAGTGTTGAGATCCCTTTTTTGGTAAAAGCAGAGCTAAGGGCCATAAGGAGATGTGTTTTTCCTGTTCCGGATGGGCCATGGAGATAGATCGGATTAAAGGTGCCTTTTGCAATTTTGTTTTCCACCAGTTCCTGAAAGAATTGATAGAGGATGGTATTGCTTTTACCAGCGATGAAGCTGTCCAACGTGGCGGCAGGATCAAGGGGGTCGGGGTTTAAGATGAGAGGAGCAGAAGAGGGGTATTTGGCTTTTCCCTTTTTGGCGTCTTTGACAGGGGCTGTGCCCTCTTCGGGAACCGTAATGTGGACTTTGATGGGGCGGTGGTTGTTGTTGAAGAGTTTTGTTTTAAGCTGAGGGCGGATGTGCTCTTCAAACCAGGTAAGCTGGAAGGAATCTTTGGCTTCGAGGTAGAGATTTGCCGAATCAAAGTGAACGAGGACAAGAGAGCGGAGCCATTTGTCGACAAGTTCTTTGCCGAGCAAATTTTCTTGGGCCTGAAGGAAGTTGTTCCACGCTTGCATGATGATTGCTCAATTGGTGGAGAGAATTGGTACCAATTCTCTCCAATACAATCCTTAGACTGTCGCTTGGGCTGCGCGCATTTTCCGCGACATGTACCATTGCTGCAATATGCCGAGAGCCATCGAAGAAAGCCAGTAGATATTTAAGCCAGAGGGGAAATGGTAGAACATGACAGTAAAGACGAGGGTCATGATATTGCCCATGAATTTCTGTTGTTTCTGCTGGTCGGTCATCGTTTTGGGGTCTTTTGGACCGCTGGCGCTGAAACGCTGTTGCACCCACATCACCGCTCCTAAAAGGAACGGAAGGAGGTGGAAGTTGGTCCCAAAGAAGATGATCGGGTAGTTCCAAGAGAAGAGAACATCAGGAGAGGTTAGGTTGTCGATCCATCCAGGGATAAAGCTGTCTCCGCGGAGCTCAAAGGTCGACTTGAGAAGATCGAACATTCCAATAAGGAAGGGAAGCTGAATGAGGAGTGGGAAGCAGCCCGTAAGTGGGTTGACTCCTTTTTCTCGGTACAGGTTCATGACTTCCATTTGGGCGCGCTTAGGATCTTTTTTATATTTTTCTTGGATCTGGGCAACCTTTGGTGCCACCTGCTGCATTTTAAGGGTGGATTTGATCGACCAGGCGTTGAGAGGATAGAGCATGATTCTCAAGGCGAGGGTCAGCAAAATAATGGAAACTCCCCAAGAGGTAGTGATTTTGTAGAAAAATTGCATCAATACGAAGAGGAATTTTGCGAATGGTTCAGAAATAAACGTAAACCATCCCTGAAAGCTCATCGCACCTGTGTAGCTCGGGTTGTAGCCCTTCGCTCCATCGAAATAGGTTTGATCGACTTGTGCTAAAATATCATCTTCATAGGGTCCTGCGTAGAAGCGAAACTGCATCGTTTTCGCGCTGAGCGGCAGCTGGATATCATAGGCGGGGTATTGATCCGCAGGATAGAGCTGATACTGCGCATCGATGAGTGTAAGACGCGTCGGCGCTTGAATCCCGGAGACGTGATAGGTGCGGAATCCTGTAGGGATTTCGCTTAAAGGGTCGAGGATCAGACCAAAAAAACCATTGGAGTTGGAGACCCAGTTAGGAAGGGCTCCACTTGCGGTAAATCCATTTTTTGGCAGTGAAATGGTGTTGACCTGGATTTTTTTTGGATTGCTTGTTAAGAGGCGGTATTTAAGTGTTGGGGCCGCATTTCCTGAGATCAGTTCCACTTCAGGGAGACCTGTATTGACGAAGAGATTACGTGCATCGCCTTCGACTTTAATGCTGACATCAACGCAATAGGGGGCTTCTTTTGTTTCTTTAGCAAAGCTAAATGTTTTGATGATGCGGCGCTGGGGTTGCTCGAGCTCGAACTGGATCAAATTCTTTTCAAAACGAGTGACGTGGTAGACCTGGTTGTCTAAGCTGCCATCTTCTGCGCTAATGTTTAATCCGTAAAACTGAGGAGAGAGCGCGTGCGCAACCTGTCCATTACGCGCTTTGATCGATCTGCGTAAGAGCGGATAATAACCGCCGAGTTTTCCTTGAGACTGAGATGCCACCTTTCCGCTGTCAACGATATGGTAAGGAAAGGCAGGAAAATAATCATTATAAGGAGACTCCTGTTCGATAGCTTTATCAAAGCCAATGGGGCGAACTGGATTTTCAGGATCGTTTTTGTTTGCGAGCGGAAGATTGAGCTCAGCCAAAGCGCCGCCCATTGTGGAGAAAACGAGTTGCTGGAATTCGTTTTCAAGGACGTAAAATTGCTCTTCCCCATGTTTGGCAACCGGGAGCGGGGTTGAGGCTGCAAGAGGGGCTACCGCTGCTTCGGTTCTCACTTCCGAGACGGGAGCGGGTTGATTGACTGGCTTTTTCGTGTCAAACCATTGGTTGACAAAGAACAGGGCGACGGTCAAAGAGATCACGAAGAGTAGAGTGCGTCTATCCATAGAGTAATAACCTTGGGCAAAACAGATGAAGAATAAGCCATGATAGCAAGTGGCTCAATATTGAGCTATACACAAACAACCTGAAGAACCGATTTTTCAGGTTGTTTGCACTCCAAAGTTGGAGTAGAGCAGTAGAGAACTACCGCTCTTCTTGGAGATTTGGGCGGTGCTCAAGCTGGACGATAAAGGATCTGAAATCGGGGGTAGCGCGAAGGCCGTCGAGCCACTCGTCGCTTAAGATCTCTTCAAGAGGGGGCAGCGCTTGGTGAGCGTCTGCTTTGAGTAAAAAGGCCATCGCCTTTTCTTGCTCGTCTAAAAGAGAGTTTAAGCAGCTCAAGTGATAAAAAGCGTGCAGGTTGCCGAGTTTCGCTGCGGTCGTTAGCTTTTGCTCTGCGTCTTTATAGTACTGATCCGCTTCAGCAGAATCAGAAGAGTATTGCGCTAAGTTGATTAAGGTGATCGCCCAGTCTAAGATGATCGTGTCGTTTTCTTCGTCGTGTTTCAAGCTGAGGCGGTAGTGATGGATCGCACGAAAAAAATGATCGACTTGGAAGGTGAGCTCGCCGAGGTGTGTGAGCGCGAGCGCTAAACGGTGGTGTACTTCATGGAGATCAGGATCGATCATGAGCACATGGGAGAAAATTTCAATGGCGCGTACGTAGTAGGTCTCTTCTTCGTCGAAGTCGCCAAGAGCATCTAAAGTGCAGGCATAGTGAAATAGCCAGTGGGGATGTTGGTAGATCGCGTTGCGTTGCATGTTGAGTGCGCGCTCAAAGAACATGATGGCGTCATCGTACCATTTTTTCTCATGAGTGAGGTCTCCAAGTTTAGAAAGAGCCACGGCTTGATCAAAAATGTATAAGCTAGAAGCATTGAGGTCGATCGCTTTTTGGAGGAAGCGGATGGCTCTGTGGAAGTTTTGCGGATCTCCTTCAATTTGACCGATGAGGGAATAAGTGTTGCCGAGCGCATGCCAATGGCGATGGCAGGTTCTATTGATTGAAAGGCCTGTTTGAAATTTCTCAATCGCTTGGTAGTAATAGTCGTGATCGTGGAAATATCTTCCACAAGCACTTAGGCACATGCCATACGAATACCAGATATCAGGCTGGTCGCTGTCGATTTCAATCGCTTCGGAAATCTTGTTATGCGCATCGTGGATCAAATCTACGCGTTCTGTTGCTTCTCCAAGAAGTGCGAGTGCTTCTGCCCAAATGGCTTGAATCATCGGGTGTGAATCATCAATAGCGTAGGCTCTGTGGCATTTTTCGATGCATAAGCGCAGGCGTTTAGGATCGGGAACGCGGCGTGTGGACTCGAGGAGGAATTGAGCCCAATTCAACCAGAGTTCTGCGTCGTTCGGCTGAAGGTGGGTCGCCGAGCCAAAGCATTCGTGCGCCTGAGAAAAATGGTCTTCATCTTGCGTCAAAAGATAGAGCTGTCTCATCGCAGAGGCGAGCTTAGACCACGCTTCACTGGAAGTGGAGTCGATTCCGACGGCGTTTCTAAAGCAGCTGATTGCTTTAACATAGAAGCGAATGTCGTTGATCTGACCTGCAAAGGTGGAGCAGGCATTCCCATAATCTCTCCAAAAGTCGATCGAAAGCTCATCTTGGAATGTCGCTGTTTTTTGAAAACATTCGATCGCATCATGCAGATCGAGCGCCTCTCCGGAATGTTCGGCGAGATGGAAGTAGACAATGCCGAGTTCCCAATAGAGTTCTCCCAAACTGTCTTTACCTTGAGTTTCACTCAAGGACACTGCAGTGATTAGCTTTTCTTTCGCGTCTTTAAAATAATGGTGTTCATCATAGGTCAATCCCAATGTGCTCAAAGTGCTGCCCCAGGCGAGCCAGGCTTCGAAATAGCGAGGATCTAAACTCGTGGCCATTTTGAACTTTTTACTAGCGAGAAGAAGCGCTTTTTCTTTTCCTTCTTCATTGCCGTATTCAAAAAGGGAAAGGCCCTGCGCAAAATAGAGTTTGGGATTGTGAGGATCGAGCTTTACTGCAGAATCAAAGTGCTCTAGACCTTGTTTGAGGTTCGATTTGAGCAAGCTCATCTGACCACGCGAGAGCAGGCAGTCTGCAAGCGCACGCGAGTTTACGACAGGCGATGCATGCCCTCCTTGTACAGACGGCGATGGGCTCTCTTGGACATGTGAGTTTCCGCAATGATCCATGAATTTACTCTTAAATTTGACCTGATGAGAAAGTGTTGGATTATAGGAAACTGCCCTTTTTTCCACAATCCTCCAACCTTTCTTGAAAGGTGTTTTTAAAAGATTTTTTTATTCTGGTTTTCGCTATTTACCACTTAAGATGAAGCTGTTAGACTCAAATTTCAGCGTTTAAAAATTAGAAAGAAAATTTTTTATTTTAATCTAAATTTATGTTTACACATCTCGTTAAAATTCGCCTTCAAAGCACCGATGCCACAGGCGTTCTATACTTTACAGAACAGCTCAAATTTGCCATGGAAACCTTTGAAGAATTTCTTCAATTTAAAGGATTTTCTTTAAGGCGGCTGCTCGATTCCTCTGTCTTATTGCCTGTAGTGCATTCGGAAGCAGATTATACAGCTCCGCTGCATGTCGGAGATGAGATCGAGGTAAAGATGGAAGTGGAAAAGATGGGCAACTCTTCGTTGACTCTATCCTATCGGTTATTCGACCTACAAAGACAAATAGAGGTGGGTAAAGTCAAGATTGTCCAGGTGGCGGTCGATCGAATGACTCAAGCTTCTGTGCCTCTTCCTGAGGTGTTAAAAAATCTATTTACTTCTGTTTTATTTAATTAAAGTCTCTCGGTTATTTCTTGTTTTGTATTTATTGTGATAAATTCACAAGAAGATTATAATCTCTTCAAAAAATTTTGAGGAGATTATGGCTATTGGCTACGTGCACACTCTTGGAGATTCCACCTTAGATAACCTGTTTTGGATGCTCGATGGTTCTAATGTTGAAAAGGCGAAGAACGACTCTGTCGAGGGCTTGCTTCAGGAGCGTTTAAAAACAGACCGATTGGTCGTTAATAGTCTCGCGTATGACGGCTTTACCACGAAATCCGTTTTGAATGGAGATAAAGTGGGTGCAGTGCTTCCGCGTAGCCATGAAAAAAAAGCATACATGCGAACAAAAGCTCCTAAAGAGATCACCGTTCGCCCTCTTGAAAAATTAGAACAAAACATTGCGGCGCGTCCCGATGCCACTCACTACATTGTCTTGAGTGTCGGCGGGAATGATTTTAGAGAAAATTTGCTGACTCCTTGGCGTTTACTGACAAATCTTCCAGACATTCAGAATCGCTACCTTCAAATTGTCGAAAAGATCAAGAGTTTGCAAGGGCGTGATATCCGTCCAATCTTGATGCTTCAGTATCGCACCGACGCCAATCATGATCCCTATCTCATTTATCCGATATTTCAAGCGATTGGAATTGTTGCGATGACAGTCCATGTCGCTTGCCTAGCTCTATTGACCGCCCCCCTCTGGATCGTTGCAGGAAAGATTTCACTGCTCGTTGGAGGAGCTGCATTATTAGGTGGCGCGCTCGGGCTTTATTTGACCCAAAAAGTGATTCCTCTTTCGGTAACAAAAGATATCCTCTTAGGAAAGAAAATCAGCCACGCTGTATTTGGAGCGCTCTTGCATGCATTTTATCAGCCGATTTTGGAACAGGCTAAAAAGGATCGAATTCCTATTTTGGATCTGCCCAATACGTTTAACCCGCATCGAAAATTATATGAAGCTGGAATTGAGCCTAGCAAAGAAGGGGGCGCCCTTATCGCAGAAGGAATTGCGCATATCGTGAAACAGCACGATTTTTCTAAGAGCAGTGTCTTGTATTCCAAATCAGATTCAACTGCCACTTATTCAGGAGTTGCCAACACGGATCCTTCGTCTTGGCAAGTGATCGATGTTTAAGAGAATTAGTGGAGATCCTACATCCCAGGTTGTGATTGTTGGGGGAGGGCCGATTGGACTTTGGACTGGTATTCAGACCCGCCTTTTAAGCGGGAAAAATGTGACGATCATCGAAAAGAATGAAACGTATCAACGTTCTAATATTCACTTGCGCATTAGCGCTTCTTCCTTAGAAGGGATTCCATCTCATCCTGTATTAGAGGGGCTTGTCAAAAAATGGGGTAATCGTATTGTCCCAATTAAGGAAATGGAAGAGGATCTGACCGCTCTTGCTCATCAGATCGGGATTAAGATTCTAAAAGGGCACCCAGCAGACCCGAAGACGTTGCCTGAGCTTTTTCCAAATGCCAAGCTTTTCATTGGAGCTGATGGGGCTAGAAGCAGCGTTAGATCAACCATTTTCCAAAATCAGTTTCGCTTCTATTCAAACTTACAGTACATGGCTCAAGTTCAGTATATCATAAAACCAAAATCTCAAGGTGTGTCTCCTTCTAAAAAGCAATCCATTACAAATTTATCGAGGAGCTACAAAATGCAGAAATTTGCAGAGCATTTTGTCATCGAAAAATCGGATCCTCAACCCGATGGCTCTTTGCGCATCACACTCCAGATCTTCACAGATAAAAATACACACGATCAAATTGCAGATGCAACGTTTAAAAATCCGTATTACTTCGAGACAAGTCTGACAAAGCTCCCAGCATCTCTTCGTGAAGTTCTCCTTCGCTGGTGGGGAGCACAAAAGGAACTTGAAGATAAGGTTATTGTGCCTGACGGAGAAAGGAATAAGCTGACTGCAATCGTCTTAAATTCTTATGCCTCTAAAGAAGTGGTCACTGTCGATCAAAAAGGCAGGCTGTGGGCGCTCGTTGGCGATGCTGCTGCAGCCTTTCCCTTTTTTAGAGCCATCAATAATGGCTTCATGCTGGGAACAAAATTGGCTCAATGTATTGCAGAAGGGTTAAAGAAAGATGCGTTAGCATCGCACTTGGATTCTTATTCTCGCTACACAACAGTTCGTGTGCAGATAGAACGAATCAGAGCCTGGATCAAGAGTTTTTTGATTACAGTTTTAGGTGTGTGGTTCCAATCTACCAACCGACTTCCTTTGCAAGCAGTCAAATTCAAAACATCAGAACAACAGCATATCCGCAATTGCGGCTTAAGAATCTGGAACCAGCTTGCTGGCTCTCTCATCGCGTAGGGTAAAGCTCAGTTGAAGTGCTGAGCTTGAAAGTTCTCTTAATATTGAGGGATAATAATCAGAACGGCGCCTCCTCCAGGAGCGTTTTCGCCAAAATCTCTAAACGTATTGCCGAAAGATTCAAAAACAGAGTTGATTACGTTTTTGAAGATTACATTCGTTTTTTGATCAGTTATTTCAGCAGGTTTTGTTTTTGATTTTGGTGCGGCTGGCTTTTTTGATGATACGGTAGTAGTTGCGCTTTGCACCGCGCTAAAATAGTTTAATAATGATAAATCAAGCATATCTTACCTTTTTTAATAGTCCTTATATTAATTATATACTAAATTTTATTATAATTCAATTATAAAATATGTCGATTTTAAATCTGTTAATCTGTTGATTTTTAGGTGTTTGTAGAATGAAAGTAGAAAAATATGGTGTAACTTGTTGTTTTTTAATTGTTTATATAAATTAACAAAATCGTTGCTGGATAGTTAAGTGATGGTATATCATGCTTTCCAATAGTTCTTAACAAAGAGGTAAAAGTGGCTTCATTACTTCCACCTATTACGAGAGGTTTTGCGCGAACGGCAGCGTTTCCTGTGCACATAGGGGGCTGTTACTATAGCTCCAAAGGATTAATGGATAAGGTTTCGCAATTTTGCGTGGCTCGCATACAAACTGCTTTTAGTCTAGAGTCGGTCAGAGTTCCTTCTATTGTCAAAGAAGGTGAAGGGATTTTTGATAAAACTTGTGATGAGCGCTTTCAAGAGCTTTTTGTTAAAGAAACCCAACGCAAAATGAATAAACTTCGAGAAAAAGACGAACTATAGATCACTCCTTAAATAGATGAATACTTAAAAACAAATCTACCGTTGATTTTGTTTTAAGTATTCATCTTAATAGTCGGGAAATTGATCCAAACTTGGATAGATCGAACATGTTGATCACATAGATCGATTTTTAGCCGCGTTCGATGACAGAAAATTTCCATCCTTTACTTATAGCGATTGCCTTGAGTAAATCAATTGATTTTTCAGGATCAGAGATGCTTTCTTTTATTAATTTACGGGCATAGCGCGTTAATTTAATCCCTGGATGGATAAAATGATTGTCTTTGATTGGAGCATATAAGGTATCCATTGATAAAGGTGGCTCTTCAAGTAGGCTTTCAAAAGCGCTTGAATCCAATACTTTTGGGTTTTTTTCAAGAGCGGTGATGATTTGCAATGCATATGGTTGCAAACGACCATCTTTAGAAAGTTGCGTTACATGATGCAAAACCTCCAAGGGTACATGTACACATAATACCTTGCCCTTTGTAAACAAGGTCAAGTACTCGCGTTGAGTCATTAAATGGCGACTCACTGCATCAATAACCATGACATCAGGACCTTTTGTTCGAAAAGCTGCGCGAAGAGCGCCTTTTGCGATACAACTGATCGAAGTGGGTTGATACACGGGGTTTTTATCTTCTCCTGCAACAAATACCATTTTTTTTCGAGCCCAGTTTTCTGCTGAATGGTTGTGACCACTATTAACCAGCCATTTTCCTGCCTGAGCATCATAGATGGGATCGGCTTGTACAAGGCCAAGTCGCATATGAGTGACTTTGCCTTTTCCAACTCCAATACCAGAAATTTCACGCTCTCCAAGAATTCGACAGTGCGTGTAATCGCATCGATCGGGATCGGAGATTGAAGCTGCAATTGAGCTGAGGTTAACGATATTGCACGTTTCCGTGTGGTCGCTTGCTGCATCTAACACTCCAGATACAAAACCTCGGGGTGCTTCTACGTTTTTTTCAAACAATTCCTGTGGACTATCAGGACGTCCTAGCGCAGAAGTTGTTCCTCCCAACGCATTGATTATCCCGATGCTCAAAAATTTCTTTCTACCAAATGCGTGACGCATTTGGTTCTCAATAGCTTTAGGTTCTTTATAAGCTTGGTGATCAGTGGGGACGATGACAAGATTGGGATGTTTTCCATATGTGTCTAAACTTTTACGTGGTTCACCCGTGATCGCAAAGACAGACGAGCCTCGTTTTAAAGCTGCTGGAATAACGCTCTGCGCTAGGACTGAATTTGCTGCTGGAATAACCAATGCCTCTGACATATGCGCTTGCGTACTTAACATTGAAGTTTGAGTGGAGTCTGAAATGCGCATTCTTCCTTGCATGAGACTCCGTGACAATGTGGTCAATCCTGTTGAAATTAAGCTCATAAACACCTCTTTTTTAGTTTTATTAATTTGTTTTAATTAACTTTTTCGTAGTTAATTATATATTAAAATATTGTTGTAAATCAATAAAAATATGCTTTTTTTGTGTAATAATTAAATATTTTATTTCTTATTTTTTTTATTTTCAAATCTTTAATTAATTGATTGTTAACGGCTTATATTATTTTAAATAAATTGTTTCTATTTAATATTAATTTTTGTATAATAATTGTTGAATTAAGTCTTTTTAATTATAGTTTGGAGTTAACGGATTATGGCAGCAAGTTCGAGTGTTGAAACTAATTATCAACCGCTACAACCAGGTGTTGAGAGCCGGGATAGAGAAGCCTCTTCGTTGTCTAATAGGTGGGTTGTTGAGGTCGTCGCTGCATTGCCTCAAGTAGGAATGACCGTGTTTCCGTGTCAGCATGCAATTCCTCTGGGGCATATTTTTAGTGAAATTCAAAGGCGTATTGGCTTTCTATCTGCAATCGAAGGTATTAAAAGACAAGTTGAAGAGTTGCCTTTAGCACGTCGGAGTCGACAACCCATTGATTTTAATCAAGCGGTTAGGGACTGCACAAATCAACCTATCTTATGCTATTGCCAAGAGAGGATTACTGACTTTAGACCCATTGTTCCAAAACATTTGACCGAACAGGGTAGTGATCATCCTGCTGCGCGCTTAGAAAGAGAAAGGGCTGCGGCTGCCAGACCTGAATTAGAACATGCAGATGAATCGATGCGCACCACTCCGATTGATGAGGTTGCTCTTGCAAAAGCGATTATGTTATTAGAGCAGCTCAAAAAGCTCATCGATCACTTTAATGGCGCAAACAAAATGTCGGAACATGATCTTCAGCGCACATTGAAATATGTCTATGATCGAGCCATTAAACCTCATTCTGAGCTCTCTTCGACAGTAGTCGAACTACACGATCCGACACTAGCATTAGTGGCTGAACCTGAGGTTGAGGTTGTCGTTGAACAGAACGAACAAGGCCCTGAACAAGGTCCAAATGATCCTGAACACGCTGCATTAGTTCCAGAGAGAAATGCTCCGCCACCGTTTGATCCAAATCATCCCTGTCTTCAAATTGGGGACGGATTGACGTGCAATCTGTATCCATTATGCCAACCTGATGGGAGAACTAGATTAAACGTATATTCAACGAGCGCATTATTATTGTTTATGTTGGGAGGAATTATATTTATTTTGTTTTATCCAGCAATATTTGGTGATGTGCGTCTTGAAGATTCTTCTTCAGCAATGATGAATAGCACGTTAGCAGAATAATAGGCCTTAAAGCGGTTATTTATACCGAAAATCATTCAAGAATTGGTTACTGACTGCGCTGACATCTTCATCTTTCGGATCAGCTCCATGACCATGTGTAAACACATGGTCATGGAGCTGATCCGAAAGTGCAAGCGCCAGCATTGTCAGTAATCGATTCTTGAATCATTTCGGTATAATCCGCTCGCGCATCTCTGCATTAAATGGGAAAATTTCCACCGGGTGTTTATACGAGGGGAGGTAGAGGTGCAGCGCCTTTTTGAGGCTCTCGAGGGTGTACTGGGGGGTGTCTTCTAAGAGATAAGCAATCGGCCGCTCTCCGAATTCGGGGTCGGGCTTCGGGCGGACGATCGCTGCGATGATCCCTGGCAGTCTCACTAGCGCCCGCTCGATCTCTTCGGGCTGTATATTTTCTCCTCCTGAGATAAAGAGTCGATCTTTGCGTCCTGTGATTTTCCAATAGCCATCCGATGTTTGTTCTCCTAAGTCTCCGGTGGGAAACCATCCGTCTATTAGAGGGCGCTGTGTTGTTTTGTGGAGTGGATCCCAATAACCTTGAAATAGGGTTTTTCCGCGCACGAGAAGCTCTCCCGTGGGGGAGCATTTCATCTCGCGATGGGTGAGGAGTGCTCCACTGTCTGTGCTTTCTTTATATGTTTTTCTACAGGTAATCATTGAGCTCATTTCCGTCATGCCGTAGGTCGCAAAGAGGGGGAGTTCGCGTTGAAGCGCCTCTTTGCGTAAACTAGAAGAGAGCGCTGCGCCGCCAATAAGAGCACACTGCAGATGCGGGAGTTTTAATGCGGGATCTTGGAGTAGCCGATAGAGTTGTGTTGGGACGAGAGAAGCGTGGGTGATTTCAAAGGCTTTTAAGCGGAGCCCCAGGGGGTGATCTGAAAGAACGAGGGTGCATCTGCTTAAATAGCTGCGGAAGAGGATGCTGATGCCGCTGACGTGAAAGAGGGGAAGCGAAAGGAGGTAACGGGAGTCTGTGTTAATTCCGAGTATGGGGAGTGCTCCTAATGCGCTGAAGATATGGTTGTCTAAATTGTGGCATGCGATTTTTGGGGTGCCGCTTGTGCCCGAAGTGAATAAGTAGGTGGCTAATTGAGATCCTTGCCACGTTGTATCGATGGCGGAAAGGGGCGTAGGGGAGAAAGTTAGCTGAGTGAGATCGAGAAAGTGGGTGGCATCCAGTTGCTTCAATAAAGGGGGAATTTGCGTTTCTGTGAAGCGATAACTGAGTGGACAGGCGATTGCTTGGAGTTGAAAAAGGGCAAAAAATAAAGCAATGGTTAAGGGCGAGGTCTTTGCGATGAAGGCGATTTTGCTTTTAGGGCCGATGTTTTGCTTTTTTAATTGGGACACGAGGTGGGCAATAGCGCCGTTTAGCTCATCGTGCGTATAGGTGTGTGTGTCGGTAATGAGTGCGGGATTAGCCATGGGCAATCTCCTTGAGGAGCGTGGAGTTAATCTCAATAGGCTTAGGAATGGTCAGATGAGGTTTGGAAAAATCTAAGGGGGGGATCAGAAGATCTTCTTTGAGGAGCCGATAGGTATCCAACCCTAGGGGAATGTTCTCAATTCCGAGCGTGTGGCTTAATGCGCAGATTTGCGAGATGCCAAGTCCGCTTTCGAAGGCGCTGCTTAACACGCATAAGAGGTTGAGTTCTTGCGCTAATGTCTGATAACGTGCGCATTTTTTTTGGTTTCCAATGATCGTGGGTTTCAGAACAAGAGCTTTAAGTTTGGAAAAGGTGCTGAGTTCGTTCTTTGTCAATTGGAGCAGAGACTCGTCGAGGGCAAATGGATGTGTAAAGAGAGAGAGTTTGTCAATTTCGGATGTGGGCTCTTCGATGAACTCAAAGGCGTCCTGAGCAAATCGAGAAAAGAAGGAGAGTGCCTCGCCAAAAGACCATGCTTGGTTCACATCGACGCGGACTGAAAATTGGGAACTTAGTAGAGAGAGTACCTCATAAGCATCGATAAATGAGAGGTTGGACACTTTGACTTTTACAGTGCGGTAGCCTTGGGAGTAAACGCTCTCAGCTTTTTCTAGAATTTGTTTGCGGGTTCCTGTCAGAAGCGCACAGAGAGGAAATTGTGTGTTAATGGGTGTGTTTATGTGATGGGCATGTTCCCAGCCGATGGAGACTGAAGGATAAAGGGTTTTTGGCTGCCGGTTGTGCTTTAAAAGGGCGAGAAGTTGTCGTTTTGCTTGAGCTAAACTTTCTTGACTTCGCCCGGGAAGCGGCGAAATCTCGCCCCATCCTATTCTTTCATCGGGATGCTCAATTTTCAGCACCATTCCTTTTCTTGTCTCAAAGGGGGGCTGGCACTGTAGGGCAAATTCATACAGTGTCCATCTTGTCACAACATCCATCCGATGCAAAAGAGAAGCGTGTAGAGCCACATGAGCTGGCCTGTTTTTCTAAAGAGTAGATTGAGTGCTTGTGGGTGTGAAAAGTTTAGAACTCCGCGAAATAGAGGAAGCGCTGGAAGAAGGATTAAAAGAGTAAGAAGAGAAAAGGGGTGGCCCTCGTAAAAAGCAATCAAGGGAAGCAGAGCTCCTACAATGACTGCGATATATTCTATCTTACCAAAAGATCTTCCAAACCGAACGGCTAACGTTTTTTTGTTAGCTTTTCGATCTTCATCGATGTCGCGCACGTTATTCAAAATGAGAATCGCCGTGCAGAGAGCACCAGGAGCGATCCCGGCTAAAAAGGCATGTTTTGACCATACATGTGTTTGTATGTAAAAGGCTCCGGCGGTGGCAATGGGTCCAAAAAACGTAAAGGCAAACACTTCTCCGAGCCCTAGATAGGCGAGAGGAAAAGGTCCTCCCGTATAGAGGACACCAAAGAGGATCGAAAGAGAGAGAAGGGCTGAAATGACAGCTCCTCCCTTCCAAATCAGATAACATCCACAGAAAAATGCAATCAGAAAGGCGAGGATCATCGCACGCTTCATCGCTTCGGGTGTCACGAGTCCTGATTGGGTCATCCGCTGTGGTCCTTTGCGCTCTTCTGTGTCTGCTCCTTTGACAAAATCGAAATAGTCGTTTGCCAAATTTGTTCCGATTTGAATCGCAAGCGCTGTGCACAATGTGAATACAAATGAGATCGCGTCAAAGACGCCAGCACTAATCGCAAGCGTGCTCCCGATCAGTACGGGGCTAAAACTACTGATCCATGTTTTGGGGCGCGCTGCCAAGGTCCATACTTTAACGCGATTCATGACTCACCTGAATTAAGGTCGTTTAGGGAATTTGGTAAAGTCGGGGCGGCGCTTTTCTAAATACGCGCGGTGCCCTTCTTTGGCTTCTTCTGTCATGTAATAGAGCAGTGTGGCGTTGCCTGCGAGTTCTTGGATCCCTGTTTGTCCATCGCAATCGGCGTTGAACGCAGATTTTAAGCAACGGATAGCAAGCGGAGAGTGTTGCAGGATCTCATGGCACCACTCTAAGGTTGTCTCCTCGAGTTTTTCGTAAGGGACCACGCAATTGACAAGGCCCATTTCCAGTGCTTCCGCAGCGTTGTACTTGCGGCAGAGATACCAGATCTCGCGCGCTTTTTTCTGTCCGATGATGCGGGAGAGATAACTAGACCCAAATCCGCCATCAAAGGAGCCGACCTTCGGGCCGACTTGTCCAAAGATCGCATTATCGGCAGCAATGGTGAGATCACAGACGACGTGCAGCACGTGCCCGCCGCCGATTGCATACCCTGCGACCATGGCGATGACAGGCTTGGGACAGCCGCGGATTTGTTTTTGGAAATCGAGGACGTTAAGACGCGCGATGCCGTCGTCACCGACATAGCCTGCATGGCCGCGGATCCGTTGATCGCCGCCCGAACAAAAAGCTTCTTTGCCTTGCCCCGTTAAAATAATCACGCCGATCGATTCATCATCGCGCGCATCGTTGAGTGCATGCATCATTTCAGTCACTGTGTGCGGGCGAAACGCGTTGCGCACTTCGGGGCGGTTGATGGTGATTTTGGAAACACCGCGAAATTTATGGTGCAGGATGTCGGTGTATTCACCGCAAGAGGTCCATTCAACGCTAGAGCTCAGTTGTTGTGTCTGCATAGTAGCTTTCCATGTGAGATTTAATGATGTGTGCACATTCTTTTGGGTTTTCTACGATCACGGCATGTCCTGTACGTAAGATTTTTCGAACGGCGACATGAGAGGGAAGCGTAGCATAGAGTTGTTCAAATTTCAAATCCTCTTCCCCATACACGCATAACGTGTCTTGGATTGCGCTCTCTGTAAGCTTGGGCTGGGCGCCCAGGCTTAGGGTGCGCATGATTTGGGCTAGCGCATAGGGGTCCGCATGAATTCGGCGGCGGAGCATCGCCTCATACAGATCGGGTTTGTTTTTCAAAGATGCAAAGAGGGGCTGATCATACCAGCGCTCCAGAAAATCGGTGAGTGTGTTTTTCTCTAGCAGCTCTGCCCACGCGTTGTCCTTTTCGCGTCGGATTTCTCGCTCTGTTTCTTCTGTTAATCCCGGGTGGGCGGAGAAAATAATGACGCGCTTGTAAAGAGTGGGACTCTGCGTTTTGAGTTGCCAAGCAATGCGACCTCCTAGCGAATAGCCGACGAGGGAGGGAGTCTTGAGATCCCATGTGGAGAGCCAGGCGCTTATGTGGGCACATACATCGGCAGTAAACGGCGTATGCGCATGTCCGGGCAGATCGAGAGTTAAACAAAAATAATCACCGCTTAAAGTATCGACAATGTCTTCCCAGTCTTCTTTAGCGCCTAAAAAACCGTGCAGAAAAATGAGAGCGGGATTTTTTGGATCTCCTTTAGCAGTGTAATTGAGTTGTGCGCGCAATGCGTGTCGTGTGATTTCTTGATGAAACTGATAATTGCTGGTGCGCTCTGTGGAGATTTCGATCATCGCCGTTTGAGGATTGGAATAGAAAGAAATGAGCGCTGTTTCCCAGTCCTGTTTGGAATCGATGTGTTGGTAGGGGAGATGGAAGAGTTTTGCTGCGTGTTCAAAATTAAAAGGGTGAATGGTTGCGACAAATTTTTCAAAGAGATCTTTTTTTTCAGCAATCGGAAGAAAGGAAAAGATGCCGCCGCCTTGATTGTTGACGACGACGATGAGCACGGGAGTGTCGCATGCGGTAAGTAAGGGGAGGGAATTGAGATCGTGGAGTGTGGTGAGATCTCCCAGAAGTGCGATCACTGGCTTTTTTATGCCTGCGGCGATCCCCGCAACTGTTGCGATATTGCCGTCAATTCCAGCCACTCCTCGATTGCCAAACACAGGGCCGATAGGTTGATCGGGATAGAGAAAGAGATCCGCATCGCGGATCGGCATGCTATTGGCGACAAAAAGCGCACAAGAAGAGGGCAGGCTTTTGTTGAGTTCTCTCACAATTCCAGGTTCTGTCAGATCTTCTCGCTCTTGAAATAATTCATTCAAGCTCGATTCGATTCTTTCTGATTTTGTTTTCCATGCATTTAGCCATTGCGTATCGGTGTTTTCTTTAGCCTCAGCGAGAATGCCGCGGCAAAAGAGAGCGGGACAGCACATAAAGCGCCAGGTGACTTGGTGATGGGGATCTTGCCTGTCGGGATGGTTTGCGACTTGAATGTATTCGGTTAAAGGCAGCTCTTTGAGCCAATATTTTAACACTTTCGAGACAATCCGATTCCCGAAATGCAGGACCATGTCTGGCTTGAGATCAGAAGAGATGCGCAAAAGGGTCTCGTAGTAGCGGATGATCGAGGGGTGATCTCCTTCTGTCCGAACTTGAGAGAGGATGTCGGGAAGAATGGGCCATTTGAGATGTTCAGCTAAATCGAGAAGGGGTTGAACCTTTTGTCCGCAAGGACGCGAGCCTACGATGATCAAGCCGTGCTTGCAGGCTTCCATCTTTTCCGCGCAGACTTTGAGACTTGAGAGTGTCGGGGCTCTTTCTCCTCGCTCGATTTTTAAGGGAACAACATCAGGCATTAAGAGTGTTTCATGGGAAAAGAGCGGTTTACGAAACATGCAGTTAAGGTGTACCGGTCCCGAGGGAAACCCATGCGCCTCAAAAACGGCATGCGCAATTGTCGTCGCTAAATATCTTTCAGGAATTTCAGAAGTGGGACACGGAAGGTTGCACTGCCAACGTACGTAATCGGAAAACAATTTCACTTGATCGCACGTTTGCGATGCTCCGCAGTCTTGCAATTCAGGAGGGCGGTCTGCTGTTAAGACGATGAGGGGAATTCGTTCGCTCTCGGCTTCCATGAGACCGGGGAGGAGATTGCCCACTGCAGTTCCTGACGTTACAAGGATTGCAACAGCGCGCCTAGTCGCTTTTCCCATTCCCACGGCATAAAAAGCAATTCCCCGTTCATCGAAGTGAACAAACGATTGCGCAAGCGGGTGCTCAGCAATGGCAATTGCAAGCGGAGTGGATCGAGAGCCGGGTGCGATGCAAAAGGTATCTACCCCGTTTATGATAAGCTGGTCGATGATGAGCTCTGCCCAGCGCAGATTTAACATTCCTGTATCGATAGTCATAAAAACAACTGTTTAAAAGGTGTGATTTTGTGTTCTAGCTCTTCCCATTCACGGAGAGCTTGACTCCCTTTCACAATTCCCGTGCCGGCAAAGAGCTCGAGTTCTTGTCCGCGAATGAGTGCTGAGCGGATCCCAACAGCGATGTCCGCCTCCTGGGAAGAGATCCACCCCAGAGGAGCTCCATACCAGCCGCGATCAAAGGGCTCTTCTCTCATCAAAAACTCGAGCGCTTCAGCGCGCGGCTTGCCTCCTAAGGCAGGTGTTGGATGGAGCGTATCGATCAGCTTTCGATCTGTGATCTCAGGTTTTAAGAGCACCATCAGTTTGTTATGGATATGCTGCACATGAGTGGTGGGTACGACTCTATCGTACGGATCCCAGTGCATCTCGGTGCAAAGAGGCTCCAATGCTGTTTGGATAAATTGCTTCACAAAGGAAAATTCCCGTTTTTCTTTCAAATTTGTAAGCAGCTCTTCTTGGATACGCAAGTTTTCCTCTTCTGTATTCCCTCGCGGCCGCGTGCCAGCAAGTGCGTCTGTTTGGAGATGGAGTCCTTGACGGCGGTAGAGCTGTTCGGGGGTGGACCCAATAAAAGCAGCGTCTTCTGTGAGCTGGAATCCAAAGAGCGCAGACTTGAGCGCTTTCTTTTTGAGAAAATCCAGAAGAATAAAGGGATCTAGCTTCTCTTGCGCCATATAGTGCGTTTTGCGCGCTAAAACCACTTTTTCCAATAATCCTTCCTCGATTTGATAGAGAGCGCGCGCGATCAGAAGCTCCCAATGATCTAAGGAGGGAACATCGCGCCGCTCTTTTAGGTTAGGCAAAGCCTGCGTGCGTTCTCGAATTTCAAAGTTCAGTTGTTGCATCACTCCAGAATTCGGTTCTTCGGAAAGGTCATGGATCAAAAGATACGTGCGTCCCGGTTCCTGGACGACCTCGAACTGCGGCAGCCAAAATGCGCACTCTGGAAAGGGATCCCAAGTGGAGGAGATCGGCTGACTCCCAAATTGTTTGCCTCCGAAAAAACGGACATGGGGGGGGGTATTGGCTCCGAGCTCCGGCACATGGGGTAAGGTCATGACACACCCGACTGCTGCGCGCTCAACCTGACCGCACCGCTGTTGCCAATAGACTTTGGGATAAAGAGTCTGCTCATTCAACCAATGCAGCAAGGGGAGAGGGGCGATATCCACAGTTAAATGGTGGTACGTATAAGTTTTACCATCCACTTCAAGAGGGACACTTTCTAAAATAGACCCGCTACGCATTTCCCTTGTCTCCTTGATAAATTGTCACAATCCCTCCTGTTACAGGATGGGCAGAGCTTTGAGCAAAGCCCGCTTGGTGCATCAGTTCTACAAACTTCTCTCCATGGGGAAACGTTTCGATCGTCTCATTTAAATAGCGATAGGCATGCTGCTTTTTAGAAATCCATCCTCCAATGCGAGGTAAAAAGTTTCTCAAGTAGAAAAGGTGAATGGCACGTAAAAGGGGATTTGTAGGAATGGTCCCTTCCAAAATTAAAGCTCTACCTCCTGGCTTTAACACGCGTATGAACTCTTTCAAGCAGCCCAAGACATCGGTCACATTGCGGATCCCAAAAGAGATCGTGATGCAATCGAAGGTGCCATCCGGGTAGGGGATCTCTAAAGCGCTTGCCACTTCGAGTTTGACGTCGCCAGCGTAGGGTTTATGTGCGATTTTCTTTGCGCCAATTGCGACCATCTCCGCTGCGAGATCGATTCCAACAACTTTGCCGACAGAGGCCACGCGCTCTTTGAGACAGATAATTTGATCACCCGTGCCCGTTGCGCAATCTAAGACGTAAAGCTCTTGGCCTGCGGGCAAGAGGCGGCACATTTTTTTGCGCCACAGCTGGTCGAGACCGAAGGTCATGACGCGATTGACGCGGTCGTAGGTGGAAGAAATCTGGTCAAACATCTTCCAAATCTCTTGTCGGGAGGGTTCTTTAAGGGTTGGTTGCATAGAGGATTCCTTGTAAAAGGAAATATCCTAACAGAAGATCCTGTCAAATGCAAATTTCATGTTTGCTTTCGAAATCCCCCTTTTATATATAAATTTATTTAATTTAATTAGATTTGATAGAATAGTTTTGTATGTGTTAATATAGACGTTAAAAGTTGGTTGTAATTAATTTAAATCGAGGTTAGTATGAGCTCTCTTAGTTTAATTCAAGATTCAACAGCAGTCCAATGGGATCGGATCGATCTACATACCTATGAACGGACCAAAACAAAGAACGGAAGGACTTCTCTTCTAACTTATACGGTTCAAAATCGTTTAGGTTATGGAGTCACAGGCGAAGTGTATAGGCTTGGATGCTCCGACTTAAACAAAAGAAGTAAAGCGCTTAAAATTTGTAATCCAATCGATCCGCTGTTAAGTGAAGAGGTTCCTTGCCCTTCATTGTCAGACCCAAACAAATTAGGATGTGTGATTGAGGAGGAGAACGCAGGGCTCAAGTTGTTGCCAAAATCTCCTGGCCTGCCTTCCTGTAAGGCCTATTTTCCGCATGAAGTGGAAAAAAAACTGCCGGCGTCTCTCATTTTGCATCTCTACGATTTCACGTTTTATGACAGTTCCAAAGTGGATACGCTCACCCTTGGACAACTCCTCATGTCGCTGGAGCAAATTGCCACAGGCCTTATCACATTGCACACAGGTTTAAAAATCATCCATGGAGATCTGGAGCACATTAATGTCATGTTTGATGAAAGGAAGCAAAGAGCGGATATGATCGACTTTGGGTTAGCTCAAAAATTAGAAGATCCTGAAGAAGAGGAAGCCTTCAATAACGCGTGTCATGGTGAAGTGATTCGGCTAACCGAATGGTTAAAGCCTATTTTTCAGAAACGTCTTAATTCTTTACCGCAGCAACTCCAATCTCTTATCGATGAGGCTCTCGAACAAACAACTGCTACAGACTTGGTCGCTTTGATTAAGAAGGCAATCGCCCTTCACGATTCTCAGATTTGACAAAAACTCCTTTTATCGATAAAATGTAGATTTATCGATAAAAGGAGGTCTCATGGAACCAAGAACCCTAGCTCACCAGTGCTTTGAGCATATCCGAGAAAAGATCATTAACGGCGTTTACCTTCCCGGTAAGAAGCTCGCCGTTGTCGCCCTAGCGAAAGAGATTGAGGTAGGGCCAACGCCCGTCCGCGAAGCGCTATCGCGCCTTACTCAAACAGGTCTTGTGGAAGTCATTGAAAATCAAGGCTTTCGCGTTTCTTCTTTATCTGAGGCTGAGCTGAGAGACCTGTATCAGACCTTTTTTCAGATCGAAAGTTTGGCTCTCGCCCAAGCGATCGACCGAGGGGATGACGAGTGGGCCTCTCAGGTGGTGGCAGCACTCTACCAGCTCGCTCTTGTGGAAGACGCTCCGTTAACATTGGAGCGGTATCCCGTCTGGGCTGAGCGAAATGCCCGCTTTCACGCCGCGCTTGTGAGCGGCTGCGCTTCTCCCTGTCTCATCCATATCCGCAATCAGCTGTTTGTGCAGTTTGATCGGTATTTTCGGTTGGCTTTTCATCTCGACCCTGCGCCCATTGCGATTGATCATAACGATCACAAAGTGCTCGCGGAAACCGTCTTGAAAAGAGACAAAGAAAAGATGACCTGTCTGCTCAATGCCCAAGTGCAGCAAGGCTTAAGTGAAATGATCTCAACGTTAAAGCAGAACAAAATTCTTCCATGAAGACATTAAATCTGGGCATTGTCGCACACGTCGACGCGGGAAAAACAAGTCTAACCGAGCGCCTGCTGTTTAACGCAGGCGTGATTCGGACGATGGGAAGTGTCGATTCTGGAAGCACGCAAACCGATTCGTTGGAATTAGAACGCGAAAGAGGCATCACCATTCAATCGGCAGTTGTATCTTTTACAATGGATGATCTGATGGTGCATCTCATTGACACGCCAGGGCACTCTGATTTTATTGGCGAGGTGGAAAGAGCATTAAAAGTATTGGATGGAGCCATCTTGGTGATTTCTGCGGTGGAAGGGATCCAAGCGCAGACGCGCGTCTTAATGCAGACTCTGAAAAAGCTCCACATTCCGACGCTTCTTTTCGTCAATAAGATCGATCGCAGGGGCGCCTGTTATGAAGAGCTGATTGAAAAAATCGAACAGCGACTCACGCCGTATGGTGTGCCGATGAGCACCGTGTCTCAGTTGGGAACACCTAAAGCTTTCGTTTCCTCCATTGAGAATCGAGAACGCTTTGCGGAGCATACGGCATTGGGAACATCCCATCCGATTTTTTTTGGCTCCGCAATTACAGGAGCTGGGGTTTTAGAGTTGCAGTGGGGAATCCGCCATTTGCTCCCCGCATTAACATGTCAAAAAGAGGCTCCGCTACGCGGCACAATTTTTAAGATTGAACGGGGGGCTCAAGGGGAAAAAATCGCTTACCTGCGCCTTTATGCTGGAGAGGTGCGCGTGCGGCAGATGGTCACTTTGTATCGGAATGATTCCGAGATGAGTTCGACAAGAGAAAAAGTCACCGCGATCCACAGTTTTCAGAAAGGAACAGGGAGCTCTGTCTCTCTGCTCACAGCGGGCCACATTGCAAAAATTAGAGGGTTGCAGAGTGCGCGGATTGGAGATCAGCTGCATCCTCAAGAAGAAAGAGCGAGAGAAGCTCTGTTTTGTCCTCCCACTTTAGAAACAGTGATTTATGCGGTGGACAAATCAATCGAGCCAAAGCTTTTTGGCGCGCTGCAATCGATGGCCGAACAAGATCCTTGGATTAACGCGCGCGTAGACCCGGCCCGCCAGGAGATCACCGTCTCTTTATATGGCGAGGTACAAAAGGAAGTGATCCAAGCGCGTCTCGAACAAGAATTTGGTCTGCAGGTGTTTTTCAAGGAGACAACGACGATCTACATCGAGCGGATCCTCAAAAAGGGGGAAGCGCTCCAACAAATTCACAGACGCAGGCACAATGAATTTTGGGCAGAGATCGGCCTTCGAGTTGAGCCAGGAGAACCGGGATCGGGAAATGTCTATCGCATGGGTGTCGAGTGGGGATGCATCCCCAAATCGTATCATACAGCCATTGAGGAGAGCGTTTTTGAGACGCTGAAGCGCGGTCTCTACGGATGGGAGATCACCGACTGCGTCGTGACGTTGTTTGAAGCGGGGATCTGTCCTTTAAGTACAGCAAGTGAGTTTCGCAAGTCGGCCCCCTTAGTGTTAATGCAGGCGATCAATCAATCGGGTACGCATGTTTGCGCGCCGATGGCGCACTTTGAGCTCGAAGCGCCCCTTCAATCTTTAAGCCCAATCATTGTGAAGTTGATCGAGTCGGGGGCGGTTCTCGAAGACACAAAAATCGCGCAAGAAGAGGGAGTTGTCATAGGAAGGTTGCCCGCGAGCTGCGTGCATCACTTGGAAAAGCAGCTACCCGGCTTGACCCAAGGGAGCGCTCTCTTTTTCTCTCAGTTTTCAGGGTATGACCCTGTCACAGGGGAATTTCCGCGTCGGATGATTTTCGACGGCAGTTTGGTGGATCGTCGGAAGCTGCGATAGTTTTGTATAAGTCGTTAACAATAAGTGTTATAACATCATATTCGCACGATAACATTCTCAATGTTATCGTGCAAAAATGATGTTATAACTTGAAAGTGGGTCTATGGACGCTCTGATTCGAGATCTAAAAAAATATCTGAAAGAAACGCTGAGCATACAGCTTGAAACTAAAGTCTGGACGGAGGCAAAGGGGCTTCCGCTGTTTCTTCAAGATCTTTTTATGTTTTATTCTGTTTTTCTATGGAAGAAGCCATGCATTGTTGTTGTGCCTCGAGAAAGTGACCGGCAAACGCCTGCCTTAATCCGAAAGCATTTAGAGCAGCTACAGAAGAAAACAAGAATTCCATGCATTTATGTAAGTAGAGATGAGTCTTCCTACAACCGCAAGAGATTGATGAAACATGGAGTCCAGTTTGTTGTTCCTTTTCGACAAATCTATTTGCCTGAATTAGGAATGGATTGTCTTGAAAATTCACGTCTCATTCGCGTGCAGCGAGCTGTTTCCAAAATGTCTCCGTCTACTCAAGCTGTTTTGATCTACGGTCTAACCCATCCAATCAAAAAACAATTTATCCCGTTGGAGTTAGCAAAAGTCTTAAATTATACACCTATGACAATGACACGAGCTCTCAATGAATTAGAGCAGATTGGACTAGGCAAGACGATTCGAAAGGGAAATAAGCGCTGGTTTAGTTTTGCTGAAGAGAAATCGATTCTCTGGGAAAAAGCTCAAGCATATGTGCAAAACCCAGTTAAAAGACATCTATGGCTAGGGGGAAATAAGCGTGCACTCCAGAAATTAAAAAATCACGCTCTGCTATCCGGTCAAAGCGCTCTTGCAGAACTTTCCATGTTATCACCACCTTCCCATCCGGTCTATGCCATGAGCGATCAGGGCTGGAAAGAATTAAAACAAATGGATAGTATTGTAGAATTTCCTTCCTCTGAGGAAGCGGATATTGAACTTGAAGTGTGGAGCTATGATCCTAACCTATTTGCAGATCGGGGACGTGTTGATTGCTTTTCCCTATATTTAAGTTTAAAAGAGAATCCCGATGAACGGATCGAAATTGGATTAGAAAAATTGATGAAGGACACTAAATGGTTTTAGGTTTAGAGCAATTTAAGAGACATTTTGCTCCCTATGCTGAGAACTATGTTCTTATTGGCGGGACGGCGTGCATGTTGGCAATGGAAGAAGCGGGGCTCAGTTTGCGTACGACAAGAGATTTGGATATTGTGTTGAGTATTGAGGCTTTAGATGGGAAATTTGTGGAAGCTTTTTGGCAATTCATCAAGGCTGGAAAATATCAATGCAGGCAAAAAGCACAGGGAAGAAGCTGTTTTATCGCTTTCATACTCCAGAAGAATTGGGTTACCCCTACATGTTGGAATTGTTCTCTCGAAAGCCTGACTCGATCCAATTAAAAGAAGATAGTGATTTGTCGCCTATCCCTGTTGATGAGGAGATTTCAAGTCTTTCTGCAATTTTGCTCGATGAAGAGTATTATCCATTTATTCATGCTGGGAGGCGTGACATTGGAGGCCTGAGTGTGCTTAGTCCAGAATATCTCATCCCACTGAAAGCACGTGCTTGGTTGAATCTTTCTGCAGAGTTTAATAGTGGCATTGCTGTTGACGAAAAAAATATTCGCAAACATAAAAATGACATTATTCGCCTATTTCAACTGCTCACGATCCATACGCGTATCGACTTGCCAAAGACAATCCAAAAAGACATGCAACAATTTATGCATCAGTTCCAAAAGGATGTGCCTGACCTGAAAATGCTTGGGCTTAAACACATTGGATTTAGTGAATTGCTTGCTCACTTAGCTCAGATCTATAGTGTTTCGTTAGAGTAACTACACGCGCGTTGTTACAAACACTTTTCCTTGCTTGTCGATCAGGATCGAGTTTTCCGCTTGAGCGACCATGCCATGGGCTTTTTCCACGAGAGGAGGATACCCGATGATGGCGCCCGCTTGGAGCAGGTCATGGATCCCTTGTTTTGCGAGCATGAGGGGAGTGTGTTCATCGACGACATCGTGTAGACAAAAGGGAAGGGCCTTAAAGGGTTGAATTTTGGCGAGGACCTGTTTTCCGATCTCTGTGCTCGGAGAGCGTGAAGAGATAATGGAAAAGAGAGTGGGTTCTCCCTCTTCATAGATCATTCCTTTGCCGTTTGTGGCAAAAGGCTCGATCGCAATGGTCATGCCGGGTTGAATCACCCCTTTGGAGTTGTCGTGGTAGTTTGGGATGAGTGGGGGAGTGTGCACTTTGAAAAAGCCGAGGCCATGTCCACAGAGATTGCGCACGGGACTTAGACCGAAGGAAGTGATTGTCTCTTCGATGGCTTTGCCAATTTCACGGATCGGCACACCGACTTTCACCATGTTTTCTGCGGCGAGAAGACCAGCTTCAGCGGCATCGACGATGTTCTGATATTTTCCCGAGAGATCGACAGTGACAGCACAGTCGCCGATCGCGCCATTGTAACAGATGCCGACATCCAGTTTAATAACTTCATTGGAGAAAATAATGTCTTGACCTGGCTGGGGAAGGTAGTGGGCAGCGACATCGTTTAAAGCTATTTGAGGTGGGAAGGCGGGAATTGCACCGAGTTCATCAATTTTATTGCGGACGGCTTGGATCACTGCGTTATAGGAAGCGCCGGCTTGAATTAACGATTTGCCATAGGCCCGAACCTGACCTGCCAGAGCCCCTGCTTTCAAAAAATCTTCTCGATATGTCGCTTTCATGATTCCTCGTCGATTTAGGTTCGGACGAGTATATGCATTTGCACTTCAATTTTCAATGGGTCATTTCAAATGAGGTCGCTACAAAGCGGACTGTTCCATCGGTAATTTTTTCAATTTGGTCGGGTTTGTTAAGTGTGTCTTTCATGTCGTATTTAATGAACTGATGTAAGCATTTCGGATAGTCTTCATTGCTGAAATAAAAGAGCTCAGGCTTCCCTCTAATTGTATCGAATAAATACAGCCCTTCGGGGGTCTTTTCAAAAGCGATGATGTGACCTGGAAGATCGATTGTTCCTCGAATGGTAGCTCCCTCGGGAAACGGGGATACTAATGCTTCAAATGTTGTCCGATAGGTCTCTTCAGATGCAGTCATAGGGCAGGTTGTAGAGGAGAGCCTCTCAGGATCTATTCCTAAATTACGCAAGTCTTTTAACAGTTGGGCAATGATATCTACTTTTTCAGGATATCCCTCTAACAGTTTCTCGTAGTCATCAGCTTTGCGCAACAGAGCATCGATTTCCATTTGATTGTTAGCGATTTGAGCAGCAATATGAGGATTAGGGACTCCATAAAAGTGGTGACAAGCTGCGTATTCAGAATAAAGGAGTTGATTCATCATTTTCAAGTGAGCGCAGCGAAAATTATCTGATCTAATACTGTAAGTGATTTCTGAGAGTTCTCTTTCAGTTAGTAAATCTTTAAGTTTTACATGCGATGGAAATTTCTGCAGTGCTTGCGCGATTAAAATATTTGAATAATCACCTTTTAGTTTTTGCATTGCAGCAGTCATGTTATTTTCTTTGTCGCAATGCATTAAAAGACGACTGACAGATCCAAAGCATGAGCCATCTAAGTAACCTTCGAATAAATCCGTAAGAACATTCTCAATTTTATGCTCATCTGCGGCAATTCCGATATGATTGCATTGAGATAGAATCTGCTTTACGGTCTTTTCAGCACATATCAATATGAAGGCTGTGGGCAGTTTTGGATGAGGACCTTTAAGGACGCGGTAGCTGCGTCTGAACTGATCAAACCCAGGGGTTCGGAATTGACTCCATTCTTCTAAGAGCTTTTCGTGCTCTACTGAAGGGGGTATATTCTGTGATGGTGCCATAGTTTCGCCTTATGTAATTATTGTAATAAACATTATACATTGTAAGGCGATTAAAGTAAATGAATGTGGTGTGATTGTGATGCTTGTTAGTGTGTTGATAATTAATGGATTATACCGAGAGACCGAGAGCTTTTGGCGGCTCTCGGTACGTAGGGCCTTCAAGCGGGGACGATCCAGCAGATCAATGCAATGGCAAAAGCGGCAAAAACGGGTGTTTTGACCATATTAAAGCCATACATAGAATGGAGGAAATTGAATACGGTGAGCACGATGAGGCCTGGATAAACCACCTGTAAAATCGGAGCGAGAAGTGCAACGATACCGCTAAACCCTAAGTTCGCAAAGAGCATGCAAGCTACCAAGGTCACAATTAAAGCGACGTTCGGCTTGATCTTCTTTTTGCAGATTTCCACTTGTAGATAGTCGGCGAAGATCGAAGCTAAGGTGATCGCTGTGGTTAAGCAGGCGAGGATGACGGTGATTGCCGCAATAAAGCCCCCTGCAGGTCCTAGCAATTTGCATGCGATCGCACCGAGCAGCTCTTCCGGAGGAATCGAAGCATCGACTGTCCAGGAGTGCAAGGAAGAGACCCAAGCGAGACCGATGTAGTTGATCATGAGAAGGGCTGCGGCAATGAGGCTCGACCAAAACATCTCTTTCATCATCCCTTTTTTATCGGAGTTTGCCGTATGCGATTTTTGGAAATGGGGAAGCATGACCGTTGCGAATAAAAAGGCGGCGATTAAATCCATCGTATTGTACCCGCCGACAAGGCCTTGAACAAAACTACTTGCAGCTGGAGCGTGTGCTGTGCTGAAAGCGGAAGGATCTGTGAGTCCCAGATACATGAGAGCTGCTAATGCGATTAAAAGGACAGGAGTTAAAATCGCGCCGATGAGTTTAATCAAATAGTCGCGCTTAAAGGTACATGCGAAAATAAGAGCGACCGCTAAAATGCTAAATCCGCTTAAGGGCAAGCCAAAGAGATAAGGTTTCGACATCGCATACATCAAAGTGATGAGGCGGGGAATGACGCCGCAGGGTCCTAGAATGAGCTGAAGAAGGAGAAGTAAAAGAATGCCGGGGTATTTTCCGAGTCTTCCAAAGAATTTTTTGTAATCCGCTTGGAAGAGCATCATAGCGGCAAGTCCTAAAAAGGGAACGGCAACAGCGGTGATACTTAAGCCAAGAAGTGCGTACCAGGTACTGGAGCCGACAGATTTACCAATAATTAAGGGGAAGATCAAATTCCCTGCGCCAAAGAACATGGAGAAGAGGGCAAATCCTGTCGTGAGAAGGCTGGAGCGCCGCGGCTGTTCCGTTGTTAAACTATATTCTGTTGTAGTCATCATCGTCCTATACAGTTGTCAGCTGCTTTCCCGCTTCGGGCTTTGATCTCTTAAGGTCTTCGTGGGGGAGAAAAAAGGGGAGGCGGGTCAGAAGCTGAAGATTTATACGTGCGAACACGCAAGCATCACGGCTTGCCCGGTAAGGGCAAGTGAAACGAACCCGTAAGAGTAAGAATCAGTGTGATGGATCATCAAACATCCCGCCAGTTGGCTGGTTAATTGGGAAATACAATACTTTAGGCCTTGCTTTCCGGGCAAGAACAATTTACTCTTTTACTCGACATAAATCCAATTTTTAGCGGCATCTCCGAAAGAATAGCTGGCAATTTAGTTATTTCTTCGCTCATAAATAGCGCCTTCGGCTATGAATTTCGCGAAGAAATAACTAAATTGCCGAGCTCTTCCTCTAGATCTGCTCGCTAAAAATTGGATTTAAGTCGAGTTTTAGGCATGAAATTTGTTGCTTTAGCTGCATGTGATCCTCAAGGAGTCATTGGAAATGAGGGGACTCTGCCCTGGCATTATCCTGAAGAGTTAGCTCATTTTCGCGCATCGACCTGGGGTCATGTGATGCTCATGGGATATAGCACTTATCTTTCAATGCCGGAGCGCGCATTTAAAGGGCGAATCAGCATTGTCTTTACGCGGAAGCGCCAGGTGAGAAAGTGTGAAAATATTTTTCAAGTTTCTGGGTTGGAAGAGCTCGAGCATCTCTTTGAAAAGAATCCTCTATTACGAGAGAAGACGCACTGGGTCATCGGAGGGGCAGAGATCTTTCATTTATTTTTTAGTCGAGGACTGATCCAATCGGCTGTGATGACGTATCTAAAAAAATCCTATGAAGGAGATACGTTCTTTCCGTTGCATTATTTGAAAAACTGGTCTCAAGAAGTTGTAAGAGAAACGGCAGATTTTTTGATTGTTCGTCATACCGTCTTGTAATTTAATTCTTTTATTAGTTTTTTAGAAGGGATAGGGCCAAGGCGAGACGTGCAGGATTGCGGCACTCCATTTTCGTTGAAGTGCCTGCGCTTTGATACATTAGAAAATATTCAGGATCATTAAACAATTGAAGATAAAAGAGGGGGTCCCCTTGAGAAAAATCTAAACCGGAAATGAGATTGAAAAGCCAGCCTGGGGGGCAATGTACGCCTTGAATCAACCTATGCAGCTTACTTCCTTCTGAAAAAATAGCAGTGGACTCTTCAAGTGGAGGAATCCCCTCCGTTTTGAGCTGGAAACGAAACAGTACTTTGTAAGGATCCGGCATTCGATGAAATGCAGTTAGCAATGAGTCGGCTTTTATTTTGAAGATGATTTCGTGGATCTGATCATGATGGTCGTAGTTAGAAAGTGATGCATATTTTGCAAAAATGGCATTGTGAACGGCTGCAAACATCAGATCGAATGAAAGGCTTCCCGTCTCATTATAGAAAGGAGGGAAGGAGAGAATGAGCTCTTGATTGTCAGGGGAAAGGTGATCAAAGCGTTTCAAGAACTCCTCCTCGGTAATCGCTTCTGCGTTCATATCCAATAGGAAGAAATAGAGGTCTGCAAGACTGTCTTTAGGAGGGTGCATGGTGATTTCTCGTCGAAAACTTCGGAAATGGTCAATGATTGCTCCAACAGTGCCTATGTTATCTTTTGTGAAAAGAATCGGGCTGTCAAAATTTAATTCCTTGCCAGATCTATAAACGGAAGTGTTTTTTAATAATAAACGAAGTGTAAGCGTTGTTATTATTTTAGAAAATTCTGTTTTATTGTTGAAAATAAGCTTCACTTGCAACGTTTTGAAAAGATATTCTATATAAGGCTGTTTTGTTACAGCAAAGATGTTTTCAGGAAATGCCTGAACAGGTTGTATGCTTTTTTGTTGGATGGCGGAGAGAATTTTAGGATGATACGTACTTGGTAATGGATCGATGCTTTGCATAATGAACACAGCTTTTTCGAGGATCTCTAGATCAGGTGGCATCAATGACGCGCTGGATTCGCTAAAATGCTCTTCAAGATAGTCTACAATATTTTTTGCTAGAATCTCTTGAAATAATCTCTCCGCAAAACCTTTAGCGAGTAGGCTTGCTGTAGAAAAATCAACAGAAAGAGCGAACTGAGCTCGTAAATAGGCAAGAACCACCCCTTCAAAGCTTGTCATACAACAAACACCCGCCTGTTGTGCTGGGAGACTGAGTAAGCTTGCTGGCGCAGTTTTTAAAAAAGAGTCGAACTTAGCATGAATGCTTTTTTGTATGTTCTCTGAATCTTTCGGATAAGATTTCCAATTGGATGCCTGTAAGTAATCGGAAATAAATTCAATTGCCTCGGCCTCTGTAATGGATAAAGTGGTAATTCCACTGTTGACTATTCCTCGATCAATCCTTTGAACGAGATAACCTTTAGATTCGGGAGCGGGATCGCGTGATATGACGAGTCCCCATGCATGCAGATTGGGAGCTCCTCTATTCCATGTTCCCGGATTCTTCGTTGTGCCAAAACAGATCACAGGTTCATTCCGCTTCAGCCTCTGTAATGCATCTGACATCGCCTCATCGATATGTCGATACCTCTCTAAAATTTCGAACTGTAGATAATGTGCAAACGTGGGAATCAACGAAATCATTGCGTCGCTTAAAGCTGCGCGCAACTCGCTATTTCCCTCTATGAGGAGCTTGTCTTGCTCGGACAATTCTTTGGTCGTAGATTCATAAAAAGTGCCGACTCTGCTATGCATCTCTCCAATGGCTGATTCGATCATTTGTTGACACTTTAACAGTTGTTGAAGGAATAGGCGCGGTCTTTCGCCCTCTGTATAAAAGGTGTGATCACCGAGTGTTGACGAGTGCTCTATTAGAGCGCCTTTAGCGCTGGACAAGTGAGTCAGTATTTTCCGATTTTCAAACTCATTTGAGAAGGCGATATCCTCTGGCTTGAACAACTCAATCACCCACGCTTCTGAGTGGTGCCTAAGCTCTGTGACGGGCGTTTCATGATCGTGTGTGCCGCCGATAAATCTCGGATTGGCCCCTTTCGCTATTAAGAGTTTAACAAGTGCGTAATTGCCTTGTTTACATGCGAGAAGAAGAGGAGACATCCCGACGTGCAAAAGAGCGTTGACATCAGCTCCTGATCGAATGGCATTTTCAGCAAGATCTGCATCTCCGGAAATAATTGCGAACCACAAGATTTGGCAAGGGTCAGAAAGTGCTTGGAAATAGGGGCGGGCTATAGAACTAAGAAGCTTTTTATCTTGAACGTGTGCAGTGAGATATTCATAAGAAGCTCGCGGTTGTGCATTGAGCAATTGTTTTTCGAATACGAGTGTAATTAGCTCTAAAAGAAGAGGGGTGCTCTCTGTTGGATTTAGCATACGCAATACAGACAAGACGTGCCAGCCATCGCCTGAACGTATGAAGGCGTTTTTATCTCCTGAATTGATCAGTTCTTTCAAAGCCTGGAAGTAAAATTGAACCGTTTTAGAGACCTCTTTATCGGAAAGTTTTTCATAATTTTTTGATAAGATGCAAACTGGAGGCAGAGAGGGAATGGTTATGATAGGGCTTATTTTCTCTGAAGTGGCAGCCATAGCTTCTCTTTTTTATTTAATTTAGTTTTATTAATAAAATTATACTAAATACAGTATTTAAATTACACTGCAATTGTAATTACAATCTTTACTTGTATGATTGTTAGATATTTAAGAAAATGCAGGACCCTTCTCGATGTTCCACTTTTTTAAGAGGATTTTTAACGAAAAAGTTATCAGAGAGGGGCATCGTGCCACATCCTTATCAATTTTTTTGCCTAAAAGGCAGGAGGAGATCGCCACTCTCAGATATCTAGTACATAGTTAAAAAAGTTTTTACATATAATATGCTTCTGCTTTTGTCCCATGGCAATCTCCTTTGAAATGGAACCATGTTAAGCGAAAGCATGTTATATGCAAAAACTTTT
>JAGVMG010000017.1 GCA_020053915.1 Parachlamydiales bacterium | reverse complement strand
GCTTTGGAGCATATCGAAGAGTTATAAGCCACTCTGTCCGAAAAGGCGCGATTCATCTCGGCCGTGAACGACCGAGTTTTCTCGTGTCCGCGGGATAAATGGAGTGTCCTACGCCAATCACATGAAAGTTTTCGAATGTCGGACTTAACGTGTCGTGTTGATCAAACGTGCGAGGTTCGAGGATTTTGCTTGGATTCCAGCAAACTTCAATAGACGGCAGATCCGGTGCAGGAGCCACGAGATAACACATTTCTTCTCCAGGACAGGTCCCCGTAGCGGAAACGGGAGTAAATCCCTCAAAATTTGAGTGGTGTGTGTAAGAATGTTCTAAGCTTAAGTTTTCACAGTTTCCTTTGCGGCAGCGTTGTACTGTTTCCTGTATCCGTCCCATCGTCAGCGTGGCACACTCGTGACTGTTATAACCAGCACAGGCATCCACCATGCTCGGATAGTGGCAGGTCGTGGCACCGGAAGCTCCAGGTAAAGATGACAAAGCGATGAGAATGACTAATTTGCCAACTAGGCCAGATTGGGCAAGTTTTTTTAGATCATGTGCAGAGAGGTTTGCGCTGTGATAGAGCGTTACAGCGCTAATTGCGTTCTGAATGTATAAGGTCAGCTCTGAACCTAATTGAGGCGCTAAAAATGGTTGTGCGATTGTAAGTGTATCCAAAGGGTGCTCTGCAACTGTTGTTGCAATCGTGCCAAGTGTTGTTTTGACCCCTTCGAAATCCGATAATTGCTCCACTTGACGATGAAAAAACCTACCGACGGACCCTTTCTCATAGATTCGAGTAAAGGGATCCACTAAGTCTAACACATACAGCTTAGCAAAAAACAGAGCGTTTGATAACCAAGAAGACTTTTCAACAGAACTCAGTGCTCGGGTGAAATGTGTGGGTAATTCTGAGTTGTGAGAAGAAGTCAGTCTGGATGTAAAATAAATCGCCATGATGGATGAGTTCCTATTATTTCGGCACATGTGAAAATTGAGCGGAGAGCTTACTTTCGAGAAAAATTTAAGGCAAGCAGATCCTTGTTCTGTCTTGCAAATGAAGATGGCTCAATAAACAAAAAATGGATTAAGATGAGCTTCATCATTCTGAGGCACCATGCGGCAGCTCTATTCTTTCTTTTTCTTTCTCTTGCTTCCGGTGTTTGCGATGAGTATTGCTCCTAAAGTGGAGCTCGGCGTGGAGGTGTTTTTTAACGAAGGGCACATCCGCGAGCTAAAAGGAAAGCGGGTTGCACTTGTCACCAATCACACGGGAGTGGATAGCAAATTGCGCTCCACGATCGATCGCTTGAAAGAGGCGGCACCTGAAGTGAAACTTGTGGCTTTGTTTGCTCCTGAGCATGGAATTCGCGGTGCACAGTATGCATTTGAAGCTGTCGAAGAAACGCATGGACCGCTCGGCATCCCGATCTACAGCTTGCATGGAAAGACGCGGCGCCCGACGGAAAAAATGCTCCACGGAATCGATGTCATTCTTTACGACATTCAAGATATCGGCTGCCGTTCTTACACTTATACTACCACTTTATTTTATGTGATGGAAGAAGCAGCAAAACGGAAGATCCCTGTGATCGTACTCGATCGGCCCAATCCCATTAATGGGCTTACTGTCGATGGGCCAATGCTCGAAGACAATTGGCGCTCGTTTATCGGGTACATCAACGTGCCCTATTGCCATGGGATGACAATTGGAGAGCTCGCGCGCTTTTTTAATGCGCACTATAAAGTGGGCTGTGCGTTGAGAGTGATTCCGATGCGCGGATGGAAACGCGCAATGAGTTATGCGGATACTGGATTGCATTGGATTCCCACAAGTCCTCAAATTCCCGAAGCGGATACTCCTCTTTTCTTCGCATCGACCGGAATTCTAGGGGAGTTGGGGTTAGTGAACATCGGTGTCGGATATACTTTGCCTTTTAAAGTGATTGGGGCGCCGTGGATTCACGCCCAAAAGCTCGCTGATCAGCTCAATGCGCAAAAATTGCCCGGTGTGACGTTTCTTCCCTTTTTCTACCGACCTTTTTTCGGCTCATATAAGGGGAAAGATTGTCAGGGGGTGAAAATTGTGGTGACAAACCGCCTCTCCTACCGTCCAGTCGCCGTCCAATATATGCTGATCGGTATTCTTAAAAATCTTTATCCTGCCCAGATGAATGCGAAGCTTGCGGCGTTGGAGACGTCAAAGAAAGATTTGTTTTGCAAGGCGAATGGAAATGCCCAGATGCTCTCTACGTTGATTAAAGAAAAGTATACCGCATGGAAATTGATCCTTTACCAAAAGCAAGAGCGAGAAGCCTTTTTGGACGTGCGGTCCAAATATCTGCTCTATTAGCACTCAAATCGCTTTTCTGCTAAAATCTTTTCGCCGTCCTTGACAAAAAACGGAATTCGCAGTACGATCAGGCCATTCGAAAATATCCTCATTAACTTATAGGAGAGTTGTTTATGTCCGCACATACAATCAAACCTCTGGGCAATCGCGTCTTAGTCAAGCGCTCAAAAGCAACTGCCAGCAAAGGGGGAATTTTACTTCCCGAAGCCGCACAAGAAAAACCTCGTGAAGGAGAAGTTGTGGCGGTAGGTCCTGGAAAACGCGATGAATCGGGCTCTCTCAAGAAGATGAACGTCGAGATCGGCGATCAGGTTCTCTTCAGCTCTTATTCTGGTACCGAAGTGAAAACCGAAGATGCGCAAGCAGACTATTTGATCCTATCTGAAGATGATATCCTGGGCGTGCTCGTCCATTCATAACCCTTAATTTCTGGAGAAATGACGATGTCAAAAATGCTGCAATTTAATGAAGAAGCGCTCAAATCGATTCTCAGCGGTGTGAAGAAGCTCGCCAAAGCGGTGATTGTCACTTTAGGCCCTAAAGGGCGCAACGTGGTCATTAATAAAGGCTATGGCGCACCTCTTTCGACAAAAGACGGCGTTACTGTTGCTAAAGAGATCGCTCTTAAAGACAAATTTGAAAACATGGGCGCTCAGCTCGTTAAAGAAGCCTCCTCGAAAACATCCGATGTCGCAGGCGATGGAACGACAACTGCGATTGTTTTGGCAGAAGCGATCTATAGCGCTGGCGTGAAAAATGTGATTGCTGGCGCCAATCCGATGGGCGTCAAGCGCGGGATTGAAAAAGCGGTTGAAACGATGATCGAAGCTCTCGATAAGCTCGCTAAAAAGATCAGCAAACCTGAAGAGATCAAACAAATTGCGACGATTTCTGCAAATAATGACCCGGAAATCGGCGCCATCATCGCTGAAGCGATGGAAAAGGTGGGTAAAGACGGCAGTATCACGATTGCAGAAGCGAAATCAATTGACACCACCGTTGACTATGTTGAAGGAATGCAGTTTGATAAAGGGTATCTTTCTCCTTACTTCATCACGAACGCAGAGAAGATGGCCGTCGAGCTCGACAATGCTCTTATCCTCATTACAGATCAGAAGCTCTCCAATGCGAGAGATCTCGTTCCAATCTTGGAAAAAGTTGTCGAAGCGGGTCAGAGACCTCTTCTCATCATTGCCGATGATATCGACAAAGAAGCGCTCGCAACGCTTGTTGTCAACAAGCTGAAAGGGGGCTTGTCTCTCTGCGCAGTTAAAGCACCAGCTTTTGGCGAGCGCCGCAAAGCGATGCTCGAAGATATCGCCATCTTAACCGGTGGAACTCTCGTTACATCCGATGTAGGTTTAAGTCTAGATGATGTCGGCCTCGAAGTGTTGGGAAGAGCAAAGCGCGTGAAGGTTTCTAAAGAAGAGACGACGATCGTCGATGGCGCAGGATCTTCTTCTGCCATTGAAGCGCGTATTCTTCAAATTAAAGCAGAGATCTCTAACTCCACCTCCGACTACGAAAAAGAGAAGCTCGAAGAGCGCCTTGCGAAACTCGTTGGCGGCGTCGCTGTCATCAACGTGGGTGCTGCTACCGAAGCGGAGCTCAAAGAGAAAAAAGCCCGCGTCGACGATGCTCTGCATGCGACTCGTGCTGCTGTTGCTGAAGGGATTGTTCCTGGCGGCGGCGTAGCATTGCTCCGCGCTGTTAAATCTCTCGATAAGCTTCAAGCGACGGGCGATGAGAAGATCGGGATTGACATCATCCGCGAAGCTGCGTTTGCTCCAGCTACAGCAATCGCAAGCAATTGCGGTAAACCAGGCAACCTGATCGCAGAGAAGATCTTCGAGAAAGACGGCTCATGGGGCTATAATGGACTCACTGATGAGTTCAGCGATCTCATTAAGGATGGCGTCATCGATCCTGTCCTCGTAACCAAAAGCGCTCTCATCAACGCGGCATCGGTTTCTGGTCTGCTGATCACTATCGCAGCCATGATCACTGATAAGCCTCAGCCTAAATCGAAAGCGGGCATGCCAATGGATGGCATGGGCGGCGGTATGGGAATGGGCGGAATGGGTGGCATGGGTGGATTTGGCGGAATGGATATGATGTAAGGTTGTTATCCATCTGAGAAATCAGATTCAAGACTCTTCTAAGTCAAAAAAAAAGTGAACCGAAAGGTTCACTTTTTTTATTCAGCAGTTGTCTTAAGAAAATTATTCAGCAGGGAAGTAACGTTGAACAATTGTTCCGAGTGGTGTCACTTCTTTTGTAATGTTCATCCCTAGAGCAGTGTCATATCCTTTGATTCTGCTTGTATCGTGAATGGTAGATGGGGTCAGTGAGAATTCATAGTCGACAGTAGTTTTAGAGGCTTGTCTAGTGTATACAACTGACAATTTGTCCGTCCCATCATTCAGGGTGAATTTTCCTTTTTTTACCTCTTGCTTAGTTGCGTGTGCTCTATCATCAATGCGCATTAATTTTTCCGCAAATAGAGCTGTAAGAGGGGATATTGTACCTAGCTTCGCTTCGATTGCTGGGCTTGTGTCTACGAATCGAATTGATGTTGTTTGTACTGATTTAACCATTTTTGATCTCCATATTATATATGTTATTATGTTTTTATTACGTTTTGCTCGTGTAATAGCACCTTCGTAATTTTATTATATCACTATTGTATTTTATTTGTCAATGTAATTAACGTATTTCGTTTTATTGATTGTAAGTTGTTTGTAGTCAGTGACTAGTGCTGTTGTTTTAATTGTGAAATTGTCTGTAACATGTTGATTGCAAGATGTTTATGTTTTTTTTTGTTCCGTATGATCGAGTATAGTCAATAATGCTTTATTGTAGTGATCTTGGTTATATATGGTAGGAGTTATTTATGCTTAATCTGCGATTGTAATTATTTTATAAATATTCTAATTTAGTTGACTTTTATATTAATTTAGTTGTATAATTAGCTCGTTAGCGCAGTCGTATCGCGAATTATTTGCGATCTGACTTATATAATAAAGAACGTTAGTAGTTCTAAGCGCGCCAGAATTTTATTATTATTTGAGGTAAATTATATGTCAGTGAATTCAGCATGTCGTCCTAATGAGCTTAGGCTAGGTAATCAAAGATTGAACGTATTAGCGTCTATGAACGGAAGTAGCGAGTGTCTGACTGTTAAGTTTGAAACGGTAAATAAATATCTGGCCAAGTTTAAGATCTTTTTTAGCTGTTTCACAGGAAAGAATTACAGAGAAAATATTGATTTGAAAGTGATTGCTGACAAACTTGAGCCGTTATTTTCTCGAGTCAACATCCAAAATTTACATACTGACATTAGAGAGCTCAAGTTAAGGAAGACGCCAAAAGGTAAAGCGGCAAAAGCTGCCGCTATCAGAACGATTGAAGCTGCAGCCCAAAACTTAACTCTTATTGCTGCTCGTAAAGAAAGAGGATCGCCTCAAGATCCAGAAGCGCAGCGATTAACTGCCATCGTAGATAGGTTGAACTCTGAATTTGGTTTCAGAGCAAATGGGTCGAGATCTTCAACTCCTGACAATGAAATGAGTGATTATCGCGCAGTCAGAACAGGGGACGGCAGCAGTATTTCCGATGGATCAATCTCTGAAGAAGAAATGGAATTTAGGGATGCGTTGGATTTTCCTGATGGTGAAGATCATCGTTCTGACGACAGTGATCCTTTATTGGGATTTAATGAAGTTGCAAAAACTCCATCTCCGACACGAAAAGAGCAGAGACGGGCTGCTAAAGAGCAAGAACGAGAGTTAGCGGAACAAATGAGAGCCCAACTTTTGCAAGAAGCAGCAGCGATGCGATTAGAGCAAGCTCAAGCGAAAGCTAAAGCTAAAGCAGATAAGCGTCTTGCCAAAGCAGAAGCGGCTCAACAAGAAGAAGTCGCCAAACGCGATTTTAAATTGGATCATCAGATTACAATGACTACTATGTTTTCACGTGCGGCTAGGGTGCAGAACGATCCTGTAGAAGTAAACAGACTTCTTGTTTTAGAAGAAGAGAATAATAAAAAACGTTGCAAGGACTTGATTGACAGACATGTAGGTCAATTTAAAGGTGCGACTCATGAGAATCTCTGCCTAGCTATTATACAATCGTTACAAAGTGTTATTGAAAGCAAACAATATAAAGCAGACATCAGAGGTGCTACTGGAGTTGCTAACGCGGATGTTGCAGGTCGTATTGCTATGATTGAGGCTGCGCATCTTCAAGTGCTCAAAGACTATGTTAATACATTGCGTGTATCAGCATAACAAGTCTCATCGATTATATTAGTGTGAATAAGCGGATCTCTTAAATGGGTCCGCTTTTTTTATATGTAATTTCATGTTATATTTGTTTTTTAGTTGATTTTTATATTATTTCGTGTTATAATATGTTTACGTGAAATTTGTATTCGTAATTAACAGATAAATTTAAGGTGCCGTATGTCGAATTATGATTGGCTCGATTTAGAAAGACTCACGACTCAAAACCTAAGGTATCTTGAGTTGGCCTCAATGGATGGAAAGTCAGACTGCTTGTCTGTGACATATGATGCCCATAATAAATGGACCGTAGGTTGGGTGCAATTTTGCAATCGATTTTGGAGTTTATTGGGATATGACCACAAAATTAAGAAAGGGTATGAGGCGAAAGATTTTGATCTAAATGAAATTTCAGAGGAGCTTAACGATTTGTTTAATAACGCCAATCTGAAGTCTTTCAAAGATGAGGTAGCGCAGCTAAAGTACGAGGATGATCGAAAGGAAGCAAAGCATAATATTAAAGTCATTGTGCAGAACTTAACATCGATCGCGGATCGCAAATCGAAGAAATGCGCAAATGACCCCGCTGCTGTCACATTAAGAAGGATTTCGAGAAGGATTCATACGGCATTTGCTCGTCATGCATCTTAAGTTGTTTCGGTGTCATTTAAGGGGATTTGCAACTTAAGTCTGGTATACAAATCCCATCCACTCTTCTTCCCTTAGCTCTTCGATGAGTGTCCATCCCCAGCTTTGTGTCATTTCTAGATAGGCGTCTTTCTGAGATGCTAAAATTCCCGAGGTGATGATTGTGGCGGGGAGGTTGTGGAGCTGTGTTTGAGATGCCCATGCCGTTTGTTGTTCGGAAAGGATCATGTTCATGACGATCAGAAGGGGCTCTTGGAGATTCTGTTCTGTTGTCAGTTCTTGTGTCCAGGTGACTTGGGTATGCAGATTGTTGAGGGCGGCGTTATCTGCTGCGTGGGCGAGGGCGTCTGTGTCGATGTCAATGCCGATGGCGTGCCGTGCGCCAAGGATGAGGCTTGCTAAAGAGAGGATCCCGCTACCGCAGCCGATGTCGATGAGTGTGGTGCTCGGAGCTCGGGGGGCGAGGAGTTGGAGCGCGAGACGGGTGGTTGGATGGGAGAGGTCCCCGAAGCCGGCGCCGGGTTTTAGAAGGAGGGTTCCATGGGGGGAGAGGTCGATATGGGCCTTGCCATCATGAAAATCGGGGGCAAAGGCTTGCCATTGCTCTTCCCAGTTGATGGGGGTGGTGTCGAGAATTTCGATGGTGTGGATTTGGGGATGACTGAGAGGGAGGAGGTGAGGTTCGATCCAGCCTCCGATGAGGCGAGTATCCGTTTCCGGGTCCTCTAGAGAATAGAGGTGATGGATGGGGATGGCTTCTAGCTGGGCTAGAAGGGGCTCCTCTGGGGTGCTTAATGGGCAGTAAAGTTGGATTTGTTTCATGGAGATAGGATAGCGGAGTGGGGAGAAAAATTAAAGGATTGAGGAAAATTAGAGGGTTAAGATAGGATTGTCTGCCTATGCACTGGTAGCTCAGCTGGATAGAGCACCCGGCTACGAACCGGGAGGTCAGAGGTTCGAATCCTCTCCGGTGCAATCTTTATTCTTTTCATCTCGTTTAAAGGCTTTATTCTCTTTAGAGGGTCTGGCCTTTAAGTTGAGGCCCCCTTTTCTAAATAGATTTTTTTAGGTGTGGCGATATGATCATTGAAACATTTTCTTCAGGCCCTGCTGACACGAATTCCTATCTGCTCGCATGTTCCAAAACAGGACAAGCGGTGGTGATCGATGTTCCCTTTGAGAGCGCGGAGCATACGGTGGAACGGGTTCAGGTTCTTTCTTTGCACTTGCAGAAGATTTTACTGACCCATTCCCATTGGGACCATACCGCTGATGCGGCTTTGCTGCAGCGGGAGTTGAATGTACCCATTTTTGTTCATGCAGCGGATGCGGGGAATGTGAAAGTGCCGGGATCGGACAAGCTGCCGTTATATTTTCCGATCACACCTGCACAGCCGGAGGGTTTTTTAACCGATGGCCAGAAGATTGAGGTGAGAGAGTTGGAAATCGAGGTGATTCACACGCCGGGACATACTCCTGGGGGTGTTTGTTTTTATTTAAAGAAGCAGCACGTGTTGTTTTCTGGGGATACCTTATTTAAAGGGACGATTGGGAATTTGAGTTTCCCGACGGGAGATCCGGCGGCGATGTGGGAGTCGTTGAAGCGGCTTTCTCTATTGCCGAAAGAGACAGTGGTCTACCCGGGTCATGGAGATCCGACGACAATTGGCAAAGAGGCGTGGATTGCGCATGCGGAAGATAAATTTTAAGGAGGCTTTATGAATAGTTTACTCGTGGGCAAGTCTGCCCCTCATTTTAGTGCGAAAGCGGTGGTCAAGGGAGAGCTTGTACCTGAATTTTCCCTGCGGGATTTTTTGGGAAAATACGTGGTGTTTTTCTTCTATCCTCTCGATTTCACCTTTGTCTGTCCGACAGAGTTGCATGCGTTTCAGGAAAATCTGTCTGCTTTTGAAAAGCGGGGCGCGCAAGTGGTGGGATGTTCTGTAGATAGCTGGTTCTCCCATGCTGCGTGGCTCAAGACTCCCAAAGCGAAAGGGGGGATTGAAGGGGTGGAATACCCGCTTGTGTCTGATTTAAACAAAGCGATTGCTCATCATTATCATGTCTTGAAGGAAGATGAGGGGATTGCCTATCGTGGGTTGTTCCTCATTGACAAGCATGGGATTGTCCGTCACCAACTCGTGAACGATTTACCGCTGGGAAGATCGATTGATGAGATTTTACGCTTGATCGATGCCTTGGATTTCTATGAGAATCATGGGGAAGTGTGCCCTGCGAATTGGAAAGCGGGCGACAAAGCAATGAAGCCGACCCAAGAGGGGCTCGTTACTTATTTTAAGTGATGGTGGGTGAGAAAGTCATAGAGATCTTTCTCGGTCGTAATCAGAAAGGTTTTGTGGAGCGAGCATAAGCTACTTGTGGCTTCGATGATCTCTCTGTTCCCGACGCCGGGCATGCAAATGGCTGTCAGGTTGTTGAAGGCTTGCCTTTGATGTTCGAGCATTTTTAGACCGCGCATGTAGTCGTGGGTGCTAAAGCCCTCTTCTTTGACTCGGTAGTAGAAGAGTTCCCGTTCGAAGAGCAGCGCTTGGACGGCATAAATGAGCCCTTGACTCTCTTCGGGAGGATTTCCAAAGGTTTCTGCGAGTTGGGGAAGAGATTGTAAAAAATGGGGGGTGCAAAACTCCCCTTTTTCTGCTTCACCAAATAAAAAGATGGTATGCCGCATCTTTATTTCCTTAGTTTCTTTTCTTTACTTGATCATAACAAATGTCAAATATTTTTTATCTATTATTATTTTCGAATCTTTTATAAAAGTTTTAAGCGCTTTCTTCTCTTAGGCCTAAGGTTTAGAAAAAAGATTGCGTTGAATGAAAGTTTTTGATTATACCCTGCGCTTTCATCATCTATGAAGGAGGCGAGGATGGCGCGGTTTCCCGTTCTAAGACACAAACAACATCAAGAATCGGATTTTTGGCAAGAAGACTCCCCAGATTCTTCTTTTCGAGATCGTGGCAGTGTTCATAGACACGGAGCGATCCCGAAAAGAAGGCTCTGGGGTAAAGCCAACGCAGCCAGAAGCCGATTCTTGGGGTTGTTTGTATCTATGATCGCAGGGGCTACCCTATTGGGTTATTGCCCGGAGGCTCGAGCTGTGGAGGATTCTCAGATTGAATCCTATGTCGTCCAGGACAACGTGGGGCTACAAGACAGTGAGAATTTACGGGAAGAGTGGAAGCAGATTTTGTTGCACGATCTTTTCCAGCAGAGGATGCTGGGTAAAGGGTTCCCCGTCCATTCTGGGTGGGAAGATGCTTCTTTTAAGGAGCTCGGCGAAGAGGCCTTGCGGGAGTGGGTAGGAGAGCTAAAAGAGATTCGCTCTTCTTTGTACTCTGAAGAGGAACTACAGTGCGTCAAAGAGCAGTTGAGAGGGCGATTGGAGGAGTATACAGCTTTTCCTCATAAGGTGGATCGGTTGTTGTGGGCGGCCTTTTGTTTAGACGTGGAAAATGAAGAGCCTAGTTTTTCTGCTTTTGTGGAGCAGTCTTATGCGGCGATCGTTGGATGGGAGCTTCCGCAGTTGCGAGAGGAGATCTGCGATTTTCTAGATGTAGAGTGCCGTTTTGCAAGTAATTGGGGCTCACAGGGAGATTTCATGGAGATTCCCGTGAGCGGTTTTATTTGGGGGGAAAGCGAGCCTGTGGCTCCGATTTCTTTTGTAAATGAAGAGTTGGGTATCGATCCTTTCTATACGTTGCCGCTGACCGATGTAGAAATGCGCCAGATTGCGTACATCATCACGACACTTGCCGAAAAAAACATTTTCGAATTGGCCTTTAAAAAAAGAGACATGGAAAAACGAGGGAAGAAGATCAATCATGTGCATCCCCTTCGCTTTATGGGATATATTTTGTCCACGTCGCATTTGAGAAAGTGCGCTAGAGAGATTGAAAAAAGCTCCTTTAAATGGGATGCTTTTGTGGGAGGCTTTAGCAAAAGGATGCGAGAAGAGCATGCCAAAGGCAATGTGATGCCTTATATCCATGGGTTTTCAGATCTATTGGGGGCTCCAACGGAGCAAGTGTCTCATTATGTACACAAGCGCAATTTTGAAGGGATGGTGCGGCATTTGATGTAAGGGGGCTTATAATGAAAGAAGACTCCACAGGCGCCGTGAGTGTGCGCTCATTCGATTTATTTGACACGCTATTGGGGCGGTTTCATTACCGTCCCGAATCGGTGTTTGATCTTGTGCAAAACAACTTCCCCTTTCCAGGTTTTACATTTTTTCGGATGGCAGCAGCTTTTCAATCGGATCAGACGTTGCCCGACATCTATCGGCATTTTCAAAGACTGACGGGCATTTCTGATGAGGAGTGTGCGGCGCTTCAAAAATTTGAATTTGAAACTGAGCTTGCGCATGTGTTTCCTATTTTGGAAAATCTCCATCTTGTAAGGGGTGGGGATCTCATCGTCAGTGACACGTATTATAACACAGATCAGGTGCGAACGATTTTAGAGCGGCTGGGGCTGACATCCAAGGTGGAGATTTATGCGTCACCAAGGGGAAAAAGTTCTGGGAGAATTTGGCATGAGCTAAAGAGTGTGCATGCAATTGAATCCCATTTCGGGGATTCTTTGCATGCTGATGTCTCAAGTCCTCTGGCGCAGGGGATTTCTGGGGTGCATTTTAAAGAGAGTGTGCTGTCTTTGGAGGAGATGCGTGTTGCGGAAATGGGGCAGATGCAGTTGGCGTATCTCATGCGAGCTCTTCGTCTTTCAAATCCGTATGCAAAGGGGGAAGCTGAATGGGAGTTGTGGAATGAGCAGGCGAAATTTAATGTTCCCATCCTGGTGCAAGCCTCGCTTTATTTACATGAATTTTGTCAGACGCATGGAAAAAAACGGATCCTTTTTACAGCGCGCGATGGGTGTTTGTGGATTCAGGTGTTCCGATCGTTATTTCCGGAATATGATTCAATCTACTTTCATGCGTCTCGCTTTCTCTATACGGCGCCTACTGCCTCTTACATCGATTACGTAAGAGAGTTGTATACGGATGATGCTGTGGTCGTCGATGTGCAGGGACAGGGGCGGAGCTGCACGCGCTTTTTTACGGAGCACTTAGCAAGAGAGCCGGTGTATCTTGCGATTGTGAATTCAGCGCAAAAGCATTATGCAATGGTGCGAAAAAAAACGGTTTGGGAAGAGAGCGAGGGGATCGAGATGATCAATTATGATACCTGTGGGGCGCTCTACGACTTTCAAGAGGGGGTGCCTTTTCGTGCGGAGCCGGAATACCCTGTGAAATGGGTGATACCGATGCATGCCTGCATTGCAAAATGTATTGAGTTCTTGCCTCGTTTTACTTTTGGGGGCTTTGATAAGAATGTCTTGGAATGGGCTGTCAATGCGACCATGGATTCAGAGTTGGTCTTAAAGTCTTATCTTCCCTATGCAAAATACCATTGTCACCTGCGAGAAGGTGGTATCTGGCGCCATATGCATCTTGTGGATCACACGATGTGTGAGAGTTAAATAGTTTTAGATTGCAAGATATTGCTTGCTCGCACATAAAGCAAATTATTCACATCATTTCTTTGGTTTGATTTGTTTTATGGAGATGGGTTCAGAGGAATCGAATTTTTCGCGCAATTCTTTGCCGCAGAAGGGACAGGGTCCGCGGCATGCCTTTAACTATCTTTTTTTTGGCGCGTATTTTCTCATTATTGCTTTTCTTCATGTGTTCCATGTGTTTTTGATAGAACCTTCTTGGACCTTTACGCGGTATTTTTTTATTATTTTCGCGCTCGGCGAAGCGCTATTGGAAACTGCGATTTTGGTTCTTGTCGGAAGGTTGATTCGCCAGTATTTGCCGCGAGCATGGGATCATGTTTTTGTGGCTCTCGCGTTTATTATGTTGCTCACGCATCTGATTGATTTTCCGTTGGTGCGTTTAATGGGGATCTCATTTTGGTTTGCTCTGCATTTTGTCTCTCAAGAGAGTTATTCGAATTTTATTGAGTTGCTTTTAGCGAGCAATGTGTCTTTGTTTATTTGGGCGGCAGCAGGGTTGGCAGGGGTTGGGGTCATTTTAGGGGGTGTGTTTCTCTATCGCCTCTCGGAGCGGTGGACAGATCGGCATCCCTATATGGTGAGATATTCTGTGCTTAGCGGCGTGTTGTGTACGACAGCGTTGTTTTTATTTGTGTGGGAGACGACGACGGTTCAAAATACGATGGCGATGCATTTTGAGTCTTATGAAAAAACACTGCCTTGGAAAAACACGTTTTTACCTGTGCAAAAAGAGTATTTAACGTTGGATAATCCGCTTAAAGAACCGGAGGAGGAGCAGGATGCGTTGCGTAAGTTAGATTCGCGGGCTTTTTCTCTGTCGCGTAGACCGGATATTTATTTATTTGTGGTGGAGAGCTTGCGAGAGGATTTCATCACACAGGAGATCACTCCTGAGTTGCATCAATTTAAGAAGGAAAATGTTCATTTTGATTTGGCGCTTTCGAATGGGAATGCGACGCAGATCTCTTGGTTTTCGATCTTCTTTTCGAAGTTCCCGTTTTATTTTGGCAAGATTGTTCCCGATCAATGGACGGGGGGATGTATTCCTCTACGCTTGCTGAAAAAAATGGGTTACAAGATCCATGTCTATTCTTCGGCGCGATTGGGGTATTACCAGATGGATCATCTAATTTTAGGGGAATCGCGCTACTTGGCGGATAAGTACTATTCTCTAGAGGATTCTGAGATTCAAGAGGTGTATCAGAAAGATGAGTGCGCAATCGATCATTTGATCGAGGAGATGGGGAATGAATCGACCTCTTCAGGCCGGGTCTTTTTGGTGTTTTTAGATGCGACCCATCACGATTACAGCTGGCCGTTAGAGACGGGGAGCCATTTTCATCCGTTCGAAGATACGGTCAACTATTTTAAAGCGGCAGTCAGCAATGCGGGCCTTGAGGGGATTCGCAATCGCTATCGCAATGCACTTCGTTTTGTCGATGGGCAATTGGGAAGGTTTTTCGAGGCGCTGAAGGCTTATAAAGGGGGATCTGAGTCGATCGTGATGATTACGGGAGACCATGCTGAGGAGTTTTATGAGCAGGGGTATCTGTTCCATGCTTCGGGCTTAAGCCACCAGCAGACGCATGTGCCTCTCTATTTTAAGTTTGGTCTGAATGAGTATGTATCAAAGCTCACGCAGCGCGCATTGTGCTGCCATATGGATATTTTCCCTTCGATTTTTCACTATCTGATCGGCGAAGATCTCTTTGGAGAGGTGTTTCAAGGTCAGTCGATTTTCAATGCTGAGTATTGGCCTTATGTCGTAACGGCGCGGTTTAATGCGAGTCGCAGTCCCTATGAGTTTTTTATCCATAATGGGACTGAAAAAATTTTGGCGCGTTTTACAAAAGAAGGGGATATATTTAGCTCACATCAGTTGAGGATATTGGCCTCTAAAACGTTGCACGATGAACCTCTTGTCTTGGATATCGAATCGGTTAAAGAGCGGTTTTCAGATGCGATTGATAGAATATTCAGTCCGTAAATCATCATTGTTAAATAGAAGGGTAGTTTCATGATCAATCCGTGTTTCTTCCTTTCTTTTCTGTTAGGTCTAACTCCTCTGTTAGGGGATTGTGTGAATGAGCCGATTCCTCCGAAGACGGCATGGAAGAGCCGTGTGCGTGTGGAGGCATTGAAAAGTCTCGATGAATTTTTGAACTGGCATCTGGGGAATGAAACGCGCTCTTTTATCTTGCGTTTGCCGGCGGTGAGTGTGAGTTATGTCTATCCCGAAGGATGGATGGGCAATTTTCAGGAGCTGCATGGTTTTTTTTCTCCGTATCAACCGTTAGTAGGAAGGGTTTCGGGGCACAAAGAGGATCTCGAAAGCACTCGTTGTGTCATGCAGGCGGTAGTGCACAAGCTATCTGACAAGAAATTGCAGACCTTTGCTGCGGATGAGATTCTGGCTAAGGTGCTCGCGTATCGGGATCTTCATTTAGGCGAGGAGATTCTGTTGCCGTGCTGTGACTCTGGGGCTAAGATGCGGCTGTATCCGTACAAGATCGATGAAGTTTTTAATTTGTGGTTGGGGATGCCGGCGTATGGCTTGACGCCTCTGAATGAGGGGGTGCCGCTGCTGTTATTTCGCGGGACCGACTTTTCTTTAGATGCTCCGCGGGGATGGGCGTCGTTGATGAGCGATGTAGACCTTTCAGGGCCAGGACTGCATGCGTTTCAAAAGGCGCAGCCCAAGATCCATGCGTGGCTCAAAAAAAATGCAGATCTGGGAAAGAAGGCGCGCGTCATGGGATATAGCTTAGGGGGCGCGTTGGCGGCGTATGCCTATATTTTTGAGAATCAATGGATCGCAGAAGAGGGCTCTTGTGGGTTTAATTTACCTGGTGTTTCCGATCAGGTGATTGAACAGTGGAATGCGCTTGGCAGTGAAAGGCAGCAGGGATTTGTGAGCTTTGTCAATCGAGGGGATGTGGTTTCAAAGGTGGGAAAGTTGTTTGGAGTGGTCTACGAGCTTTCTCTCAATGTCCCGATGAAGCCGATGACGGCACACACGATGCTGATGTGTGCACAAGAAGCTTTTAATCGAAGCGCTATTGATGTGAAGATTGAAAATGAATCGCGTATGTTAGCACAGGAGTTTTCGAAGAAATGAAGTTTTTATCATGCCATGTCGTTGTTTTAACGGTTTTGTGTTGGTCTGTACATGGGCAAGAAGGCGATTTTCAAGTGATTTCGGGATCTGCCACTGCTTCCTGTTCTAACAATAAAACAACGATCACAAATTCCTCTCATGCGATCTTGCACT
>JAGVMG010000063.1 GCA_020053915.1 Parachlamydiales bacterium | reverse complement strand
CTTGAGGCGGCATATCAATCTGCTGAGGAAGAGAATGTGTTTGGCGTACTTTAAAGACCAGCCTTAACGCTTCTTTCAGGACCTCAAAATCCATTGATCTCATTTTTTTAAGAAGTACCATGTCGACCAAATCCTTAACACGTGTATTGGGTCTTTCAAGCCGAGGAAGAGTGTAAGCATGCAATTTTTCCGCGAATTGCTGTTCAACAGAAATCATGGCAAAAACAGGAGAAGGAATGCCACAAAAGCCCAGCCAATCCGCTCCTCGCATGGTTTCTGTCCGAGTCACAACGGCATCAGCTCCTACATCCAATTGAAATCGTACAAATACTTTGCCATCAAGGAGAGCGGTAACGGGGTATCTCGCTCCTCCATAAGGAGCATTATCCAAATCGAGCTGAGCTTCTCCAATACGGTAGATGAAAAAATCACCGAGATCTTGCTGAGCGAGTATACGCAGCTCTTCTAAAATCATAGAACTTAGAAGGTCGCTCTCTCCTTTCAGCCTCTTCAGAGAGGTAAGATCAATGTCTTTCGTTGCGCGTGCTGTTTTGAGTCTCAATTCCATGGCGTAACCGCCCTTCAGGAAAAAATTTTGCTCTTCTGAAGAAAAAAGGCGGGCGAGCAATCTATCAAAGGCGACTTTTCTCCTCAGACGCTGTAAGTTCTCGTTCTTTTCCGTTGCCATGGTTTTTAAACGGCTTTCGAGGCTTTTTCTAAAATCGGCAGCTGTTTTAAATCTTGTAGTCATTGAGAATCCTTATCAATTTCGAACCAGTTTTTAAAGTGGCTTTTTCATAGAGTTCTTTGCGAGAAATAAGACCTTTCCGAAGAGCATCTTGAATTGCTTGGACGATGAGATCCTCCGAGAGTTTCCCTTCTTCAGCGATATCGAAAATAGTTCTTAAAGGAGTAGTCACGAGATATCCTTGCTGAGCTACCACTTCAGCCTTGAGAAGGTCGGCAAAGTGGAGAACAAGGTTTTTGGGTATGGCAGTCCATTTTCGGAAGTGCTTTGGCACAGTCATGTGCATTTTCGCTGGCATGGCATCAGAAAGCTCATGGATTTCCAGCGCTGTCTCATGAGACCAAACCCCTTGCACTTCTCCCTTTAGATTGCGACTCCAAAGGCTCCATAAAACTAGATCGGGGTGCGAAGTGATGGGATAGTGAGCTAAGCGGTAAATACCGCGCTGCTCTTTGACCCATTCTCCAGAAACCAGATAGCGATGAAAGTTCGTGCGAGAATAGCCGCACTTTACTGCCTGCTGAGTAGTAAAGTATCCTTGTTGGCGGTCGGCGATTTCAAAAAGATCATCTTTTTTGCTCATACATGAATGTTATCAATTTGATAACTTTAACACAATACATACACATAACTTATTTTATGTAAACAACTTACAAAAATTATTTAGGATGATGATCTTTCTTTTCATGACGATTTGGGCTTAAGTATTGCATCCAAAGACTCTTCCCTCGAGTCACTAATCCTCCGTACTCTGCCGTGATGCCTATCAAGCTTACATTGATTAAACTGATTAAGACAAAAAGCCATGCTGAAAACGCCTTCTTAGTTTTGAGCACATAACCCCTAAAAAATGCGTGACCTATACTATAGGCCAAAGTGCTAAGAGCCCAATTTCTATGCAAAAGAACATATGAATTGCCTGGATGTCCCATTTTAGCTGCATATAGGCCTGTAGTGACCGTGAGGATCGCAAAGAATGCACCAGCAATCACGATCCAATGCGAAATATTGTGGTAAGGCTCTTTGACTTTCCCGATAAGAAATAGGCAGTCAAATACAAAAACCAAAATGAAAAGAACAATGGGAAAATGGAGAAGAATCGGATGGAGATCCCCGATTTCAAATGCTGTCGTATTATGTGTATGTCCCGCTGCCTTATGATCAGGTGGATTCATTTTCTCCATAGAATCCATTTTCATGTCTGCTGGCATTTCTTGTTTTGACGACTGATCCTGCTGCAACATGCCATCCATTTTCATCTGACCATGTTGCATATGAGATGGGGCCTGCTGCTGTAAAGATGATGGATGGCCATACCATCCTGGGTCATTGTAATTGGTAATTCCCTCGCGTACTTTTACGACGGTGAACATCCCGCTCATATCAATGAGCCCAAAAGGGCCAGGAGAACTGTAGGGCAAAAAATTAGGAGGTCTTTGCACATGATGACTCATCTCAAACATCTCCCCCATTCCCGTACTCCCCATAGGCATGTAATCGGGAAGGACTTTTTGGATCTTATCTGCCCACTCTCCTTGATCAACTCCAATCATATTAGGAATGCCGTGCTCCATTCCGCTCATGGTATGATGCGTTTTATGGCAGTGAAGAGCCCAATCGCCAGGTTCATCAGCTACAAATTCAATATCATGTGTATTCCCCACAACGACGTCGATTGTATTTCCTAAATATTGGGCGCTTTTAGGAAGCCTCCACCCTCCAGATCCTGTCACAGTAAAAGCAAATCCATGTAAGTGGATGGGGTGATTATCCATGCTCAAGTTAGCAAAACGAATTCTCACCCGTTCGCCTTTTTTTACCACAAGTGGGTCTGCACCAGGAAAAATGCGCCCGTTAAAGGTAAAGTAATTGAAGTCGAGCATGACCATTGGATCAGGAGTTGATGCCCCAGAGGGAATGTACCATTCATGGACAAAGATCGCAAAATCTCTATCGACAGGAGGAGATTCAGGTTCTTTGGGATGAATGATAAAGAATCCCATCAGTCCCATTCCTAGCTGCGTCATTTCATCGAAATGGGGATGGTACATATAAGTACCGTGCTGTTTTAGAGTAAACTCATAAGTAAAAGTCTCCCCTGGAAGAATCGGAGCCTGATTGAGGCCCGTCACCCCATCCATGCTATTGGGGACAAGAATCCCATGCCAATGAATAGTTGTAGGTTCAGGAAGATGGTTTGTGACTAAAATCCTGACTCGATCCCCCTCAACCGCTTCAATTGTAGGTCCTGGAGTGCCTCCATTGTATCCCCAGCAATTGACAACGAGTCCTGGTGCAAACTCTTGCTTAACAGGTTCTGCAATCAGGTGAAAGACTTTGACTCCATCTTCGATGACCCAAGGAAGTTTAGCCGTATTTGGCGTGATGACAGAATGCCTTTCCTGTTTACTACATCCAACAAGTACTATTAAGAGGAGAAGCCAATATCTCACTGCTCTCTCCCTACAAGAGCAAAAGATCCTCCCACTGCATGGAGTAGCTCAATTCTTGCTTTTTTATAGTGGTGTAAAGCTCGTATTTGCTCAATGTTTGCTTGGATTTCATTTTCTTTAAGATCGAGAAGGCCATAGGCTCCGAGTGTCATGACATTGTAGTGAGTCTGCCCAGCCATGATCTGTTTTTCAAGATTGGGAAGGATCTTTATGTTTAGGTCTTCTAACTGAGATCGATATTTATGAGCTGTCTTATAAAATTCTCTGACTTCGGAACAAGCCTGCACAGCTTTAGAGAGAAGTCTTTTTTGCGCCTGCTCTAGCTGAGAATTATATTTCTTTTTTTCGCCCTGGCCATGGTTGAAGATAGGAATTTGAAGGTCAATGGATGGTCCTGTCGTTGTAAATCCTTCCGGCTGCATTTCTGAAGAGACTCCTATCAGAAGATTAGAATAGGTCCACCAAGCTTTTAGTTTTGCTCTTTGTGCAATGGCATGAACTTCACGACGGATAGCTTCGACATCAAGCCTGTTTTCGACAGCTGCCTGTTCCATTTGGTATAAATCTGGTAGATCGGGTTCTTTGTCTCCATCGAGCTCTCCAGTCATTTTCCAAAAGGCTTCTTTCCCAAAGAGCCCTAAAGTTCGATTCATTTTTTCTCTCACAGCTTCCAGATCAGCTTCAAGACCTTTGAGGTTTTCTACAGCATTTTCATATTCAATTTCTCGACTTCTTGCACTGAGAGCATTGATATTTCCCGCCTTGTTTTGTAGACTTGCCAGCGCTGCTGCCATCTGTTTTAGCTCTACGCGTTTCCCCTCTTCTTTGAGCTGCATCTCCAAAGCTCTCATCTCAAGCCAGTGGATCTGTACTTCTTTTACAAGATCAAGGACTCTTTGCCCAATTTGCGATTCAATGACTTTGATCTCAGCTTCAACGGCTCTTTTGCGAAGTGGAATGAGAAAAAGATCCAAGAAATTAATCGCTGCATCGAATAAGTTATTTAAACGATAGCTTGACTGGCTAGGAAACCGAACACTGGCGCTAAAGAATGGATTCTGCATGAGCCCTGCTTCCAGCAAATCTGCATAACCTAGCTCAAGGTTTTCATAATAGGCAAATAGATCGGGATTATTGATCAAGGCGAGTTGAACTGCCTTTTCTTGGGTTAAACCTTTTTGTTGAATCTCTTGTAGGAGTTGCGTTTTAATTTCATTGACTCCCTCACGCCAGACGATCTTTTCAGGAATCCGCTCTTCAATAACCGTACGAACTGTCTCAAATGAGGAATCACTCGACCGGACGGAGCATCCAGCGAGAAAAAGTCCGCAGAGAAACAAGAGACTTAAAATGAGCTTATCCATACCTTTCCCATACAGAAAACAGAAGAGAAAAACAAGGAAATAGGTAAAAGTAATTTTTAAAGTCTGGTATGCATTGCTTGTATAAAAAGCAAAAAACTTCTATTTTAAAGAAGGACTTTCATCAACCAAAAGGAGCCTTATATGAAAAAGATTTTTCTCGCTTTTATAGCTGTTAGCTTGGGACTCATTTCTTTTGCCTCTGCTAAAGACTGCGGCTGCAAAGGATCAGCCGAGAAATGCACTTGTACTGAATGTCATTGCCCCTCCTGTAAGTAAGGCCATTAACAGAAATAGGATGTTAAATGAAAATTCAAAAGATCATAGGCCTCATTGCGATGGCCTGCTGTAGTTGTTTTGGCTCTGTGCATGCGGAAAATTCTCAAGATTTAGATGGGATTGTAGCAGCCAGTCCCCCTTATGAAAGACATCATGACAGGAAAGAGTGCAAGAACTTTTCTGAAGAGACAAAAAGATTTTCCGATAAGCTGAGCGAGGCAAATTTAAAGATATTTTGTGAAGACTTTAACGATGCGCAGAGACAGCAAGCAATGCAAATGGCTAGTCAAAAGGGTATGAATATGACACCTGACCAAGCTGTCGAAATGGTTGCAGCAAAAAAGAAATAAAAAATCTAAGAAAACCCTATTTATAGCTGGAGTTTACCATAAAGCTTTTACAAGACACTAAATTTCGGTGGTTGCTATTTTCTTTATTCGTTGTGGGAATACTTGAGGCCCTATCGCTTTCCGGTTTTAAGTTGCCTATGTTCATCGCCTTTCCTTTTTATCTTCTTGTCATCATCTTGATAGGTCATAAAACAATACTTGATGGTTTAAAATCTATCATCCATCTTAATTTCAAAAGCATCAATTTGCTGATAGTTATTGCAGCTATTGGAGCCTTTTATTTAGAGAAATATGTCGAGGCTGCCATTGTAGTTGTCCTATTCAATCTAGCTGAAAAATTAGAAGAACATGGGATAGAAACAAGCAAAGAAGCACTCCGATCTTTAGCTGAAAAGATGCCTAAAACGGCTTTTATCAAAAAGCTGGACCGCTCTGTTCCCGTGGAAGAGGTCGATGTTGATGATATTATCATCGTAAAGCCAGGAGAAATGATCCCACTAGATGGCATCGTTACCCTTGGGTTTACGGCGGTCGATGAAGCTGCCATTACGGGAGAGCCTATCCCCAAAGATAAAATGTCTGGCGACTCAGTTTTTGCGGGCACTTTAAATAAACAGGGATATATCGAAGTCCGAGTGACAAAAAAAGCCAGAAATACGACTTTGGCAAAAATCCAAGAAATTACATCGCAAGCTTTTCAACTAAAAGCTAAAACACACAAATTCATCGAAGCATTTTCTTCTTACTACACCCCAACTATAGTCCTATTGGCTTTTCTCTGGATGACTATACCCCCTTATTTTTTCTCCGTCCCTTTCCGCCAGAGTTTGCAAGAAGCATTATCTCTACTAGTAATTGCATGCCCTTGTGCTTTAGTGATTTCAACTCCTGTATCTATCTATTCTGCAATTGGAAATGCAGCTAAACAGGGCATTCTGATCAAGGGCGGACGATTTCTTGAGGCAATGGGAAAAATTAAGGCAATTGCGCTAGACAAGACCCGTACCTTGACCTTTGGAAACCCTGTTGTCACAGACGTAATATCCTTAGGAAATCAGACAAGAGAGCAGCTTTTAAGCTGTGCGGCGGGAATTGAAACCCAATCAGAACACCCCTTAGCACAAAGTATTGTAAAAGCCGCTCAAGAAGAAAATCTTGCTTTGCATCCTATAGAAAACTTTCAAATTAAAGTGGGTAAAGGAGCACAGGCTGATTGCCTCGTCTGCGAAGATAAACATCACTGCATAGGGAAGTTAGAGTTTATTTTAGAAGAACATCGAGTCCCAGATACAGTTTTAGAAAAAATTAGCCTATTACAGAATGAAGGCAAAACAGCGATCGTGATTTGTACCCATAAAGAGGTTGAAGGGGTTATTGGATTGCAGGATAAAATCCGCCCGGAAAGCGCGCAAGTGATAGAAGATCTCAAAAAAATGGGAATTACTCCAATCATGTTGACGGGCGATCATAAAACCTCAGCATTTGCAGTCGCCCAGAAAGTTGGGATCCAAGAGGTAAAAGCAAATCTGCTGCCAGAAGACAAAGCGCAAGCTATCCGAGAACTTTTATCTCAGTATACTGCTGTCGCAATGGTAGGAGATGGAATCAATGACGCACCCGCTCTAGCACTTGCAAACGTTGGAATCACTATGAGTGACTTAGGAAGCGATACAGCAATTGAAACCGCTTCGATCGTGATTTTAAATGACCACTTGAATCGTCTCCCATTTTTAGTGCGTCTTGGCAGGAAAAGCATTCAGACAATCCGAATCAACACGCTTCTAGCCATAGCTGTAAAATTAACTTTTATCTCACTTGCCTTAATAGGGATGAGTAACTTAGCTTTAGCGATTTTTGCAGACGTGGGGATGACAGTGATTGTCATTCTGCATAGTTTCAGACTCTCCAAAGTGACGTAGCAATCATGAGTGCAAAAAAGTTTTTAAAGGATGATCATGAAACCCAAACCTCATTGTTGCTCTTCTTCTCAGCATTCTTCTTCTGATAAAACAAATAGCATTCCTCCTTCCAATTCCCCTATTGAATACACTTGCCCCATGCATCCTCAAATTACACAACCTAAACCAGGAAGCTGTCCTATTTGCGGGATGGCATTGGAACCCAAATTCTTTACAGCAGAAAAAGAGGAAAACATAGAGCTGAGGGAAATGACTTTGCGTTTTTGGGTAGGCCTTTTGTTAACATTCCCCATCCTATTTTTGACCATGCTAGGTCCTCTTTTCTCACTGAGCTTCTCGACCTCTACGAGTCTATGGATTCAAGCAGCCCTTGCAACACCCGTAGTTCTTTGGGGCGGATGGCCGTTTTTTACACGAGGCTATAGCTCTATTATCAACCGCAATTTAAATATGTTTACCTTGATCAGCATTGGTGTGGGAGCAGCTTATCTCTATAGTATGATTGCTGCATTCTGGCCTTCGATCTTTCCTCCATCTTTTCAGGAGAAAGGCAATCAAATCCCCGTCTATTTTGAGGCGGCTAGTGTGATCACTGTCTTAGTTCTCTTAGGCCAGGTTTTAGAGCTAAGGGCTAGGGACAGAACAAGCCATGCGATTCGAGCTCTTCTAAACTTAGCACCTAAAACAGCGCGGATTATTTTGGCAGATAAAAGTGAAAAAGATATCCCCCTTGAAGAGGTCAAAAAAGGAGACATGTTACGTGTAAGACCTGGTGAAAAAATCCCCACCGATGGAATCGTTCTTGAAGGAAACAGTTCCATCGATGAGTCTATGATCACGGGAGAGCCTTTTCCAGTCAGCAAACATATTGGCGACAAGGCAACTGGAGCTACCTTGAATGGTAATGGAAGCTTTATTATGCGAGCTGAACGGGTGGGCAGAGAAACACTTCTCTCTAGGATAATTCAAATGGTCAGCGACGCACAACGCAGTCGTGCTCCTATTCAGAAGCTTGCGGATCTAGTGTCTTCTTACTTTGTCCCTGCCGTCGTAGCTGTAGCCTTTCTTACGTTCATTGTCTGGGGATTTGCGGGGCCTCCTCCAGCTTTTGCCCATGCGCTCATTAATGCCGTCGCTGTTCTCATCATTGCTTGCCCATGCGCTCTAGGTCTTGCGACCCCAATGTCCATTATGGTCGGTGTGGGTCAAGGGGCTAGATCGGGTATTTTGATCAAAAACGCTGAAGCTCTTGAGTTGATGTCCAAAGTGGATACTGTTGTTGTAGACAAAACGGGAACTTTGACCGAGGGGAAACCAAAATTAACGACGATTTTGAGTTTTGGAGAAAAAAATGAGGATGAACTCCTTCTACTAGCTGCTAGTTTGGAAATTTCCAGTGAACACCCATTAGGAACTCCCATTGTATCCAGGGCCAAAGAAAAAAGCCTATCCTTTCTGCCTGTAGAAGACTTCAAGAGTATGACGGGGAAGGGAGTTATTGGGAAAATAACAGGAAAAACGGTAGCGATTGGCAATCAAAAGCTCCTTTCAGACTTAAAAATTGATCTGAGTATTGCCTCAGAAAAGACTGAATCTCTACGTCAGCAAGGTCAAACCGTCTTATATCTAGCAATCGATGAGAAATTAGCTGGGGTGCTTGCTGTCTCAGATGTCATCAAAACGTCCACCAAAGAAGCCATCGAAATGTTGCATAAAGAGGGTGTTCGGATTGTCATGGTAACAGGGGATAATAAAACAACGGCAAGCGCAGTAGGACAAGCGCTGGGTATCGACGAAATTGAAGCCGAAGTCTTACCCGAGAATAAGAATAAGATCATCAAGGACCTTCAAGCAGAGGGGCGGATTGTAGCTATGGCTGGGGATGGCATCAACGACGCTCCAGCACTTGCCCAAGCTAATGTCGGCATTGCGATGGGAACTGGTACTGATATTGCCATAGAGAGTGCAGGGATTACCCTTGTTAAAGGAGACCTCAGAGGAATTGCAAGAGCAAGAAAGCTCAGTCATGCCACCATGCGCAATATTAAACAAAATCTCTGGTTTGCGTTTATTTATAACACTTTAGGTGTTCCTATTGCGGCAGGGATCCTCTACCCCGTGTTTGGACTCTTACTTAGCCCCATTATTGCAAGTGCTGCGATGACTCTCAGCTCTGTATCAGTTATTATGAATTCCCTGAGATTGAATAGACAAAAATTATGATAGTCTGTAGGGATAAGATTAATGGCAGAAGGTAAATGAAGGCACTTAGATGGATTGGACAACGATTATTATAGTGCTTGTTCTAGCAATTTGCATGCTTGGTTGTTGTGGTGGCTCGCTTATAAAGGGGTTACGCAAAGGCAAAAACAAGGATGATGATAAACATAAAGGTTGCCATTAACATAAAGAGGCTTGATAGATGGATCAGATGAACATGATGCAAGGCAACAATGAAATGATGAGCATGATGAAGAGTTGCTGTATGGGTATGGAGGTATTTGGTTGGGTAGTCGTCATCGCACTTGTTACCCAGACAGTTCTATTAGCAATCATGCTGACAAAAATAAGTCGCCTGACAAAAAAATAGGCACTTTACATCTGAATGGGCAGCTGTACTTTTAGAGCTATCAGTCAAATACCTTGTAAGACCCTTTGGGTATTTGCAGATAATCAGGATCTCTTCCATTATCAGGCAGGAATAACACTGTTTCGGCATCGATATCAATTTTATCGAGATCACACTCCTCCATGACAGGATCATAAATAACCATGGCAAAGGTCGGCTTGCCGTCTTTTAAGTGGAAGACTTTTTCTAGATTTTCGACTCGTTGTTTATTGATGGACTTCATGATTTAACTTCCTGTTGAGGCTTTCTTCAATACTTTTCAGTCTTGCCTCAAGCTGGTAAGACTCTAAAGCTTTGGAATAGCTCTCGACTGTTCTCGATAGCAATTCTCCTTCAGAAGGGGTGATTTTTCCTTTTCCGACGGCATTCACGATAAAACCAACAGCGTTTAGTACATCGCTGTAAGTAGTGATGGGAGGAAGATCAATTTTGATACAGCGGTCTTTTCTAGGTGGAAGAAATCTCTCTAAAATCATCTTGGCAGCTTGCATATTGCCGTTTAGTGCTTCTTCTTCAACTTTCTTGCAGATTTTATCTAAAGAGCCTTCTAATAGGGCTTCGGCAGCAAGTGTAGATCTGTTTCTAGCACCCTTGGGCTTGCCGTGTGGATTGCCCGAATGACCTTTCTTGTATTTTCCCTTTTCCTGTATTTGTCCTGTATTTTCAGGTGATTTGATCACTTCCGACACAATTGCTCCCTCTTCTGCTGCAACAATAGCAGACAAAACTATTTTTAAAAACAACTCTGAACCATTTAAATCCTTTTAAGGATATTTTGTGATACAGAAAGGTAAAGTCTTTTTTCACACTGAGAAGTTTTTTTGAGAAAAAAAGTGAAAACAAGAAGGCGAAATTCGCAAGGCGATAAGCACGATTCTCCATCCAGAGGTTTTCCAGAATCGGATCACCAAAATTCTTTCCTTTCTGAATTAAGAAAGCTGCTCGTTTGAGGAGCTACTGAAAATTTTCTGCCAACCACGTCTAAAGAATGAAAAGAGCCACTCTACCGACCTGATTGGAAAGGGCTTTCTAATAAACTTCTGAATTTTTTCTATCCTATCAAAATTGGGATTGTGCGTATCAGTTCCTCCCCAGGCCATGACCAGCATGACTGAAGTTTGGGTAGGGTGATAAGCGCAATTTTCGTGCTCTGGATCAAACTTTCTAAAAAGGACAAGGCTTTTAGCAATCAGATCATTTAACAAATGAGAAGGAAATAATAGCCCCGACTTTTCGACATCCAACTTTTCGATCACCGGTTTGGTTTCCATGAGAAGCGCTGTGTACCCTTGCTCGGTTCTGCTTGGGCTGCGCATTTGTTTTGAAAGTCTTTCTAGAAGTCTCTTTAACTCGTATAAGCTATTAAGGCATTTCTCTTTCACTTCCATATCTTTTGAAATAGGCAAGGTAAAGAGACCTAAGGTCCATCCTACAGCAATCATGATAACATCTTTTTGCCAGGCAGCCATGTTTACGCCCTTATATTTCCCTTAGTCTTCGTTATCACGAAAAGGTTGGACAGGGGTTGGACAAAAAATCGCCTTCCAGAATTTTCAACTGGAAGGCAAACATTATAACCCTTTGATCGTAAGGGATTGGGGGCGGCTGGACTCGAACCAGCGGAGGCCGAAGCCGAGGGATTTACAGTCCCCTGCAATTGCCACTATGCGACACCCCCGAAGACGAAGGGAAAAAGTTGCTGGAGAAAGGAATTGAACCCTCAACCGTCCGCTTACAAGGCGGATGCTATACCATTGAGCTACTCCAGCGTTAGGAAGTGAAACTTATACCAAACGGTATGATTTTCACACAATAAGTTATTTGAGGCTCCCCTTTTTTTTTGATTTTCCAAGGAGGAAGAAGCCTCGCATATGTGTCACCGTCATTACATGACGGGATTTTTGATCTCCTCTGGTGGTTCAGTTGGCTTCTCATTCAGTTGAGTCACTGCACGTTTAAAAAACATGGAGGAAACTTTCGATGTGTCTTGAGATTCTGGTTGGAATGGAAGACCTTGTGTCAAAACCCGCGCTGATAATTTCTTATGCTTGGTGTTTTCTTCGCAGCACTTCTTATATTTTTTTCCAGAACCACAGGGACATGGATCGTTACGGCCAACTTTAGACATTTCCACCTTATTTCACAATAGCACGTGAGGATACGCAAGAAATCGGAATTTGTCTAGAAAAAAGCCTTTTTCCTCGAGAATGCAGGAAAAATGGGGCTTGAATTGGTGATCCGAATAGGGGTATAATTGTGACCTCAATTCGAGAAAAAATGAAAGATTTACTACATATCCAGCTTCCCGTTGCCCGCCCTCCTTGGACCAAACTCGGCCGCAAGCTCGAGAGCATGTGCCGCAAGGCGCTCTATGAGTTTGAGCTGCTTGAAGGAACCGATAAACTGGCCATCGCGCTGAGCGGGGGCAAGGATAGCCTGACTTTGCTTTTTTTACTGAAAGCCATTTTAGGCAGGGGTCTGCCCGACTTGGAGCTACATGCGATCCATGTCTCTGGAGAATTTTCTTGTGGGGCGGGTATCAGCGAACAGTTTATCAAGGGGATCTGCAAAGAGCTGGGGGTCAATCTCATTCTTTGCAATTCGAGTCAAAAGAGGGAGTCTTTGGAATGTTATAGCTGTTCCAGAGAACGGCGCAAGCTGATCTTTGATGCGGCAAAAAGTGTAGGTGCGCATACGATCGCTTTTGGCCACCATCGCGAGGATAGCATTCAGACTCTGCTCATGAACTTGCTGCATAAGGCGGAATTTGCAGCAAATTTGCCTAAGGTGCCGATGCGCGATTATGGGGTTACACTGATTCGTCCCCTCATTTATGTTTCAGAAGCGGAAATCCAGGAATTTGCTAAGTTGCATGGATTTTCTCGGATTACGTGCCAGTGCCCAGTCGGGCAGAACTCAATGCGCAAGACGACGAAAGATCTCATCGCGCATCTAGAAGAGTTTTTCCCCAATGCGCGCGAAAATCTCGCGCAGGCGTCCTTGATGTATGGCTCAACAAAAGCGAGTCGGCCAAAAGACAGGGATTAAAACTTGGCAGTTTATTTTCAAAAAATGCTATATCTAAAGAGATGGCGTCTAATACGTTTTGACGCATCGCATGATTTTGACTTAAATTGAGAAGAGAGGCCCATGCACCTGTACGAATTATTGGCTGTTCTTTGCTATTTCACCCTGTTGTTAGCAATTGGAGTATTCTCCTACCGTAAGCACATTTCAGCGACCGATTTTATCATCGGCAATCGCTCTTTGAATTATTGGTTAACGGCGCTGGCTGCACATGCCAGCGATATGAGCAGCTGGTTGTTTATGGGTTACCCGGCAGTGATTTTGACGGGGGGGCTTTTTAATGCGTGGTCAGCTATTGGTCTCATTATCTTTATGTTTCTCAATTGGCAGCTCATTGCTCCAAAAATTCGAGTTGCAACAGAACAATATAACAGCTTGACCTTCTCCTCCTTTTTCGAAAGCAGGTTAGCGGATACATCGGGATTGATTCGGGTCTTTACTGCGATTATGCAGCTGGTGTTTTACACAATTTATATTTCTTCAGGACTTGTGGGCTTAGGCGTGCTTCTTGAAACGCTCTTTGGGCTCGATTACTATATTGGAATTCTGATTGGGATTGTGATTGTAGTTCCCTATGTGTTTACCGGAGGGTATGTCACACTGGCTTGGATCGATTTGTTCCAAGGGTTCTTCTTGATGCTTGTGATTATCCTTGTCCCCCTATTTATCATGCCTAAATTGGGCGGATGGCATGGAGTGATTCAAGCGGTGACAGCGCAGAAGCTCACTACTTCTTTGTTTCCGGATTTTAGCGCGAAGACAATCTTTGAGATCATCGCCATGACGGCGGGATGGGGTCTTGGCTATTTTGGTCAACCGCATATTGTGACGAAATTCATGGGGATTCGCAACGTTCATGAGATTGGAAAATCAAAACTAATCGGCATGAGCTGGATGATCATTTCTCTTTCTGCGGCAACATTAGTGGGCATGGTCGGAATTGCCTTTTTCCATGGCACGCTGGCAAATCCAGAAGAAGTGTTCATCGAGATGGTGCGCCAATCGTTTGCTCCCTTCTTGATTGGCTTTATCCTCTGTGCAGTGCTCGCCGCAACAATCAATGCGATGAGCTCGCAAGTTCTAGTTCTCTCGTCGAGCTTAACGGAAGACTTTTACAAGAGAATTTTCAACAAAACAGCGTCCTCAAAAGAGCTTTTGATTGTTTCACGCATTGGAGTGATCCTAGTCTCTATTGTTGCTTATCTCATCGCTTATGGCAAAGTTAGCTCGATCTATTCGTTGGTGCTATACGCCTGGTCAGGACTTGGATCAGCCTTCGGTCCCCTCTTGCTTCTTTCTCTTTACTGGAGAAAGGTCAATAAGTTTGGAGCGTGGAGCGGGATTCTCGCCGGCGGAATTGTCGCGGGCGTTTGGCCCTACATTAATAAATTCATTTCTTTCCCTATCCCTGCGATGCTGGTCGGGTTTACCTGTAGCTTAATTCTACTCGTTGTTGTTTCTTTAGGAACGCAAAAACATACGGCTTCTTTAAAAGCTGATTAAAGAAAATTTTAAAAAGAGCGATTATTCTGGCATAAATGCTAAGCTCTTTCCTTTTTTTAGGTGATTTCATGACACAAAAGCCACGCATTTTGATAACGAATGATGATGGAATTACTGCTCCAGGCATCAAGCATCTCTGGGCAGCTCTTCACGATTTTGCAGATCTTTCCATTGTCGCGCCTGCACAAGAACAGTCGGGAGTGGGAGCGGGGCTTACCCTCCGCAATCCGCTGCATGTCGACCCCGTGGGATGGGAAAAAGGAACGCCTGCCTGGAAAGTGTCTGGTACGCCTGCTGACTGCATCAGAATGGGATTTAGCATCCTTAATGCTAAACCCGATCTGATTGTGTCGGGCATTAACCGAGGATCTAATTCTGGAAGAAATGTGCTGTATAGCGGAACTGTCGGAGGTGTGATTGATGGGATCCTTCGAGGCGTACCTGGTGTTGCTTTTTCTTGCAGCGATTTTGAAAATCCTGATTTCGGAATTACGCAAGAGCATGTTCTTCAAATTGTGAAATACGTTTTAGAGTTTCCCCTGCCCAAAGGAACTCTTCTCAACGTCAATTTTCCTAAGACGGAAACAATCAAAGGGGTGCGTTTGGCCCGTCAGGGAATGGGCTACTGGATGGAAAGCCCGGAAGAGAGGCTACACCCGGAAGGCAATAGCTATTACTGGTTAGGCGGCATTTGGAAAGACCACGACGAGCATGAGGAAAGCGATGTTGCTTTATTGAATGAAGGGTACGCAACCGCAGTCCCTATCCATGTCGGGGAAATGACAGATCATGCTATTTTCAAAGACCGAAAAGAAGATTTTGCTCAGTTTTTTGACAATCGAGTCCGCTCATAAGCATCCAGGCGCACCAAGGCTTCTTGCTGCGCCCGTTCGATCACCTCGCGCCCTCCTTCAATCGCATAGATCCTTCTCAGTTCTTCCTTTAAGGCTAAAGAAAAGGTTCCCTCTTCCGTTTCAAGTGGTTCGAGATCGGCGTTTTTCAAATGAAATTGACGCGCCTCAATCATGAGATCGACCAATTTTTCAAAATGTTTTTTTAATACAGGCTCTGCATTAAGAAGAAGTTCCTGACTGTCGATCTTTTGAAGATCGCGGACAAGCGAGCGTGTGCGAGACTCTCCTTCATGACGAAAATCTTCCAGAGAGCTCGGCGAGCACCCGAAAAGGATCAGAAGCAGACAAGGAAATAAGAGGCTTTTCATGCCTATCACTGTATGCTTTTGGGGATAAACTTGGCAAGGAAACCGTATCCGAATAAGGGGTTTTCCTCTATGAGAGATGAATAATTCTTGAGGAAAAATAGAGGCAAGTTGTATAGTCTGAACTTCGATTTGCAATACTTGTGTGCTCTAGAGCCAGTTGCAAAGCTCCTGACTTCGGAAAAATCGAAGATTTTACTGGAGTCAGGAGTTTTGCTACTGGCTGGTTAGGCCCAAGTTCTCTAAATCGGGCGTATAGCTCAGTTGGTAGAGCTCCTGTCTTACACACAGGCGGTCATAGGTTCGAGTCCTTTTGCGCCCAAAGGCCTTTGCATCATGGCCAAAAAAGGATGCGGGAGTAGTTCAATTGGTTAGAGCACTGCCCTGTCACGGCAGAAGTTGCGGGTTCAAATCCCGTCTCCCGCGTATTTTTTTCTGTACAACTAGACACCCTATCTGTATTTTCAACTTAGTATTTTCCAAGGACTGATTATGGCAGGATCTCACGCGTCTCGAAAAACCCTAGGGCAACACCTTGCCTCCTTTTTCTGGTTAGCAACGGGTGCCTTTTTAGCAGCGCTATCGATCAAGATCTTTTTGGTTCCCAATCAGTTGATTGACGGCGGGGTTGTGGGCGTCTCTCTGATTCTCGCTCGCGTTTATGGCGATGCTTATCTGCCCTACTTTTTGATGGTGCTGACATTGCCATTTCTTTATTTGGCTTACACGTTCATTCGGCGCACCTTCGTAATCTACATGCTAGCAGCGGTAGTGCTCTTTGCAGGCTTTTTAATTGTACTCCAATCGTTTCCTCCATTTATTAGCGATCCATTAGAGATTATCGTTTTCGGCGGCGCCATTTTGGGGATTGGATGCGGATTGATTATCCGCCACGGCGGTTGCTTAGATGGCACTGAGATCCTAGCGATCATCATTAACCGAAAAAAAGGGTTTACAGTCGGCCAAGTCGTTCTCTTCATCAACGTCTTTATTTTCGCTGCGTATGGATGGATCTTCCAGGACTGGCATATCGCACTGCGCTCGCTGATGACGTATATCGTTGCCTTTAAAATGATCGACCTTGTGATCGTCGGTCTCGATGAGCTCAAATCGGTGTTAATCATTTCTTCGAAACCTAAAGAGCTAGGTTCTGTCATCATGAGTGAAATGGGCGTTGGCCTCACATTCATGCATGGGAAAGGGGGCTTTTCAGGCGATACGCGCGAAATTCTATTTGTCATCATCGAGCGCTTGGATCTCTCTGAACTTAAAGAGATTGTATTGAAGGAAGACCCTTCTGCGTTCATGGCGATCGAAGACTTACATGAAGTGGTGTATGGGAAACAAGCGTATGTTCCGTACAAAAAGCGTCAAAAAGGCAAGCCTCTGAAACGCTCACATTGAATAATCTGAGTCAAATACGATCCATATTCGCTTAACCCGAATTTTTCTGTGAGCTTCATTAACTGCGCTTGATCAATGAAACCCATCTGGTAAGCGATCTCTTCCACACAGGCTATCTTAATCCCCTGGCGCATTTGAATCGTCTGAACATAAGCAGAGGCCTGCTGAAGAGCTTCGTGCGTACCTGTATCCAGCCAGGCAAATCCTCTTTCTAAAATACGCAGATGAAGGTCTCCTCGTTTCAGATACGCGAGGTTAACGTCTGTGATTTCATATTCGTTGCGAGAGGAAGGTTTGAGCGATTTTGCGATTTCAATCACCGTATTATCGTAGAAATACAAACCCGTGACTGCAAAACGAGATGTGGGCTGAGCGGGTTTTTCGACAATATTAGTCACTCGGAATTCTCGATCAAATTCGACAACTCCATAACGTTCAGGATCGTTAACTTCATACCCAAAGATAATTGCACCCTGCTCGAGATTGCGACAGGTCGAAAGAATGTGCGGGAGCTGTTGACCGTAAAAAATGTTGTCCCCCAACACGAGGGCAACACTCTCCTCTCCAATAAAGTCTTCCGCAATCAGAAAAGCTTGAGCAATCCCTTCGGGCTGTTTCTGACTTAAGTAAGTAATCTGAAGGCCTAAGTGCGAGCCATCCCCAAAGAGCGCTTGAAAACGGGAGAGGTCTTCAGAAGTAGAAATAATCAGAATCTCTTGGATTCCTGCCATCATGAGAACAGACAAAGGATAATAGATCATCGGTTTGTCATAGACAGGAAGTAGCTGTTTGCAAACGCTTAAGGTGACAGGATACAACCTGGTACCTCTACCGCCTGCTAAAATGATCCCTTTCACGATAATGTCTCGCTAAAGAAGTTTGTAAATCCCGGGAAGTCCACGAAAATGCTCTTTATAATCAAGACCATATCCGACGACGAAATGATTTTCAATTTCGAAAAGAATGAGATCTGGTCGATAAACGACATCTCTCGAAAGTTTTTTGTGAAGCAGTACGAGTGATTTGAGGCTCGCAGGATGCTCAGCGCTGAGTGCGTCGATAATCCCTTTAAGCGTTATTCCCGAATCGAAGATATCATCGATCACAAGAATATGTTTTCCAGCACAGTTGATCTGATCCAAACCTTGAATGGTGAGCTCTCCGCGCTCTGCACCGCGCGCTCCATAACTAGATGCCCTTAAGTATTCGATCGTGCAAGGGACCTGAATCATACGCATCAGATCGGCGACAAGACAAATGGCCCCTTTCATGACCATGAGAATCATCAATTCTTGCTCTTTGTAAAGTTGATCGATCTGTAGAGCCGCTTTCTGAACTGCGGCTCGGATCTGTTCGGGACCGATAAGGAGTTCGAGCTCTGTCATGTTTCCGGCGTTAAGTTAAACTGACATCCATCCAAAATGAGCTGATCAATATAGGTGATCGTATATTCATGATTGAGAAACTTGCTGTCTTCAAACATGTATAAGTGGAATGGAATTGTCGTATGGACGCCTCCAATATGAAACTCGCGCAGGGCGCGCTTAGCGACCGCGATGGCCTCTGCCCGTGTTTTTCCCTTCACAATGAGCTTTGCAATCATCGAATCGTAATTCGGCGGAATCCGATATCCGGAATAGCACGCTGTATCATTACGGACATGCGGGCCTCCAGGAAGAATGAAATGTTCTAGGGTTCCAGGAGAAGGAGCAAAGTTATTAGAGGGATTTTCCGCATTGATACGGCATTGGATTACATGCCCATCAAAGGTGATATCCTTCTGCTTCAACAACAGCTTTTCCCCCATAGCGATACGAATCTGTTCTTTAACAAGATCCACACCTGTCAACTCTTCGGTGACCGTATGCTCCACCTGGATGCGCGTATTCACTTCCATGAAATAAAAGTTCATTTTTTCATCGAGTAAAAACTCAACAGTACCCGCAGAGTGGTAATTAGCTGCACGCGCAATATTAACAGCAGCCTCACCGACTTTTTTGCGCAAAGAGGGCGTTAAAATCGGGCTGGGTGCTTCCTCAATGAGTTTCTGACGTCGGCGCTGGATTGTGCAATCGCGTTCGCCTAAATAGAGATAATTTCCATGCTTATCCCCGAGGATCTGCACTTCGATGTGGCGAGGGTTGACGATCATCTTTTCGAGATAAACGTCTGGGTTATTAAAGCTAACCTCCGCTTCAGTACGGGCTGCTGCAAACTGACGGACAAATTCATCGGGATCATATGCGATCCGGATCCCTTTCCCACCGCCGCCAGCAGAGGCTTTAATGAAAATGGGAAAACCCAATCGCTTAGCTTCCCTTAACCCCACATTAACATCTTCGACAATCCCTTCTGTTCCAGGAATCACAGGACACTTAACACTTCTCGCGGTAGCTTTTGCTTTTGCTTTATCCCCTAGAAGCGAAATCGTTTCTGGAGAAGGGCCAATAAAGTTGAGTCCACAGCTTTTACAAATAGAAGCAAAGTTCGCATTTTCACTCAAAAATCCATATCCGGGATGCAGAGCATCAGCGCCTGTGATCTCACAAGCGGAGAGGATATTAGAAATTTTGAGATACGACTTTTGAGAGGGAGCCTCCCCGATACAAATCGCTTCATCTGCATGGAGGACATGAAGAGCTTCTGCATCGGCAAGAGAATAAACCGCAACTGTTTGAAGACCGAGGTCATGACAAGCGCGAATGATCCGAACGGCGATCTCGCCTCGATTAGCAATGAGTATCTTTCGCATAACAATTACACAATCCGCATGATTTTAGTTCCGAATTCGACAGGGTGCGCATTATCAACGAGGATTTCTGCAATCACTCCGCTGACTCCTGCTTTGACCTCGTTCATCACCTTCATCGCTTCGATGATACAGACGACTGTATTTTCATCGACACGATCCCCGACTTTCACGAAATGAGGATCATCCGGTGATGGGGATGCATAAAATGTTCCGACCATAGGAGAAGTGACGTAACGCCCTTCTTTTTTCTCTTCTGCAGCATGGGGTTTATGTGGAACGGGAGCTGCTGCCGAAGTCGAATGAAATACAGGGGGGCAGGGAGCTGCTACATGAGCATGCATGACAGGAGCATGTTCGTCTTGACGCACGAGATGAAGCTCATCGCCCGTCTTCTTTTTAATCCGCAGTTCTTTGATGCCCGCACGTTCCATGGCGGTCATCAGTTCTTTAATATCCTTGAGTTCCACACATCCTCCAGCCTAAATTATACCCGTTGGATATATTCGTTTGTTTGGGTATCTACTTTAATAATATCGCCCGACTCGACAAACATCGGCACTTCGATTTTTGCACCGGTCTCGAGTATTGCCAGTTTGGTCGCATTGGCGACGTGGGCAGCAAGCTGGCTCTCTTCTGTTTTAACAACCATGAGCTCTAAAAACTGAGGTAGCTCTACAGAAAAAATCGATTCTCCATAGAACATCGCTTTTAAATCTGTGCCTTCCTTGAGATAGTGGATTTTATCTCCAATAATGGAGGTCGGAACAAGAACCTGCTCGAGGTTTCCAATATCCAAAAAGAGATAATCTTTTCCCTCTAAGTACAAAAACTCCAGTTTACGCTCAGTTAACGAGACATCTTGAACCGGCTGATTCAATTTAAAATTCTTTTCAACCACCTCATCGCTCATGAGATCTTTGAGCTTTGTCTTCATGAAAGGCACGCCTTTCGCGACCGTCACCTTAACGCATGATTCTACCCTGTAAATCTTTCCATCTAGAGAAAGAGTCATCCCAGGTGTGAGTTGATTGCTCGTCGTCATTGTGTCACTATCCCTTTAAAAAATAGAAAATGTCATTAAGCTAGAAATGATATCCTTGAGCTCTTTCAAATGCGAGATCGAGTAATCGACATCGCTCTTAAAGCCTGTAGAATTTAGGCCACGTCCCCAACGCATCTGAATCGTTTTACATCCCAGCTCTCTAGCAGGAGCGAGATCGACCGGAATCCGATCACCACAAACGACAACTTCCGAAGAAGCGTATCCCAAATCCTCAATAATTTTTTTGTAATGAATTTTCTTATTGCGTTCTTCTGAAACTGCAATCTTACTAAATAATCCAGAATCAATACCAGCTTTTTTCAGCTTCTGCATCTGCTGAGCTGGTTTTCCTATGGTCACAAGGGCAAGCTGATGGTCAGAGCTAAGGTCATTTAACACCTCGCAGGCCCCTTCGAGGGGAAATACGGGAAGATCTGCTGGAATATTCTCATAAACTTCCCTAACCCCCACTTCTAAAAGAAAAGCGTCCGCATTCAAAATTTCTAAAAATTCTGCAAGGGAACGGCTCGAGCTTTCCGAAGTGCCATCCAATCTTTTTAAGAGCTCTAGGCCCTGTTCAAAATCGGGTAGTTTCAACCCATTTTCAACCATGCGATGCAAAGCATCTTCAAGTTTTACTGGAGTGATGCAGCCGGAGGTGTCGATTAACGTATCGTCTAAGTCAAAGATGATTAACAATTTTCATTAACTCTTGTGCTAATTTTCTTGAATCGTGCCGGATTAGATTGCGTTTAAGCATGTCTTTTTTTAACTGCTCCCGAGGCTCACCTAAGAGTGAAGTACAGATCACACGCTCATCATTAAGATCGTTTTCCACGAGATCACCCTCTTCAGAATAAACGTCAATGAGCTCTTGAGGAGGCTGCTGGTTATTAACGAGGATATAGTCAAAAATATCTTCCCCGACATAACGCTTGATCTCTTCCAAATAATTGCTGACCTTGAATCCGGTGGTCTGCCCTTTGCGATTCATTAAATTGACGACAAATGTTTTCATTGCAGAAGAGCGGCGCATCGCATCGCTAACCCCTTCTACCAAAAAATTCGGGATCAACGAGGTATGCAATCCGCCGGGGCCGACGACGATCAAATCCGCGTTCATAATTTCATGAATCGCATGTGGATTCGCTTTGGGAAAGGGCTCTAGATAAATCGTTTTATACCCCTGATCAATCTCTTGAGAAAGGTAAATCTCTTTCTCCCCTTCTAAAAGCTTGCGATTGTTCAGGATCATTTTAAGGCGAACCTGGTGGGTAGTAACAGGCATGACTTTGCCTTTGATGAACAAAATCTTTCCCATCTCCTCAACCGCTTTTTCAAAACTTCCGGTCACTTTCTCTAGAGCAGACAGAAGAAGGTTTCCAAAACTGTGCCCTTCAAGACCCCCATTTTCAAAACGGTAGTTCATTAAAGAACGCATCATGTTGGAAGAGTTTGATAGTGCCACTAGACACTGCCGCACATCTCCGGGAGGAAGGACTCCTAATTCATCGCGCAAAATACCTGTGCTCCCGCCATCATCTGCCATCGAAACAATCGCACTGATATCCACGGGATAATTTTTAAGACCGCGCAACACGGAAAAATTTCCTGTTCCTCCACCGATGACTACGATCTTCTTCATGTGCGCATTCCTTTAAATGTTGCAATCGCTTCTTTCATGTTCGGCGCCTCAAAAAGATAGGTTCCCGATACAAACACATTGGCTCCTGCATCCAAGCATTTTTTACCTGTCTCGGCATTGATTCCCCCATCAACCTGGATATCAAAAGGCGGTAACTCATCCGCAGAACCAACAACGCCCCCTTTTCGAATGCCCAATTGATCGCAGATGCTGCGAGCAAATTGGATTTTTTCTAATACTTCCGGCATAAACGCCTGACCACCAAACCCTGGATTCACAGTCATTAGCAAAATAAGATCGCATTTATCTAGATATTTAGGGATGAGAGAAGCGGATGTTTCAGGACAAAAGGCTAACCCCGCTTGAATGTTGCAGCGTCGGATAAACTTCAAGGTTTCCTCAACATCTTCTGTCGCCTCTAAATGAATGGTAATTCGATCGGCTCCTGCCTTAACAAACGACTCGATATAATCATAAGGGCTATAAACCATTAAATGAACATCTAGAAATAGGTTTGTCCCCCGATTGATCGCTGCGGTTGCTCGTGAACCTAGCGTGAGATTGGGAACAAAATGTCCATCCATTACGTCGATGTGAACTGCGTCCGCCCCTGCCTCTTCAATCCGCTTGGCTTCTTGGGCGAGCTTTCCAAAGTCCCCGGAGAGGATAGAGGGAGCTACCTGAATGGGCCAGTGTTGCTTTTGTTTCTTCATACTTTGTCTCCCAAATATTCAATTTTGACCTTTCTTTGGAAATTTATGCAACAAATACCATAGCGGATGAGGAGACAACATCGTTGTAAACTATGTACTAACCCATTTAATCCATTCAGATCTCGCGGCGAGATCCTCGCTCTGAAAGATCACTCCTTCATATACAAAGTCGAACACTTGCAGCGACATACGAACAAGCTGCGAGGCAGGAATCCGAAGGGAGGCTGCTCCTTCGGCAATTTTTTCTTTAAATTCAGGCAAGCCATCGAAATTCAACAGATACACCGCCTTTACATCTTCCTTCAAAATGCAAATAGCTTCCCTTTTGTTGTCCACAGCGTCTAAAAGCATATAAAACAATGTTTTAAGCCGATCAGGAGAAACAAAACTGCGCATCTCAATGGGATAAATAGAGTGAAAATAATTTTCCAAGAGAGCTTCTTCCTTCTTCCCAAGCCCGCTGCATAAGCTCTTTAAGGCAATGAGCTGCTCTTCTTGCTTAGCAATCATCCCCCCATTGAAATCTCGAACCTCTCCCACAATCCGCTGAAGCTCTGTTCTCACAAAGAGCCTAGCCTTTAAAAGGTCAACAGAATGATCCCCCCGTAAAAAACTCATCGTAGACAGCTTGACGCGGAAAACCGTTGCTTCCTTCGAATATTTTTTCCTTAACATTCCCACACTTTTAATCCGGTCAACGCAAAATCTTAAAATTGTCTCATTTTTCTGAAACATCTCCTCAATCGATATCAGCTGTTCGGCTGGATTTAATAAACGCAATAAAATAATCGTAAAAGAAAGCTCTTCATCCGCTTGTCCTTCAAACGAAATAATCACCTGAGGCAAATCCTTCGGAAACTTGAGCTGCTGAGACAAGGTGATGATATTGCGCATGACTTCTTCTTCATTGCGGGGCATAAATAGGGGGCGCGTCAACTTCTCTACTCCCGCTTTCAGATCTTGGGGAAGCTGTTCTTTTAAACGCCGAATTTCATCCATACTGAATTCACCACCGCCACCTTTCTCAACCTCGAGGTAGAGCAATTGAATTCCAGACTCATTCACTGGATGGGTTAAGTAAGAACCTTCTACCTCGCATACCTCGGGGAGGTAAAGTTTAAGTCCTTCCATCAAATGCCTTTTTTCAAAAACCTCATTTTCATTTAAAAAATTAATTCCCATGATGACGCCCAGCGACCTCTTACTTCCAAATGGAAGCTGAAGCGTAACCTTAGAAAACTTCAAATACACATGCCGCTCTTGGGGATCCTCATCAATTTGTAACGCAATCTTCCTCTGAAACAGGTAAAACACGTAGACAATCCGACTCATCTGCCGGTACTCACGCGCTGACTTAAATTCCGCTCCACACATCACCAAAAAGTGCTGCATCAGTCTAAAAATTTCATCATCGAAATCTTCAGGCCTCCTTTTAAGAAAAGATAAAAGCCTTTCTTGGATCAACGTTGTTTTTTCATCCCCAGACAACCCTTTTATCTCAAGCATCCGATGCGCATGATAAACGGAAACAAGTCCCAATCGAATTTCAGACTCCAAAACAGGGAGCGTCTGGCGCACCATATCCCACTGGCTTAGATGTTCTAAAGAAATCGCGATTTCGCAAAAGGTAAATAATTCGTTACTCCACTCAGGGAGTTTGAAATCGGCAGCAAAAAAAGTCGGCATCAATAGCCGTCTTCCCGGCAAAAGCCATCGAGTGATCATTTCATAGAAAAACTTCACCGCATTGACGCGGTGCCGACACACCAAAGAGATCGATAAATGACCTGAAGACTCGTGATGTTCTACCCATTGCAGCACAGGAAGCTCTTTGAGAAAATCTTCTAGCGCATTGTCGTATGAGTCAAAAAAATCTGGAGAAAATAAACGACTTAACGCCGCACGTATGGAAGTCTGATAGAGAAGACTTCGGGAACTATCTAATGTTTCATTGAATACAGTTTCGATCGCCGGAAATTGCCGGGAGGAAACTTGACTTTGCATCTTCAGTTTCATAATAGCAGGCCTGTCCTCGATCTGACATATCTACTCCAATTCTTGTCCCTAACGACTCTTTTAAATCCACATCAAAAAAAGAACGCACGTGGAGATTTAAACCATTTTGCGCAGCTAATTGAATACATCTAGGATGCAATACTTTTGCCCCTTTTAAGACAATTTCCAATGCTTCATCATAGGTCAGCACTGGCAACACGACTGCTGCAGGTTCAATTTTGGGGTCATGCGAACAAATCCCTGGAACATCCTTATAAAATTCAACGCAGGTAGCTCCAAGAGCAACCCCCAATGCGACAGCCGTCGTATCAGATCCTCCCCTTCCAAGCGTCGTAATTTCACCTGCCTTGCTTACCCCTTGGAAACCCGCGACAATCACCACTTTACCCTCATCCAATTGGCGCTGTAATCGATGCGGACGGACATCAATGATACGCGCTGCAGAATGGCAGGGCGTCGTGATAATCCCAGATTGGCTCCCAGTAAAGCTTATCGCCTCTTTCCCCTTTAACTGTAGAGCCATGGCAAGGAGAGCGATGCTGACCCTTTCCCCGGTCGACACTAACATATCGAGTTCCCTCGGAGGAGGGGAAGGGTGCACCTGACGCGCCAGTAATAACAATTGATTTGTGGTATCTCCCATTGCGCTCACCACCACAACAACCTTAGCTGTAGAGTGTTTACTAACAATAATATCGGCAATCTGCGAAAATTGTTCAGGATAAGCAACTGAGGCTCCCCCGAATTTCATGACAATTGTATCCATGGAATAAATAAAATATTTGTTATTGATAAGCTCATTTTAATTCATTCGAGCACCTAACGCAACATCAAATCAGAAATCTCATTCAAGCAAAAGTTTAATACTGCGTGGATCAACCCCAAATGACACTCTATCGACCGCCTCTTTTTTTCCATTGATTTTATTACGAATCTTTTGATACGCTCTTTCCTTGACCTATAAACTAGAGGAGCAACCCTTAAAATGTCCAAAACAACTCAACACGATTGGAACGACAGCAAAGTCATTGACGATGTCGATTTTCATGAAGAAGACGCAAAACAATTCCAAAGCCTATTGAACCGCAAAGAAGAAGCCGCAGGTATAGGCTCCGTTTCCGCTATGAGCACGGGCCAAATTTTAAAAGGCAGAGTTGTCGAAATCACTAAAGACTTCGTCGTCGTCGACGTCGGTTTAAAATCGGAAGGACTCGTCCCCATTAATGAATTCCCCGATCCAAACGAGCTGTTTTTGGATACAGAAGTGGAAGTCTACCTTGATCAAGCTGAAGGGGAAGATGGACAAATCGTTCTCTCCCGCGATAAAGCACGTCGCCAACGCCAGTGGGAATATATCGTTAACCATTGTAACGAAGGTTCAATCGTTAAAGGAAAAGTCATTCGCAAAGTCAAAGGCGGCCTGATGGTCGATATCGGTATGGAAGCCTTCCTCCCCGGCTCTCAGATCGATAACAAGCGGATTAAAAATCTCGATGAGTTCCTCGGTCAGACATACGACTTTAAAATCCTCAAGATCAATACTGAACGTAAAAATATCGTCGTCTCTCGTCGCGAACTTCTAGAAGAAGAACGCATTTCTCGCAAAGCAGAAATGCTCGAGAACATCCACGAAGGCGAAGTGAGAAAAGGCGTCGTGAAAAACATCACTGACTTCGGCGTCTTCCTCGACCTCGACGGTATCGACGGACTCTTGCACATCACCGACATGACATGGAAGCGCATTAAGCATCCTTCAGAAATGGTGGCATTAGGACAAGAACTTGAAGTGATGATCCTCCACGTCGACAAAGACAAAGGACGCGTTGCTTTAGGAATGAAACAAAAAGAATCAAATCCATGGGAAGAGATCGAAAATCGCTACCCACCTGGCACTAAAGTCCACGGTAAAATCGTCAACCTCGTGCCCTATGGCGCCTTTATCGAGATTGAGCCCGGCATTGAAGGACTTATCCACGTCTCTGAAATGTCATGGGTAAAAAACGTTACTGATCCGAGCGAAATCGTCCAAAAAGGCGATGAAGTAGAAGCGATTGTCCTTTCTGTTCAAAAAGAAGAAGGCAAAATCTCTTTAGGTATCAAGCAAACGGAAAAAAATCCATGGGATGATGTCGAAGGAAAATATCCTATTGGCAGCAGCGTCACAGCAGAGATTCGCAATTTAACGAATTACGGTGCTTTTGTCGAACTCGAGCCTGGAATTGATGGACTGATCCACATTTCTGACTTAAGCTGGATCAAAAAGGTTTCCCATCCTTCTGAAGTATTGAAGAAGGGAGACAAAGTAGAGGCTGTCGTTCTCTCTGTAGATAAAGAAAGTAAAAAAATCACTCTCGGCGTGAAGCAGTTGAGCAATAATCCTTGGGAAAGCATTGAAAAAACAATGCCCGTAGGAACCCTCGTAAAAGGGATTGTCACTAAAATCACCGCGTTCGGAGCTTTTGTAGAACTCGACAATGGCATTGAAGCCCTTGTCCACGTAACAGAACTCTCTGATCAGCCTTTTGGAAAAGTCGAAGACGTGATCAATAAGGGAGAAGAAGTGACTGCAAAAGTCATTAAGCTAGATCCTGAGCACAAGAAAATTGCTTTGTCCATTAAAGACTTCCTGATTGATAAAAATAATGTCAATCACGATGACATCGTCGTTGGTGCTGCTAAGCCACGCGCTGCAAGCAAAAAGAAAAAGGCTGAAAAGTCTAATGCTGATGACTCCGACAAGGAAGAGGGCTCTTCTCATGAAAAAGAAGACGACCAATCTTCCGAGGACAACGGATAATTCAGGACTTTATACCGCAAATCTTAGGATTTGCGGTATAATTCCAGTTCAGATTGAACGCAGGCCATGTTGAGCCTGCGTTTTGTCGTCTAGAATGAATTTTAGTAACTCATCGAGACCGTTACTTAAATTCTCTGGACTTAAGTGCATGTATCATGGTCTCAAAAATTAGAGTTTGTTCTAAATCAAGAGCACTCTCAAAATAGGGTTAAGGGGCTTTTTTCGAGATGAATAAAGATCTAGTCGCTATCTTTGAATACTTAGAAAGAGAAAAAGGGATTAAACGCGATATCATCATTGCTGCGATTGAAGAATCGCTGCGTGTGGCTGCCCGCAAAAGCGTGAGAGGATTGCTCAATGTCTCCGTACAGATCAATTCTAAAACGGGCAATATCGATGTCATCGCCCAAAAAGAAGTCGTCGATAAAGTCACTATCCCCGATGAAGAAATCTCCATTGAAGACGCGCGCGTCCTCAACCCTTATTGTGAAATCGGACAATGGGTCGATATCTCAGTCACTCCGCAAGACTTCGGACGCATTGCCGCGCAAACTGCTCGCCAAATTATCGCTCAAAAACTTAAGAGCGCAGAGCGCGACGTCATTTACGAAGAATACCGCCATCGAATCAACGAAATCATCTCTGGTTCTGTCAAACGCGTTGTCCGTGGAGCAACCCTCATCATTGATCTTGGAAAAGTAGAAGCCGTTCTTCCCGATCGATTCTACCCAAAAACAGAAAAATATAACGTAGGCGACCGCGTTCAAGCGCTCCTTCTTGAAGTGCGCGACACGGAAGGCGGCGGAGCAGAGGTAATTCTCTCTCGAAGCCATCCTGAGTTCGTGGCTCAGCTCTTTTCACAAGAGGTTCCTGAAATTAACGATAGCACGATTATCATTGAACGGATCGTTCGAGATGCAGGCTACCGGACAAAACTCGCTGTCCGCTCTCAAGATCCAAAAATCGACCCTGTCGGCGCTTGTGTAGGGATCCGCGGAAATCGCGTTAAAAATATCATTCGAGAACTCAACAACGAAAAAATCGACATTATCTCCTTCTCGGAAGACCCAATTCAACTCTTACAAAGCGCATTATCTCCTGTCGAAATCAAGAAGATCAGTGTCAGCGAAGATGGCAATGATATTTCTATTGTTGTCTCAGATGAAGACTACCCTGCAGCCCTCGGAAAACGAGGTATGAATGCAAGGCTCAATGGAGATTTAGCTGGGGTTGAGCTCCATGTCCAAAAAATGAGCCAATACCAAGCTGTCATGAGTGTTGAGCTCACTCAGCTCGCTGCCTCAGATGATCCATCATTAGATGAGCCGCTTGCAATTGAAGGGATCAGCAGCATGATCATCGAAAGCTTGAGTGGAGCTGGATTCGACACTTTGCGTAAAATTTTGACTGCGACGCGCGAAGAACTCGCCGCTATCCCTGAGATCAGTGTGGAAATGGCGGACAAGATTGCAAATAAGATTCTGGAACAAATACGCAAAAAGAGGGTCTAAACGTTGGCCAAGAATTTAAAGATTAATATTAAGAATGCTCAGCTTGCGGAAGCTCTGAAGCTCGGTCAAATTAAAAAGCCCTCTGTATCGAAGAAGAAAAAAGCAGACGAAGCTGCAGCACCCCCATCTGCTGAGAAAAAAGAAGCAGACGCGCCTCCTCCTCCAGCGGCGCCTGTTGCGCCAGAACGTCCAAGCGCGCAAGAAACCCCATCTGCGCCTGTTGAAAAACCGCGTGCAGAAGAAACGAGCTCCAAACCCGTCGAAAAAGCTTCTGAGCCGCAAGCTCCAGCTCCAGCAAAGCCAGCAACTCCCCCCCCTGCGGAGACTCCACATCCAGGCTATCATAGACCTCGACCTACAGGATCTTCTTATCCGTATCAAAGACGAGATGGAGCTCCAAGTGGAGATCGGCCTTCTTATCCGCCGCGTGAAGGAGGAAACTATCCTCCTCGTGATGGAGGAAGACCCCCCTATCAACCTCGCGATGGAGACCGACCATCATATCCACCTCGTGATGGAGACAGACCTTCTTATCCTCCACGCGATGGAAACAGACCTTCTTATCCCCCACGCGATGGGAACAGACCTCCTTATCAACCAGGCAGCCGGCCTCCTTATCAACAAGGAAGCCGTCCTCCTTATCCTCCGCGCGACGGAAGCAGACCCCCTTACCCGCCACGCGATGGGAACAGACCTCCTTATCAACCAGGCAGCCGGCCTCCCTACCCTCCACGCGACGGAAGCAGACCCCCTTACCCACCACGCGACGGCGCTAGACCTCCCTATCAACAAGGAGGAAGACCGGTTCCCCCTAAAGACGCTCCCCTTAAAGAAGGCGCACGCGAAGAGCCTCATAAAAAAGTCGTCAAGGGACCTGATGAAAAAGCTGGATTTAAAGAATTCCGCGATTTCAAATCTACACGTAAGGGAGTAGGACCTGAACGCTCCTTTGACGTCCGCGATAGGCAAGGATTACGCGATGCTCAGGACGAACAAAGCTGGCGTAAGCGACGTCCTTCTCACAAGCCTCGTCCGATGGCACAGGAAGAAATCATTCGACCTAAAGAAGTCAAGGTCCGCATTCCGATCACGATTAAAGATCTCGCATCAGAGATGAAACTGAAAGCGTCTCAGCTCGTTTCAAAACTCTTCATGAAAGGCGTTATCTTGACACTGAACGATTTTCTCGATGATGAAACAACCATTCAGCTTCTCGGCCACGATTTTGACTGCGAAATCAAAATCGATACATCGGAAGAAACACGGCTGCGTATTACAGATAAGACCATTAAGCAAGAGATCCAAGAAGCCGATCCTAATGAACTGATTTTACGCCCTCCCGTCGCAGCGTTCATGGGTCACGTTGACCACGGTAAAACCAGCTTAATCGATGCGATCCGCAAATCAGATATCGCAGCCGGTGAGGCCGGAGCGATTACACAGCACATCGGAGCCTTTAAGTGCCATACTGCTGTCGGTGATTTGACAATCCTCGATACCCCTGGCCACGAAGCGTTTTCTGCGATGCGTACCCGCGGCGCCGATGTCACTGACATCGTTGTCCTCGTGGTAGCCGGCGACGAAGGACTGCGCACGCAGTCTCTCGAAGCAATCGCTCAAGCGCAAGCAGCTAACTGTCCGATCATTGTTGCACTTAACAAATCAGACAAACCCAACTTCAATGCAGACAACGTCTACCGACAACTCGCTGACCAAAACCTGCTTCCCGAGTCTTGGGGTGGAACGACAATCACTGTGAATTGCTCTGCAGTCTCAGGCGATGGAATTAAAGAGCTCCTTGAAATGCTTGCGCTTCAAGCAGAAATCCTCGAGCTCAGAGCCAATCCTAACACCCGTGCACGCGGCACTGTCATCGAATCGGAAATGCATAAGGGAATGGGCTCTGTAGCAACCGTTCTCGTTCAAAACGGAACTCTGCGTTTAGGCGATGCGGTCGTCTTCGCTCAAAACTATGCACGTATTAAAACGATGCAAGATGAGCATGGAAGAGACATGACCTTTGCAGGTCCATCGACTCCAGTCAAAGTGACAGGACTTTCTGGTCTTCCGGATGCAGGATCTGAGTTTATCGTCGTAGCCGATGAAGTCGAAGCCCGTGAAGTGGCACAAAAACGACAAGAAGGTAAACGCCATGCCCAACTTCAAATGAAACGGGGCGGGTTGGAAAGCTATCAAGCGCAGCCGAAGAAAGTGCTCAACCTGATCGTCCGAGGCGACGTACAAGGCTCTGTCGAAGCGTTAAAAACATCGCTTGGCAAAATTGATTCGAAAAAAATCGAGCTGAACATCATTTCGTCTGGCGTAGGAGAAATTTCTGAGTCTGATGTTCAATTGGCTGCCGCATCAAAGGCGACCATTTTGGGCTTCCATACTCAAATTGAAAGACACGCAGAATCGCTGATTAAACAACTGAAAGTGACAGTCCGCTTACACGACATCATTTACCATGCCGTCGATGATATCAAAGCGATCATGCTCACTCTCCTTGATAAGATTGCCCATGAGGTCGATACGGGATCTGCTGAAGTGAAAGCCGTCTTTAAATCTTCTCACCTCGGAGCGATTGCGGGATGTATCGTCCTCGATGGAACGATCAAACGCTCTCATCATATGCGCATCTTGAGAAATAATGAAGTCGTTTGGAAAGGGGCAATTGCCTCCCTAAAACGGGTCAAAGAAGATGTGCGCGAAGTGTCTAAAGGATATGAATGCGGGATCCTCTTGCAGAATTACAACGACGAAAAAGTCGGCGACATCCTTCAAGCCTATGAGATCACCTACTTACAACAAGAGCTATAATGGTAAAAAATCGTATTGTTCGACTCAATTCCCTATTAAAAGAGGTCATCTCCGAAGTGATTCGGCGCGATGTGCGCAACCCGCATGTCAACCAACTGATCACGGTGACCCAAGTCGAGATCACAAAGGATTTGCACCACGCAAAAGTCTCTATTAGCGTCATCGGCACACCTCAAGAAAAAGAAGAAACGATTAAAGCCTTGCAGTCCGCTGCGGGCTTTATCGCCATCCAATCCTCAAGAAAAGTGGTGATGCGTTATTTCCCTGAGCTCACTTTTAAACTCGATTGCTCTGTCGATCAGCAATTCAAGATCGACAGCCTGCTCACGGAGATCCACAACGAGCAGAAATCACGCCAAGTCCCCCCATCCTTTGGAACCGACGCCGATGCTGCGAGCGAGTGATCAAATCACCGGCATTCTTCCACTGAATAAGCCAGCCGGAAAAACGTCCTTTGCGATGGTTGCTATCTTGCGCAAAGCCACCGGCATCCAAAAAATAGGACATGCGGGCACCCTCGACCCCTTTGCCACAGGCGTGATGGTCATGCTTATCGGGAAAGAGTTCACTAAACTTTCCGATCAGTTTCTCCATCAAGATAAGGAATACCGCGCGAAGCTTCACCTCGGCATCACAACGGACACCTTCGATTGCGATGGTCAAGTCACCGCCACGTCTTCAACGATTCCTACTCTCGCACAGATCGAAGAAGCACTTTTAGGATTTCAAGGGACGATTCTCCAAACCCCGCCCATGTTCTCTGCGAAAAAAGTCGCTGGGAAAAAGCTCTACGAACTTGCCCGCAAAGGGATCACCATTGAACGGGAAGCTGTTCCCGTAACCATCCGTACAGAAATCCTCAGCTACACCTATCCCTATCTCGAGATCCACGTCCACTGCACTAAAGGCACCTACATCCGCACCCTTGCACATGAGATCGGAGAACAACTTGGCTGCGGCGCCCATCTATGCGCTCTTGCCCGCACAAGATCTGGTACCATTTCTCTAGAGACGTGTTGCGATGGCTCTCAAATCCTTGATCCTTATTATCTCTGGCAAGATTATTTGTTGGCATCAATACCCGTTTAGGGAAATATCAGTAGTATTCACAACTGAGAACTTCCCATGCAGATTTATACCGACTTAAATGCGCTTCCCCACTCCCATTCCCCTTCCGGACTTACTATCGGGACATTCGATGGCGTGCATCTCGGACATCAAGCTCTCTTTAAAGCCCTGCGGACTCAGATTACTCCACAAGGTAATCTTACCGTCCTCACCTTTTCGAACCACCCCGCCGATCTCTTTGCCCATAGAGCCCCTTCCCCGCTTCTCACCACGACAGAACACAAGCTGAAGCTTTTAGAGAAAGCGGGCGTGGACACATGCATCGTGATCCCCTTCACTCCAGAATTTGCGGCCCAATCTTTCTCAGCCTTCCTGACCAAGCTCAAAGAGCAGCTCTCTCTGACCCACCTGCTTTTAGGTATTGGTGCGAGTTTTGGCAAGGACCGGCAAGGCGATGAGCCCCAGGTCCGCGCGCTTGCCCAAACCCTCAACTTCTCCGTCGATTATCTCCCGAAGGTCATGATCGATAACTTGCCTGTTTCCTCTGGAAGGATCCGCAAGCATCTAGTGAAAGGAGAATTTGCCGCTGTTGAGGCTCTCCTCGGAAGACCCTATTCGATCTATGCCCCCCTTGTCCAAGAAAACGCCCATTATCAGATGCACGTCTCCGGCCTCTGTCTCCCCCCAGACGGAATTTATCCCATCGAGCTGCAGCTTTCCGATGTCCAACATCTTGGAAGGTGTCATATCGACCATAAGCGCGCTGCAGTACGGGTAGACCTTCCTCAATGGGAAAAGCTCCCATTTAACCCTTTAAAACCGTTAGTTGAAATCGTGTTCATCAGCTAATTCTAAGCATTAAAAATATTATTTCAAGTTCACTTTTATTACAGTTTGATTATATAATTAAGATAATATAAAAAAACGGTAATAAATAATGTCGATCAATCCAACAACATGCATTACTCCTTCTAGTTTAAGCTCGGCTTCCTCATCTTCAAACCCCGCAGAATTGGAACTTCATTCACCGGAAAAAAAACGGGGGACATTTGTATTAAAATCCCCAATTATCTTCAGACGCATTCCCAATGATCCTACGAGTACGACAACTCTCATCACAACAAGCTCCGCAGTCTTCAACGTCTATAATCGCCATCAAGCAGGACATCAAAAATTAGGACAAGGAGCTAAAAAAAAAGTTTACACCGCCGCTCATAGAAAAACAGGGAAAGTAGTTGCCTATCTATCGTCCAAAACAACGCCTTCACGTCCCCACGCCATATACCAAGAATATATGCTTAATTTACTCCTTAAAGATGCGGGATGCGAACCCATTGAGGGAAGCTATTTGATTAAACCTTGGGGATCAAAAAAAGATGGCACCCATAGGGAAGTTTATTTAGCCAAAAAATGGAACGGGGATCTGTTTGATCTCATTGCACTAAGACCTGACGCCCTACTTGATTGGCCCAACACTAGCTTTTCCATCGCGCTGCAACTCTCTTACATCATCTGTCGACTGCACGCACTGAATTATATTCATCGCGATTTCAAACTAGAAAACATCCTTTACGGACTCGATGAAACCGGAGGCTTAATCTTAAGATTAAGCGATTTAGATTCCGCGATTAAAATTGGATCCCCAGTTGATGACAGTCCAGGAACACCTCATTATTTACCCCCAGAAATGGTAATCGCTTTAGCAACTAAAACACCATTAGCTGTTATAACTAAACGGTACGATGGCTGGCAGCTGGGAATTGCCTTAAGACTTGCTTTCACACAATGGTGGGACCACCCGCTCTTTGGTCCCTATATCACTAAAGCAATGAACATCAAATCTTCTGCTGACTATACAGCTTTTGAACCCTACGCTTTAAGAATTTTTAATTCGGCTCCATCACTTCAGTCAGAATGGATATCCAAAGCTGCTCCCGACGGAGATCCTGTCGATTATGCGATTTATAAACTGCAGCAGTTTGATCCTTCAAAGCGTTGGACCCCGCTGGATTGCTATACATTTCTATCAGCTTTAAAAAAACAAGAGCCTCCCTCGCCAAAACGGCAGAGGACACAACACAATTCCTAACCACAAGGAGTATGTTATCATGAATATTTCTAGGGTAAAATTCATGCAGGACTTGATTACCTGGATCTGGGAAAACATATTCGGTAAGACCGTCTCCTAATCCATTAAAAAATTCAACTTTTGATATCCCGCCTCACCAAAACAGCATAATAATAATTTTATAAAATCGATGAATTTTACAAACTCTTTAAAGTTATAAACATATGGAGTTTAGCACGTTAAGAAATATTTGAAAATTTTGCCTGGTGCAGAGGACATGTCTATTCTTCGCTAACAATAAATTATTTAATGTTGACATTTATAACACACAAAACTAAAATTTATAATCTAAATACCAATTAATTATAAAATATTGAGAATTTATGGCTTCTAGTTCTTCTGCACCACATTCAAGTATAACTTCATTGATATCGCCGTTTCCCGCCGCAATGGAGTGGGAAAAAATCGCACCACGAGAAACAAGCTGCACACTGGAACAAGTGCGTTTTTTTGGAAGAGCTAGCACCGTCATTACCTATAATAAAAAAACTGAAGACACCTCCATTTATACAACTCTTTTTTTAAATAAAAAAGACCCTTTCTCAAAAAAAATAATTAAGTTTTTAACAAAAGACTATCTCATCTTTTTCTTAAAGCTTCACCCTTCCTCACTCGCTGTGCATGTAGAACTGCGCAATGGCGCAACGGGCATTGACAAAATCTTTAAAACGTTAATGAGACATGTTCCTCCTGCACTTGACAGTCTATCCCTCTCTACGGATCATCCTTCTACGCTTCCACCCACATTTGCTGATCTATTACAAGCTTGCCCAGCTCTTACTTATTTGAGACTGGGATCTTCATGGACAATTGAGGATACAAGCGTAACACGAATAAAGAGCTCTCTTTCCAAAATGACATCTTTACGAAAACTGTCTCTTGAAAATGTCCGAATGAGTGAAAAAACGTTTGTTGAAATTTTCGAAATACTTGCTGCCAGCGGATCGGAGCTCACCACTTTAAAATTAACAAGGCCCGCATTACACAAGAATTCGTGCCAAGCAATTTCTTCAGTGATGATGGCTCACCCCAATTTCAAGACCTTAACTCTATTGGACTCTCAACTCACCCGAGAACAAATTGTCCCTTTATTCTGCGGCATTCTTCTCGCACCTTCTCTTTCAACTCTAAATCTAAAAGGGTGGTACGAAACCCGCCTCAAAAAAAACACTGCAGCAGCGCTTTCTCTTCTGTTGTCTACGACCAGCTCTTTAACATCCTTGGAACTGCCTTATATCGAAACAGAAGCAATGATTGTTCTTAAGGACGGATTAAAAGAAAATTCCACTTTAAGTAGCTTAGAGCTTACTTTTACCGAATGTAAAGATCCCGAGGACTTAGAACAAAGAGCTACTGCTATCTCTGAAGTGATCAAAACAAATACAAGTTTAACGGATTTAGCTTTGAGCCACTTTAGTGCGCAGCATCACTGGTTCACTATTGCAGATGCCCTCATAGCAAATCCCACAACTCTTTGTGCATTGAGAATCACAGAATCTGAAACTCCGATGGGTGATGAGGGAGCTGTCGAGCTTGCAAGGGCCTTAAGAAGTCATAGCGCGCTTTGCCATCTAGATTTAGATGCTGTTTCATTTGAAGAAGAAGGCTATTGTGCAATAGCGAGATCCCTTCATCACAATATCACACTCTCTCACCTCATATTGCCGCGATTTATTCAAAGCCAAACAATAATTCATGAATTATCTCATATGCTCGAACAAAACCAATCTATTGAAAAATTATCTCTGCGCCTGACTTATGACGCTCCTAGAGAGCCATTACACCTTGAGCCTTTAGAACACGCGCTTAGCCTAAACTCAACATTAAAAGATTTGAATATTTCAATTCCTTTAAATCAAGAGGGGATAATAAAATTCATTGAATCCATTCAAACAAACATTTCCTTAACAAATTTAACAGGTTTTGTTTGTGACGAAACTATTGGTTTCTGGGGTGCTTTCGAAGTGTCCAGATTGCCAGAGGGCGCTCGAGAATCATTAGATACTCTGTTATCAAATAATCGCTTACGTGAATTCACGCTCTCCGGGATCCTCTATCGCCACTTACTCCAAACCGAATTAGAATAAAAAATTTACACCCCCTTCCCACCCTCACGCGGAAGGGGTAATCTCTTCATTTTCGAGATACTTTAAACCAGATAAATCTCCTTGCAAAACACCCTTAGATCCTCTATCTTAAGTCCCTTAATTATTGTAAGGGAGCTCTATGGCTGGTTTTTCCTGTGGTATCGTTGGTCTGCCCAACGTCGGTAAGTCAACTCTATTTAACGCATTAACGCGCAAAGCTGCTGCTGCTGCCAACTATCCGTTTTGCACCATCGACCCGAATGTGGGCATTGTCGATGTCCCCGATCCACGCCTTAAAGTGCTCTCTGACATGTCTAATAGCACTAAGATCATCCCAGCTACGGTCACGTTTGTCGATATCGCAGGCCTTGTAAAAGGAGCCTCTCAAGGAGAGGGCCTCGGTAACCAGTTCTTAGCGAACATCCGCGAAACCGATGCGATTGTCCACGTGGTTCGCTGCTTCGAAAATGACGATGTGATCCACGTCGCAGGTAAAGTTGATCCGATCGCCGATATCGAGGTCATTAACCTCGAACTCATCCTCTCCGATCTTCAAATGGCAGACAATATTGTCAGCCGTTTAGAAAAACAGGCGAAAGGCAGAAAAGAGCTCCTTCCTGTCATCGATGCTCTCAAAAAAGCGCTTGTCCACTTAAATCAAAACAAAGCTCTGCGCACACTAGATCTTACTGATGAAGAGCGCCTGTGCCTAGCGGACTATCCGTTCTTAACCGATAAAAAAGTCATCTACGCAACCAACGTCTCTGAAAGCGATCTGCCTTCTATGGAAAATGAATACGTGCAGCGCGTGAGAGACTACGCGACAAAAGAAGGCAACACCGTGATCCCGATTTGTGCGAAGCTCGAAGAAGAGATCGCGCAGCTCGATGAAGAGGGTGCCGCTGAGTTTTTAAAATCGTTAGGAGTAGATGATTCTGGCCTTAATCGTCTGATTAAAGGAGCATTTGATGCGCTTGGACTACTCACCTACATCACCACAGGTGAAATTGAAACGCGTGCTTGGACAATCACTCGTGGCACCAAAGCTCCTGAGGCTGCGGGGAAAATCCACACCGATTTACAGAAAGGATTTATCCGCGCTGAAGTGATCGCGTTTGACGACATGGTCAAATATGATGGACGAGTCGGCGCACGCGATGCCGGTAAAGCGCGTTCGGAGGGGAAAGACTACATCGTTAAAGACGGCGATGTTGTGCTCTTTTTTCATAACTAACATGACAGAACTTTTCATCACCTGCCCTGAGCAATGCGAAGAACTTTTAGTTAAAGAACTTCAAAATCTTAAAGTCAAAGCCGTGCGCTCTAGCTTCCGCGGAGTTTTTGCTCCTCAGACGATTGAAAACGTCTATCGGATTAATTATGGCTCTCGTTTGGCGACGCGCGTGCTTTGGCCGCTGAAACATTTTAACTGTAAAGACAAAGACTCTCTCTACCGCGCTTCAAAAGAAATCCCTTGGCTCAATTACCTCGATGAGACGAAAACATTTGCAATCGATTCCAATGTAAGCCACCCTAACATCCGCAACAGCCTCTATGGGGCTCAAGTGATGAAAGATGGTGTTTGCGATCGGATCCGAGAAGAGAAAGGCGCACGCCCTTCTGTCGATGTGAAAAATCCCGATGTCCAGCTCAATCTTTTCATTCACAACAATCGCGGGATTATCAGCCTAGACACCTCTGGAGCCCCCTTGTACAAACGGGGATGGCGCACATTAAGTTCCGTAGCTAGCATCCAAGAGAACTTGGCTGCGGCACTCCTCATGGAAGCCAGATATAAATCAGATACGATCTTATGCGATCCTTTTTGCGGATCGGGAACCTTTTTGATCGAAGCTGCCCTTCTTGCAACAAAAACGCCAGCAGGCTACTTCCGCAAATCTTGGGGTTTTCTCTTAATGTCGGAACATGAGCCGCTTTTATGGGAAGAGATCAAAGAAGAACTCAATGCGGAGAGGATCCCTTTGCAGCCTGGCAAGATTTTTGGAGCGGATCAAGATCGAGAAGCGATTCAAATCTGCCAAACACATCTTCAGAATGTGGGATTTGCAAAAGAGATCGAGGTCGTTCAAGCGTCGATTGCACGCTATCGACCAAGAACACCTCCCACGCTTGTCGTGACCAACCCTCCTTTCGGTAAGCGGTTAGAAACATCTAAGGAAATCTATCGGCAATTGGGTGAATTCGTTAAGCGCTCAAGCCCGACCAAAGTAAGAGCCTGGGTCCTGGCTCCTGATGAGGAGCTTGTGAGTGCGACGGGCCTGACAATCCTATCCTCTTTCCCCTTCTACCACGGCGGCCTTTCGATTGAAGCTTACACTCTTGGCATACCACGCACCTAACAGACAAATCACCCCTCCAGAGATCAGCATCGGGATCGGGCCAAACAATTTGCAAAAGATTCCTCCGAGCGCAGGGGCAACAATTCCGCGCAGCCCCACCATCAAGATATTAACGCGTGAATAGGGAGAGCTGTCTTCTTGACCTGCAAAGAGCGTTCCGGAGAGATTCCATAGTAAATGACTTCCCGCTTGCGCAATACCGTAGATGATGAAAGAGAGGTAGAACCACTGCATGTTGAACGTGGAGAGGAGTAAAACGAGAGGAAAGAGGGCAAATCCGATTAAGATTTTCGAGGTAAGTCTAGGAATTGCCAGTCCCGAGAGCGCTTTTCTCCAAAAATAAGAAGAGAGCACAATCCCGACACCCATCAAAATCGAGCGCCCTGTGACGATTTGAGTGTGTTCCAGATTCAAGAAATCGACATAGTAAATGGAAAGACTCGGTGCAATCAGCATCAACCCGAATCCCCCCGTCATAAAACCCCACTGAAATTTCGCAAAGTCAGGGCGTCTTTTTAACAGAGCAAAAGCCTCTACCCAGGGCTGGACAAGACGGGTTTTTAAAGAGGGTAAAGCGATCTCTGGCATGTTATCTAACGGAATCGGCACGCGCATTTGAACAAAAATACTGCTCAAGCCCATGAGAACAGTCAGGCAACAAAGGATACGCCAAATGCCCGGATGGTGATCGAGCAGGCCTCCCATCATCAGTCCCAGCAAGATACTTTCGATAAAACTTAAAACGAAATAGAAGGTATACGTTTTTTCTCGAGCGTCTTTGGGGATATTAATTTTTAATATCTCCATAAGTGCTGGGATCCCCGATTTATTAAAAAATTCATACACCGCGCAGCAAAAGATAATATACCATGCGTTGTCAAACCAAGGAACAAACAGAAAAGGAATTCGTCCAAGCACCCAAGCGCCGATAAGATTTGAGCGCAACAGATGTTTTCGATTTGTTAAATTAGCGCTCCAATAAAAGGAAAATAAAGGCAGAACGGGACGCAATGCAGTTAAAATAGAAATCTGCAATAAGGAGGCGCCCAAATCCTTTCGAAAAATAAAGGGCAAGAGGGCGTAGAGCACCACAAAGGGCTCGTTGGAAAGGTTCATCCAGAGGAGCGCGCGGCGCGTTTTCTGGTGAAACGAATCTGTAGGCAAGCTTTCCGTTTTCATCCCCCCAGCATACCAAGAATGGGGATTAACGCAAAGACGCCATGACGCAATGGCGGCAGAGAGAATTAAATATATAATTATAAATCACTCATTGCAGCTTTGTGTCTTTGAGACTTAAGCTCCCTCCTCTTACTTTCTTTTTCCTTGACTGACACCCTCCTCTTCTATAGATTCAGGGTGGTTACTAACCATAATATGTCTCATGGCCGAAAAAACAGAAAAGGCGACCCCGAAAAAGTTGCGCGATGCGCGAAAAAAGGGGCAAGTCGCAAAATCCCAAGATTTTCCCTCAGCATTCACCTTCGTGGTTTCGATCTCGACGGTCTTGCTAAGCGCGGGCTACCTCTACCAAATGTTAGGGGGCTATATCGTCTCGATGTTTCGGATGAGTAGCAATCCTAACATCGACTTGCAGAATAGAGCGCCGGGAATTTTAAGCGAAGCCATTCAGATTATTTTTAACACAAGTTTGCCGATCATGGTCCTAACCTCGATCGTCGGCGTTCTTGTCAGCTTCCTCATCGTGGGGCCGATGTTATCCCTAGAAGCAATGAAGCCGGATCTGAAAAAGCTCAATCCGGTGACAAACATCAAGAACATGTTTAAATTTAAAACCATATTTGAGTTGATCAAATCGATTTTAAAGATTTCTGGGGCTTTGATTTTAATCTATTCAGTGGTTTACTCGAGTATTCCGGAAATAGTGGCGACTGCCTCTTTGCCCGTGATCGGATCTGCAATGGTCTTTTCCGACTTCTTGGTCAAAGTCTGTTTGCGAGTGGGCATTTTCTTCCTAGCTGTGGCGATTTTTGACTTGGTTTTCCAAAAAAAGAACTTCGCCAAAGAAATGAAGATGGAAAAATTTGAGGTGAAGCAGGAATATAAGGATACGGAAGGAGATCCCCACATTAAGGGCAAACGGCGCCAAGCGGCTCAAGAGATCGCTTACCAAGAGGGTGCCGCTGCAACGAAACGGGCAAGAGCGGTCATTACCAACCCGATCCACATTGCCGTGGCCGTGGAATATAACGAGGAGACCCAGCCTGCACCGAAGATCGTTACAATGGGGAAAGGTACGGTTGCTGACCTGATTATTAAAACAGCGCAAGAATTCGGAGTGCCGATCATGCGCAATGTGCCTTTAGCACATACCCTTTTTGAAAAAGGGAAAATTAGCGAATATATACCTGAAGAGACCTATCAAGCTGTCGCTGAAATTCTGCGGTGGCTTGAAGGTCTGGAATCACATGAAACTGCTGGAGCGGACATCTTTAAATGAAGAAATTCATCGATAAACTTGCGAGAACGTTAGGCGGCGACAAAGCGCTTAACATTATTAATCAGTCCAGCGACATCGTTTTAGCGCTTTTTATTATTCTCTTGATCATGATGATCATTATCCCGGTCTCTCCGACGGTCCTGGATAACTTAATTGCGTTAAACCTGACCATCTCGATTTCTCTGTTGATGGTGGCGCTCTATATCCCTAAAGCCGTCCAGCTTTCGATGTTCCCCTCTCTGCTCCTCATTACGACCCTGTTCCGCTTAGGCATCGAGATTTCCGCGACGCGGCAAATTCTGTTGCACGCCAACGCCGGGCACATCATCTATACGTTCGGAAACTTCGTCGTCGGAGGCAACTTCGTCGTCGGGGGGATTATCTTCTTGATCATCACCATCGTCCAGTTCATCGTCGTTACGAAGGGTGCTGAGCGTGTCGCCGAGGTTGCTGCCCGATTTACATTGGATGCGATGCCAGGTAAGCAGATGAGTATCGATGCGGACATGCGCAGCGGCGTGATCGACGCCAACCAAGCGCGCGATCTGCGTTTAGCATTGACCAAAGAGAGCCAGCTTTACGGAGCCATGGACGGCGCGATGAAGTTCGTCAAAGGGGACGTCATCGCCGGTATCGTCATTGCCGTCATCAACATTGTGGGGGGCCTCATCATTGGGGTATCCATGCACAATATGACCGCTCTGCAATCAGCTCAGCTCTACACCTTGCTCTCGATCGGTGCGGGCTTGATCTCTCAAATCCCCTCACTCCTAATCTCTTTGACTGCCGGTATTGTTACCACACGCGTTTCTTCTGAGAAAAAAGACTCCCACCTCGGTAAAGAGATCTCCGGTCAGTTGTTAAACCAACCGAAAGCGATCATGATGGCCTCCGGCGTCATGTGCCTCATGGCGTTTATCCAAGGCTTTCCGAAGATCATCTTCTTCTCCATTGCGATTTTGATGTTCGCAATCGGGTTTACCGTCTGGTACAACGCGAAAAAAGCCGAAGCGAAGGGCGCTCAAGGGCTTACCTCAGCGACCGCTGAAACCGATGTCGAAGGACATACGGTCATCCGCGGGGCTGCCGATGAATATGCCCTGACCCTACCTGTCATTCTCGAGGTCGGTAAAAACCTCTCGTCTGCGATCCGCAAAGACAAACAGGGACAAACCTTCGTGGAGGACATGGTCCCGAAAATGCGCCATGCTCTGTATCAAGATCTCGGCGTGCGTTTCCCTGGCGTCCACGTCCGCACTGAATCTCCCACTTTAGAAGGGGATGAATACTCGATCTTCTTAAACGAAGTTCCCATTGTCCGAGGAAAAATTTTCGAAAATGCACTTCTGACAACAGAGGTCGCAGAAACTCTGCGCCGTTACAACATCCCTTTTACAACGACGAAAAATTCGATCGGACAGCCCTCTGTCTGGGTCGATATGAAATACCAAGAGATTTTGCAGAAAGCCGGCATCAAGTTCTGGAAGCCGCTCGATGTGATCATTCTCCACCTTTCCTATTTTTACCGTCAGCATGCCAGTGACTTTATCGGAATCCAAGAGGTGCGCGGCATTTTAGAATTCGTCGAAAAATCTTATCCCGATCTCGTGAAGGAAGTCACTCGTTTGGTTCCCTTGCAGAAATTGACCGAGATTTTTAAACGGCTCGTCCAAGAACAGATTTCGATTAAAGATTTAAGAACGATCTTAGAAGCTCTTTCCGAATGGGCGCAGATGGAAAAGGACACCGTTCTTTTAACCGAGTATGTCCGCTCTTCTTTAAAGCGTTACATCAGCTTCAAATACTCTCAGGGGCAATCGATCCTCTCCGTGTACTTGCTCGATCCTGAGATTGAAGACATGGTGCGTGGCGCAATTAAACAAACCTCTGCAGGCTCCTACCTCGCACTTGATCCCGATTCTGTGCAGATGATCCTCCACTCGATGCGCTCCACCATTGTTCCGACGCCTGTGGGAGGCCAGCCCCCAGTGCTACTGACTGCCATCGATGTGCGCAGATTCGTCCGCAAATTAATTGAAGGGGAATTCCCAGACATGGCCGTTGTCTCCTTCCAAGAAGTGGTGCCGGAAATCCGAATCCAACCGCTAGGTAGGATTCAACTCACTTAAACGATAGGAATCCATGGCTGAAGATCTCTCCGTCAACCGAGTGAATCCAAGCGAGGCCTCAAAAGCTAACCAGGCTGCACGCCAAATTGCACAGCGCACGGCAATCAACCAAGTGGCAAGTGCAGAATCGTTCACCGATTGGGCAAACGACGCCATTTTCAGTCCGACGCTCATGACGCGCAATTTCCAACCGTTGGAGCTCAGAACCAGGCGCACCGCAAAAGAAGAAGAAACGGAAAAAACGGAAAAAAAAGATCAGGTCCGTCAAGTCGAAAAACTTCAAGAGATCTCCGATCAATATTCGCGCAAAAACCCCGAACTTCAAGCGAGAAGCCTTTTGCTTCTGCGCTCGCGGATCAATGCCAACGACACGAAAGAAGAAATCCTTCGCAAAGTCTTGGAGTCCTACCCCGATTTCTCTTTAGCCGACGAAGCTCTAGAGTTTCTGCTTGAGACCTCCGATGGCGAGCTCACTTCCCAAGTGCGTCAAGCCAAAGAAGATCTCAACCTCCGCTTTGGAAGAGAGGTCAGAGCAGGACGCAACATCGGCGCTAAAGCGCGTGAATTTTCATCGCAAGGCTTAGGCAGTCCAACGGGCCTGCGCGATCTCTACCGAGAGATCACCGGAAACCCAAGAGACGCCCACACCCTCTTTGATGAGCTCACCGCAAAGTTCGATTACGAAAAAATGCGCTCCGTCATCGACTTCCTCCTCCATTCGCTCGGCACTGACCTCAAATCCAAAGGCCCTTCGATCGATCGCGGCGAGCTCCACCGCCTGTTTACCGAAGCGCGATCGATGCAGGCCATTTTGAGCGTCTTCCGATTTTTCAAATCGCGCATGAAAATGCTCGAAAAAGGATTCGATCAGTTTGGCCTCCCTATGCCACCCAAAGTCACTTTTGAATATTTGGCCAAGTTGTTCATGCGGCTTCTCCAAGAGCGCTACCCCTCTGCCGACAAAGTACTGCAGATGTCTTCTCTTCTCGGCATGCTCGAAGAGTACTTTGGCTTAACCCTTGTCTACACGCAGATGCGCGATGCCGTGCGGCACGTCGCCCCGAAACTCTTTAAGTCAGACCAACACCGCAAGGACGTTCTCTCGAGTTTGATCGATGCCATCGAGGAGCTCGATGAAAAAATCGAAGAAGAAGACGAGGAAGAAGAAGAAAAGAAAAAGAAAAAAAAGGATGATTTCTAATTCTTATGGACCGATTTACCGACCTTTTAACCCAACTCGGCGAGCTTCTCGATACAGATCTGCGTCCCGATGTGCACGGCGTATGCAAACTCAACATCAATGAACAATTCAACGTGCAACTCGAGTACAGAGAATCTGAGGATCGCCTTCTTTTAGCTTCTTTTTTATGCGATATTCCTCCTGGAAAATTCCGAGAAAACCTACTCAAAGACGCACTCAAAGCCAACTGGCCATATCCCAAAGAGGGCACCCTATGCTATTCCGATCGCAATAACAAACTCTCCTTATTTCAGTATATTTCCTCTGTCAATCTTACCGGAGCTATTTTGTTAAATGCGTTAAATGGATTCATCGATCAAGCAGAAAACTGGCGCAAAGCAGTGCAAACCGGACAAACTTCTCATCTCGTCCCCTCATCGAAAAAAAGCCCGGGTAATATTTTTGGCATGAAGTAATAGACCTCTTGCTAACTTAAGGGTTCGTCGTTTTTCGGGATTATTTTGACCGCTTTTTGATCCACCCCGCGGGGGGTAATATACGTATGTTGATATAACCCCCCGCGGGGTGGATCAAAAAACGGTTCAAAAGAACCCGAAAAATGACAGAACCTTAAGTTAGCAAGAGGTCTAATGGAAGAACTCTCTCAACACCTTTTAAATTCGGAAACAGGCCACTGTTGGGAAAAAATCGGTGTCTTTCCCCATCATGGAATCGCTCTTCCTCTCTGTTCCCTCCACTCGGAAAAGAGCTGCGGCATCGGAGAATTTTACGATTTGTGCCCGCTCATCGACTGGTGTCAGAAGCTCAAACTCGATCTCATCCAGTTGCTTCCCTTAAATAATTCTGAAAATGATCCCAGTCCTTATAACGCTTCCTCTTCCCTCGCACTCAATCCCCTTAATCTCTCCCTAAACGAGCTCCCCCACTTAAGTGAATTTCCCGAGCTTCAAGAACAGCTAAAGACCTACCGCTCGCTTCCACTTCCACCGCGGATCGATTTTTCAAACGTCAAAACATTCAAGTCCACATGGCTGCGCGCTTATTTCGATGCTGCGGGCAAAAAACTCATCGAAAGTAAACCTATGCAGCAATTTATATCTGAAAACCCCTGGGTGGAAACCTACGCTCTCTACGAATCTTTGAAAAACGCCTTCGGAGGCACCTCCTGGACAACTTGGCCTCCCGAACTTAAAACACCCACGAGCGATGAATACTCCGCGCTCATCCGAGAATATTGGCCGATGATTGCTTTTTACATCACACTGCAGTACCTATGCTATACTCAGTTAAAAAAAATCAAAGCCTACGCTCAAGAACGGAGCGTCTTTCTCATGGGAGATATCCCGATCCTATTAAGCAAAGAAAGTGCAGACGTTTGGGAAAACCCGGAACTCTTCGATATCAACTGGGAAGCGGGAGCACCTCCCGATATGTACAATATCGAAGGGCAATGTTGGGGATTCCCCCTCTACCGTTGGGATGTGATGCGAAAAACCCAATTTGCCTGGTGGAAACAAAGACTCGACTACGCTTCAAACTTCTATGACCTCTATCGGCTCGACCATGTGATTGGGTTTTTCCGAATCTGGGCCGTTCCTCCTGGTCTCACCGGCAAAGACGGCTGTTTTATTCCAAAAGAAGAAGCCCTTTGGGAGCCGCAAGGAAGGGAGATTTTAGAAGCCCTTACCGCTGCAACATCCATGCTGCCTATCGCCGAAGATCTCGGCATTGTTCCCACCATCGTCCGCCCCATCCTCCAAGAGATGGGAATCTGCGGGACAAAAGTCATGCGCTGGGAGAGAATATGGAATGAAGATGGAAGGTTCCTTCCCCTCCAATATTACCCTCCCATCAGTCTCACCTGCTTGTCCACACACGATTCGGAAACCCTTGACCTCTGGTGGACCACCTACCCCGACGAAGTCCAAGCTTTCAGAGAATTTAAACATTGGGAATACACGCCAAATCTTACCTTAGCTCAACGTAAGGAGATCCTATGGGACAGCCACCACACTTCAAGCCTCTTCCATGTCAACCTCCTCCAGGAATACCTCGCTCTTTTTTCCGAACTCGTTTCTCCCAATCCTGAAGAAGAAAGAATCAACACCCCCGGTAAACTCTTAGCCACCAATTGGACTTATCGCTTTCGCCCAACCGTCGAAGAAATCACAACACATGAAGAGCTTGCCAAAATAATCGAAAAAGCCATCTTCTCTCCTGACTCGCTTTCCCTTTGATCGAAAAATCCTCTAAAGGCTACGCTAAAACCATGCGTTTACTTTTGATTGCACTTACACTTCTTCTTTCTCTCTTTCCGACACTAGAGCTATGCGCCAAGAAAAAAGCTAAAATCCGCTCCTCGACCTCTTATGATCCCGCAAAGCGCACCCAGCTTTCCTTAAAATCACTTTACAACACGTTAGATCCTCTCTCTATTTCCGAGCATTTAGCCTTTTACGAGCTATATCCGGAAACAAAAGAAGGACAGGCTGCACTAAAAAAAGCATGGGAACTCCTCAATGGAGGAACCCTCTCCTCCGACATGGCACGCGTGCCCCTTCCAAAACTCGATCTGCAAGCGGTCATCTCTCTTGTCACAAGGCAATCCTTTGACGCCCCTGTAAAACTCAATGAGGAACAACTCCAACTCATCGCAACAATCGCCTCGCGCCTGCACAACCGCAAGCTCAAAGGCGCCTCTGTCTGGACAAAAAATGAGGTCTTAGCTCTTCCCACTGAAGATGTCGATATCGCAAGAGGTCTTCTCATCGATCAATTCGAGGGTATGGAAAACGCCCGTGAAGAAATTCTTCAGTACGAAGCCAGCATCGATCTCATGGCCTTGCAAATCCAGGTTCGCATCCCTCCGAACGCCACAGACGAAGAAAAAGTCCGTCAGATCAACCGTTTCGTCTTCCAAGAGATGCAATTTCGCTTTCCTCCCCACTCCATCCACGCGAAAGAGATCGATCTCTATACTTTTCTTCCCTCAGTTATCGACAGTAGACAAGGGGTATGCTTGGGAGTTTCCATCCTTTACCTCGCTTTAGGACAGCGTCTCGGCCTAAACCTCGAAATCATCACCCCTCCTGGTCACATTTACGTCCGCTACCGAAACCAAGATAAAACGATCAATATCGAAACCACCGCTCGCGGCATCAACCTTCCCACCGAAGTATATCTCGGAATCAACACCCGAAAACTCTCCTTGCGCAACATGCACGAAGTGATTGGAATGGCCTTTGTCAACCAAGCATCAGTGTCCTGGTCGCAAGGGAACTATGAGACAACGGTAAAGCTCTATGAAAAAGCCCTTCCCTATCTAACCGATGATCTGCACTTAAAGATGTTTTTGGGACTCAATTACCTCTTCATCGATAAAAAAAAGGAAGGGACTACGCTTCTCAAGCAAGTGGAAGGGATTACCTTCGACGAAGATGTCTCTCCTGAAACCCTCCCCGACGATCTTCTCCAAGGGAAAGCCGACATCGCTGCCATCCAGGCGATCTTCCTGCCCGTCGATGAAACGCGCGCGTCGATCATCGCCAAACAAAAAGAGCTCGAAGAAATTATCAAACGCTACCCCACCTTCCGTGCCGGCCTCTTACAGCTCGCGACCACATGGCTCCAGCTCGGAAGAGCGACAGAGGCTCTAGAGATCCTCCAGCGCTACCACAAACTCGATCCACACAACTCCACTGTCGAGTATTATCTCTCGATTTTAAGCGCGCAGCGCCTCGACTATAATCTAGCGTGGGAACATTTGAAACATGCAGAAAAGCTCACCGCAGCACGCGATCACCATCCAAGAGCTTTAAAAGGCTTAAGAGAAAACTTAAGGCGGATTTGCCCTGAGCCTTGATGACCTTTAAGTCTATTTCCGACCACTAAACAGGCCAGAAAGCGCTAGTACATAGTTAAGAAAGTTTTTACTCTTTCGGCTGTGTCAAAGCCCCGGGGCTAAACGATCGTAAAGTTAGCTGTGTGTCTGCACACAGCGG
>JAGVMG010000052.1 GCA_020053915.1 Parachlamydiales bacterium | reverse complement strand
GGCGCATGGGGTGATGGAGGCGTTAACGAACCAGGGCGCTATCATCGATGAAGTGATGATGCTCCCTGGAAGGGCCCAAGTAGCGGTGAATGAGCGGCGCTTACTGGTGCGGTGAGCGGGCTTTACATGATCACGGTTGGTTGTAAGCGGTTATATAAATGTATGTACGATAATATGGCCTTTTAGTAATATAAAGGTATGGCGAAAGCGAAATTTGAATGGGATCCAAGAAAGAATGACCTGAATGTTGAAAAACATGACATTTCATTTTTTGAGGCTCAACGAGCATTTTTGGATCCCCACCGTATTATTGCTCAAGATATTGAACATTCAACAAAGACAGAAGTGCGTTATTATTGTTTTGGTGAAGTTGATGGGGCAATTATGACCGTTCGCTTTGTTTATAAAGATCAAACAATCCGTATTTTTGGTGCAGGATATTGGAGAAAAGGGAGGAAAATTTATGAAAAAGCGCAAAGTTAAATATACCGAGGAACGAATTGGGAAAATCAAAATAGTAGATGATTTTTTGCCAAGGCCTAAAGATCTGGTTTTAAAAGAAGAGACAACAAAGATAACTATAGCTTTGACAAAATCAAGTGTTGATTTTTTCAAGAGTGAAGCTGAAAAATACCATACAAACTATCAAACAATGATCCGAGCATTAATCGATAAGTACACTTCTCACTATATTTGAATCAGTTATGGGATTTCCATCATTTGATGGCGTTCTCTATTCTTCTTGCTTTAAGCTGCGGCCGCACTGCGGCGTTTGAAATGAGATCTGAAGTAATGTTGGTGTTTGTTGAAAAAGGCTCTGTAATGATCTGCATGTGGATGAGAGCCTTGGTATTTCCAAAAATCTTCAAAAGTTTTCCAGTCAGTTGCTAAGTCGCGGCCATATTCGTCCATGGAACGGTTCCAGTTGTTTGTTATAATCGCTTCTTGAATCGCTTGAGAATGAATTCTCATTCCATCATATTCAACCTGTTCATTTGCTTTTGCGTAAGCATTTGCATCTGCAAAGCAAGGCTTTCTATCTATAGCGTGAAAACGATCCGCTTGAAGAAAATTTGTCAATTCAAAGACAAGTGTGCTAAGAGTAGAATCTTCATTTCCATGGCCAAGAAGTAATGTCAATTCACCTGTAGTGAGATTCGCGCTGCCATGACTTCCTTCAGGGAGACTGTGAGGAGTAACCCCATGAGAATATGTTTTCACATAGATGTTTTTACATTTGAGTAGAGCTTTCTGATACAATTGATTTACGCTTGGAGCTTGTAAAACGCGCTTTAATAGATGCTCTTCTAAGCTAATCGAAGAGAGGCAGTGGACTTGGTCAGTTTCTCGATGATTCCATTCACGTTGAAATTTTGGAGAAAATAGAACGAGTCCTACTGTAAGGATAAATAGGATCGCAAATTCATAGATACGACGTGTACCGGAGTTTTCATAACTAATTTTGTGATAAGTTTTCCCGTCTGAGTGAAGAACTTTTTCCTGCGCCATCATTTTCTAGTCTTTATAATCATGCGCTTTGGATAAATCAATAAACATGTTAGGCCTTATTTTGTTATTGTTTGGTGAATTATAATATGCGATATAGTTTGCGTCAAATTGTTTTCAGCAGATCTAAATAAAATTTTTATTGTTTGGCGGCGTTTTTTACATAAATAGCTGAGGGGCCTGGTTTTACTTCCATCGAGTAAAAACCCGGCTGTTGAGGAGCCGGGTTTTCTAAAACAGGGAGGTCTGAGATGAGCGCTCCATTAGGGCGAATGGCTAGAGTTCAGTCTTTTCATTTGCATTGAGCTCGACCAAGCTCTCGAGGACTTTGCTCGAGCGGGAGATGAAGCCTGCAAGGGAGCTTGGTGCGAGCTCTTTTTGGGAGAGGAGCGAGAGCTCGTAGAGATGGTGGACGATCTCTTTTGCGAGGGCAGGCTCTTTGTCTTTGAGGCCGTAGAGCGATTGGATGAGTTTGCTGTTGGTATTCACGACGAAGGTGAGTTTCGGGGTGAACAGAGATGCGTTTGCTTGCTGGGTGAGGGCAAACGTTTCGCGCATCCGGCGCATTTGTTCGTCGACGACAAGGAAGGCGGGGACGTTGTCGGTCGCAAGACTTTTCGCTTCGATCTCTGTTTTTTCGATGTTGAGGGTAGAGCGGATAAAGTCGGCAATGCGGGAGGACTCTGTTTTGCCGTCTGGATCGAGAAGGGTTTTTTCGCGCGAGGTGTCAAGAATGGTCTCGTCGATAGCTCCGTCAATTCTTTGAAATCTGGCTCCTTCGAGCTTGTCTTCTAGAAAGTTCATGAGGGGGGTGTCAACGGGGGAGGTGGCTTGGAGAACTTCAATGCCTTTTTCTTTGTAGAGATCGAGGAAGGGGGAAGTGTTTTTGTCGTCGGAGGTATAGAAGATTTTTCCGTTGTATGTCTCTTTGTGACGCTCTAGGTAATCTTGTGCTGTTGTCCACTCTCCTTGGGAAGTTTTCCAGACGAGGAACTCTTTGGAGCGCTCGTAGAATTTCTCATCTTGCAGGATGCCGAGTTTAATGATCATTTCGATGTCTGGCCAAGCGGAGAGGAAGGTTTCTTTTTCGGTTGTATGGAGGGCATTGAGACGGTCGGAGACTTTCTTCGAGAGGTGGGAGGAGAGCTGGCGCACGGTGCGGTCCATTTGGAGATAGCTGCGGGAGACGTTGAGTGGGATGTCGGGGCTGTCGATTGCGCCGCGCAGGACCATGAGGTAGTCGGGAATGAGGTCTTTGCAGTTATCGGAAACAAAGACGCGGTTACAGTAGAGTTTTACTTGGGCTTTATTCCACTCAAAGCGGGAGGTGATTTTAGGGAAATAGAGGATCCCTTTGAGATGGAAGGGATAGTCGACGTTGAGATGGACCCAGAAAATCGGATCGGGCTCGAGGGGATAGAGGGTGTGGTAGAAGTCGAGGTAGTCTTGGGTGGTGCATTCGGAGGCGGGTTTGATCCAGAGGGGTTGCTTGTCGTTGATTTGAGTGCCGTTGAGGGTGATGGGGATCGGGAGGAACGAGCAGTATTGTTGGAGGATCGTGCGGATGCGGGATTCTTCGAGGAATTCATCGTTGTCTTTATCGACAAAGAGGGTGATCTCGGTGCCGCGAGTGGATTTTTTGCCTGGATCGAGCTCGTACGAGGAGGAACCGTCGCAGGACCAAAGGACAGGTTCTGCATTTTCTCGGTAGGAAAGAGTGTCGATGGTGACTTTTTCGGCGACCATGTAGGCGGAGTAGAAGCCGAGGCCGAAGTGGCCGATGATCTGGTCTTTTTCATCTTGGGTGGTGTATTTGCCGAGGAACTCTTCGGCGCCTGAAAAGGCAACCTGTGCGATGTATTTTTCCACTTCGTCAGCGCTCATGCCGATCCCTGTGTCGGTAAAGGTGAGAGTGCGCGCTTCCTTGTCGATGGTGATGTCGATGCGGAACTCGGTGTCGAGCGCTTGGCACTCGTTATGCTCGCGGAGCACTTTGCATTTTTGGATCGCGTCACAGGCGTTGGAAACAAGCTCTCTCACAAAGATGTCTTTATCGGAGTAAAGCCATTTTTTGATGATGGGCAGAATGTTTTCTGTATGGATGCTGAGTGTCCCTTTTGCCATGGTTGCGTCTCCTTGAATTGTTGAGTTTGTGCAATGAGGATAAACGAGGAGGATTTTGCGTGCAACGGGAGAGGTTGCGTGCTTTTCAAGTAATTCATTGTCATTATGTTGGGTTTTTGATTGAAAATAAGCATACTTATCTTATATGATGAGTTTAGGTAAAGTATACTTGTCTTAAACGAGGCGATTAAGCTAGGTAGCTATGAAAATTCCTAAAGAAGAGCTTGTTGCCATCCTCTCTCAGTTCAATCCATGGTGGAGAAGGGAAAAAATTCCAGATCTGCCGGTGTGGCGGAGAAGGGCGTTCGATGGACTGATGGAATGGGTCGAACACCCTCCGGCGCAAAGAGCCGTCCTTGTTTCGGGGCCGCGTCAGGTGGGGAAAACGACTCTTTTACTGCAGGCGATCGAGAGGCTTGTCGATTCTGGTGTTCCTCGGGGCAATATTTTATATGCGACTTTTGACCATCCGATTTGTAAACTCGCAGGTCTCGATGCTGTGCTAGAAGCGTGGCGTGAATTAGAGCCGAAAGTTGAAGGGCCTGAATATTTGTTCCTCGATGAAGCGCAGTTTGTTAAAGATATCGGCACCTGGGTGAAACACCAAGTCGATTTTTTTAAGACGCGAAGAATTGTATTTACCGGCTCGGCGATGCCTCTCGTTCAGACGGCGACGGAATCGGGTGTAGGGAGGTGGCATACACTCCGGGTTTTAACACTCTCTTTTTATGAATATCTTCAGATCAAGAAAATTCCCCTTCCAATCATTCCTTCGGTGGCATCGATTCGAGATTTATTTGACTGTGCGCCGAATGAGTATTACCGGATGAGCGAGGCTGCCACTTTTTTAATTGGGCATTTCCATGAATATCTCGTTCGAGGGGGGTTTCCTCAAACAGCTCTTGTGGAGAGCATTACCCAGGCGCAGAGACTGCTTCGAGAAGATATTATTGAAAAAGTCTTAAAACGAGATATGACCGCCCTTTTTGGAGTGCGCAGAATTCTTGAGTTAGAGCAGATGTTTATTTTTCTCTGCATGCATGATGGAGGATTGCAGGACATCCAAACGATTTCGAAAGATTTGGGGATTGCTAAGCAAACAGTGCAAAACTTCATCGACCTTTTTGAATCGACCTACTTGATTTATCGGCTTCCTCCCTTTGGGTATGGTAAAGAGGTTCTTCGGGGTAAAGCGAAACTGTATCTGGGCGATCCTGCGATCGCTCCTGCAGTTCTTATGAAAGGGAAAACGATTCTTGAAGATGCGCATGCGTTAAGCCAATGCGTGGAGACAGCTGTAATTGGTCATCTCTTCTCACACTGTGCGTATAACGAAGCTAGATTTAGTTATTGGCGCAATCAGAAAGAAAAAGAGGTGGATCTCATTGTTGAAATGGGAAATCTCATTATTCCTTTTGAAGTGAAGTACCAATCACAGATGGTTCAAGCAAGAGATGTCTCTGGATTGATCGACTTATGCAATCAAAAGGCAGCGATTCAACAAGGATATATTATCACAAAATCCCCTCAGGACATCGGTCCTTTGCCTGAAAATGGTCTCGAGAAAAAAACCATGCGGATTCCTGCAGCTCTTTTTTGCTATTGGCTCGGGTTTCCAGGATTTATTCAGGACAGGGAAACTTAACATAAGGTGTTTCATGCGGATCTTAAATGCTCAGCTCAATCCGATCATCGGCGATCTGGAGGGCAATACCAAAAAAATTCTTCAGACATTGGACCGCGCCCGAGAGCAAGAAGTTGATATTGTTCTGTTTTCCGAACTCTCTCTTTGTGGATATCCACCAGAAGATTTGCTTTTACATCACAGTTTCATCGAAGCGCAGCAAAGGTACTTAGAGATGATCGTGCGTGCTTCGGCACGGTTGATGGTGCTTGTGGGCCTTGTGCGTCCGAATGTCTCGAATGGGGAAAAGGGGATTTTTAATAGCGCTGCGGTCATCCAAGATGGACGTTTGGTGGGTTTTCAAGATAAGCGGCTACTTCCAACTTATGATGTATTTGATGAGCGGCGCTATTTCGAGCCCGGGAAAGAGAGTTTGATTTGGGAATACAAGGGGAAGAAAATCGGAATCTTGATCTGCGAGGATATTTGGCAGCATGCAGGGTATGTTGCAGATACCCGCTACGCTTGCGATCCTGTGTTGGATTTAAAAGCTTTGAGCCCAGATCTCGTGTTGAATTTATCCGCTTCGCCTTACCAGTTTCAAAAGCCCGATGTGCGGGTCAATGTCTGTAAAAAATGCGCACAGACGCTGCATTGCCCAGTGATTTTGTGCTGTCAGGTGGGAGCGAATGATCAGCTCGTATTTGATGGGTACAGTGTCTATGTGGATGCAGAAGGGGAATTGCGGCAGGTGGGCAAAGGATTTGCAGAGGATGAGATGCTCATTGATTTAGAGAGCACAGCGATTTCCTGCCCGTTTTTTTACGATCCGATCCAAGATTTGTATCAGGCTCTTGTCTTAGGTGTGCGCGATTACTTTCATAAATCGGGATTTAAAAAGGGGTGTTTGGGGTTATCAGGTGGGATCGATTCTGCGCTTGTGGCGTGCATTGCGGTGGATGCATTGGGCAAGGAAAATGTTCTTGCGCTTGCGCTACCTTCCCGTTATAGCTCCGAGCTTAGTTTGAAGGATGCAGAACAGTTGGTGCACAATTTGAATATTGAGATGCTTAACATCCCGATTGAACAGCCCTTTGCTGCGTTTTTAGATGTGTTAGAGCCTGTGTTTGAGGGGCGAGCCCCTGATATTGCGGAAGAAAATCTCCAATCCCGCATCCGCGGCACGCTGCTGATGGCTGTATCGAATAAGCTCGGCTATATTGTCTTAAGCACGGGTAACAAGAGTGAAATGGCGATGGGATATTGCACGTTATATGGGGACATGTGCGGGGGCCTGAGTGTGATTTCCGATGTCACTAAGCAGCAGGTCTATGCGTTATGTCGTTGGATTAATCGCGATAAAGAGGTGATCCCTGAGTCGACGCTGACCAAAGAGCCATCTGCAGAACTACGGCCCAACCAGAAAGATTCTGATTCATTGCCCGACTATGCCATTGTCGATCAGGTGCTCGGTGCTTATGTCGAGAGGTATCTGTCTCCTGAACAGATCGCAGCGGAATATGATCTTCCCATCGAGCTTGTCATCGATCTTGTCAAACGGATCCACCGCGCGGAATACAAGCGGCGGCAGTCGGCGCCTGGGATCCGCGTCAGCAAAAAGGCCTTCCGCGTCGGACGGCGCTATCCGATCGTTCAGGGTTGGATGTAGTTCTTAAGCCTCATTCCAAGTAAAGGGGAGAACGTCTTTAAGATTTGCTTTCCCATGTCTTAATAACATCAAACGATCAAATCCCACAGCAACACCACAGCAGTCGGGAAGGCCCTGTTCTAATGCAGTGATGAAGTGCTCATCCATTTTAAGTTCAGGCTTGCCAGCGGATTTGCGCGCGGCATTGGATGCCTCTAATCTAAGGCGCTGCTCTTTTGCATCTGTGAGCTCGTGATAGCCATTGGCAAGCTCGATGCCGCGGAAATAGATCTCGAAACGGCAAGCGACAGAGGTGTTGCCTTGAGAGATTGTTTTGGAAAGAGCGGCTTGAGATGCGGGAAAGTAGGCGAGGACGAAGAGTTCGTTTTGCCCTAAGTGGGGCTCGATGAGAAATCCCATGAGAAGTTGGAGTAGCGTGTCTTTGTCCCAGGTGGTGGAGCTTGAGGGGAGATCGAGGGAGTGGGTTTGGGCAAGAGCCAGAAGGTCAGCGGGAGTGGCTTGGGTGATATCGATCTGCAGATACTGCTCGAAGCTTTTCGCGTAGGTCAGCTGCGTTGTCGGAAGATCTCCTAAAAATAGCCGGATAAAGGCGAGGGTTTCTTGAATCATCTCTTCAAAAGAAAAGTTGAGGCGGTACCACTCGACCATGGTAAATTCGGGATTGTGCAACGGGCCGATCTCGCTTTTGCGAAAGACGTGGCTCATTTGATAGATATCGCCGATTTCTTGGGCGAGCAGGCGCTTCATCCTATATTCGGGAGAGCTGTGTAGATAGCCTGTTTGATCGGGGGTGACAGCAACTTCCATGATATCGATATGTAGATCGATCGGGGCAGCTTGAGAAAGCGCTGGACAGTCGACTTCCAGGACACCCCGATCGGCGAAAAAGGTGCGTGCTGCTTTAAACAATGCAGCGCGATCGATCAGGAGATCGATTTTAGACGCGAGAGACGTATTCACCGGTACGTGTATCCACCTTAATTTTTTCTCCCTCTTCAATGAAGATAGGCACTTGGATCTTCGCGCCGCTTTCTGTAACTGCAGGCTTTAAGACTCTACCCGATGCCGTATCGCCACGGACGCCAGGCGTTGTGTCGACGATCTTCATTTCCATGAAGGTGGGCGGGTTGATGTCGATCGGAAGTCCTTTGTAGAAGACGACATCATAAGGCACTTCTTCCATTAGCCACTGCTCTTTGTCACCGATGAGGGTCAGGGGAATCGTGATCTGCTCGAAGCTGTTGTCGTCCATAAAGACAACGCCGTCACTCTCTTTGTACAGCATGCGCATCTTGTTCTCTTCGACATCGGCAATTTCGATTTTTTCGCCCGATTTGAAGGTTTTTTCAACGACGCGCCCTGTTTTGAGGTGCTTTACTTTGATTCGGTTGAAAGGCTGTCCTTTGCCTGGTTTCACGAATTCATTGGAAACGACGGTGTAAGGCTCACCTTCGATCTCAACCTTTGCGCCGCCGCGAACATCGCCTGTGCTAATCTGTGCCATGAGTCGTCCTAGTGTATGTGCTTTAAATCAAAGGGCGAATTTTCCCGCCTAGGGGTTTAATTTGCAAGTTCGATTTTGGCGGAGGACGATTTTATGTAATTTGTTTTTTAATTATTGAATTTAGTGTTTTCTTTGTTGTTTTTAATTGTTTAATTTTTATTGACGTTAATTCGTTATTT
>JAGVMG010000068.1 GCA_020053915.1 Parachlamydiales bacterium | reverse complement strand
TTCTTAACTATGTACTAGCGGAGTGAAGTATATAAAACGCTCCGATGAACTCTGCTCGATTGAGATGTTAAAAAAAACATGTGTCATTATTCGTGAACGCGATTAAACTTACCTTTCCAAAAAAACGAGGGGGATTATGCCGTTAACTTTAATTCAAGCAACTCAGTTTCGCGCCGCACACACTGAATATAAAACACTCATTACTCAGACACGACTTCCAGTCTTTGACACTCTTCTTGATATTTACGAGCGCTCAGAAATGAGCTATCAGTCTCTCAAATCTCAAGGCAAAGCATTGCAAGCTCAAATCTCTGATCCAACTTCGGAAGAATACACAGTGATTGCGAAAATATTGGTAAATTGCAAAGTGATTCATCGACAAGAGAAGCAAGAGCTTGAAAAGCTTCTTCCTCCGTCCTATACGCCTGATACGATCGGAGAATGGTCTGAGGAGAAAATACAAGGAGTCCGTGTTCTTAGGGCGAAATGGAAGCTGCAATATGCTAAGCAGATGAGAGAGCTTGAGGGAAGAGCTGAGTTCCTTGCTAAGATGCGTAATAAATTCGGTGAGAAGTGTGCTAAAAGCCATGAGAAATGGCTTGCCGCAAGGGATGAGAAGGATGCTGATTTTGTCAAGACGTATAAGACCGTTTCAGAAAAATATCAGTCTAAGCTTGAATTGCTAGAACAAAGGCAGAAAAAAGAATTGAAACGAGCAAAAACAGAAGGGATGAGTAAAAGTAAACTCAGTAAGCTACAAGAAACTCACGAAAAGAAAAAAACACAGCTCAGATCGAAATGGGAGAGTAAAAAAATTGATTCCTGGACGTTTGAGCAGTCCGTAACCGAATTCTTCAAGCGTTCAATGGCAATTTTTGATCGTGCCATTAAAGGTGAATATTCTAACCCTTACAAGGTGCACGCGAGCATTGATTCTCTATGGTATGACATTTCTTGGCAGCACAGTAAGGGAGGCTGGGATTTTGGCAATATTTATCCTGGTGGTACTTGGCTTACGTGAGCTCAGGCCCTATCACCCATTCAGATGAATCCCCAGCTTGGTGAGCAGATACCTGCCGACTAAGATGGGGTGTTGGATCAAGAGTTTAAATAGCACCCAGTAATTGACCCCTGTAATCTTTTGGCGCAGCATCTCGGGATGCTGCGCTGCGGCGTCCGCGATCCACCCTTCGAAAGGGGGAGCGAGGAGCGGGAGCGCGTTTAACGGAAAAAACTTCACGTCTTTTGTCTCTGGGCCCAGGGTCGGTGCGCCTGAGATGATTCGGCATTCAAAAGTGTGGGTGAGCTGGGTCATTTTGTTGACGGGAAGATATTCCGCTACTTTTCGGACAATGTTCACCGTGTATCCTGTCTCTTCCAAGACCTCTCTTATGGCGCCAGTCTCTGGCGTTTCTCCGAGGTCTCGTCCACCTCCGGGAAGGACCCAAACGGGAATGTCTCGCCGCTTGACGAGAAGCACTTCTGTACGCTTCTCGTTAAAGACGATTCCAAAGACAGCTTGTTTTTGCGTTTCTGCTTGCATATTTTGAAGGGAAAAAGGCTTAATTATTCCTTGCAACCATAACAGATAAGCGGCAAAATTGCACGATGAACTTTAGATCCAATTGCAAAACTCCAGTATCCAGAAAAACCGCGCTTTTGAAGTGGGTTGCATCCCTTCTTCCTCATCAACCCGCTGCGGGGTTTCCTTCGTCAGAAGGGACCGGGCAGCACAGCTCTCCTTGCAACTCACTTGAAAATCATCGATTTTTCTTGGTGCTAAAGTTTTGCAATCGGCTCTTTAAGAATTTGATCCTTCTTGTGACAGGTGCCCTTTGTTTGACTGGTTGTCAAAAATACTACATTTCTGTCTGTCAGCAGTGGGTCGATGCCCGTTACCTTGCCAGCACTCATGTCAACACCCCCGACCCGCGACAGGAAAATCCTCCGATTGGGCAAATGCTCTCGATGGATTGGCGCGTGCCTCAAGAGCTTCTCGCTAAAAAACCGAGGATTGAGCTGAGTCTAATCTTTTGGGATTATACGGAAGACAAAAAGAGCTATCCAATTGACAAACGGATGGGATGGGCTACTTACAAACTTCTCAACGAAGAATACGACCGCACTGGGGGAATCTTGACCTATAAAGCGGAAATCGTCACGGAAGATGGCAAGGTGTATCGAGAATGGAAGCACCAGCTCTGGGTGAATCTGATTAAAATCGAAAAGGAAGAAGATTAAGCTTCTGCAAACGAAATGTCCGCAGAATAGATCAATTCTTCCGTGAGAGACCAATCGATACAGGGATCGGTAATAGAAACCGCATACTGTAAAAGGGAGGGGTCTTCTCGCAGGACCTGATTGCCTTGTTCGAGATGACTCTCTAGCATCCAACCGAAAATCTGATGGTTTCCCGATTTCATTTGTTCTAAGACAGACTCGAAAACACCGCGTTGGTTTTCCCAGCGCTTTTGGCTATTGCCATGGGCGCAATCGATCATGAGTCGCGGCTGTAGATGCGTACGCTCGAGTTGAAGTAGCGTTTCGCGGATCGCCTCATGGTCGTAATTGGGAAGCTGTTCTGAGCCTCTGAGCACCACATGAGTGAAGGGATTGCCTTCACTTTGCACTGCACATAATGATCCATGGCCATTGATTTTCATAAACGCATGCGGGGTGCGGGCGGAGATCACTCCGCGCACCGCATCATCGATATTTCCATCGGTTCCATTTTTAAAGCCGATGGGCATCGTGAGTCCTGAGGCGAATTGGCGATGGGGCTGCGACGCTGAGGTGCGCGCACCGATAAAACCCCAGGTGATGAGATCTTCAACATAGGGCGCGATTAAGGGATCGACAAATTCTGTTGCGGCGGGCACTCCCATCGCTGCGAGAAGATCGAGGATTTCGCGCGCCCAGAGAAGTCCCGTTTGAATATCATGGCTTCCATCTAAATGAGGATCATAAATCATCCCTTTCCACCCTGTTGTGGTGCGCGGTTTTTCTAGATACACGCGCATCACGAGAAAACAAGTCTTCTTCACACTTTCCGCAAGCATCTTAAAACGCGCCGCATACTCCAAAGCGGATGCTTTGTCATGAATAGAGCAAGGACCCACGACGATCGCTTTGCGCAAGTCTTTGCCTGTGACGATTCTTTTCACCGTGTGCCGGCATTCTGCAATGAATTGCGCCTTTGCAGGAGAGATCGGAAAGAGCATTTTGAGAGAATCGGGAGAAATAATAGGGGATTCGTCCATCGTACCTTGCGGGATGTTTTTGGAAACACACATGACGTTATACCAAAGCGGCAAAATTGATATAAGAAAAATTCCATTGCTTAGCAATTTCTCTGCTTCTATATAGAGAGAAAGCATTGGTAAAATGAAATATCTGATTCCTATTTTTTTTCTCTTTTCAGGATGCATGGTTGGGCCGAAGTATCAGAAGCCTGATATGGCGATGCCTACTGCATTCGAAGAAGCTCAGGCTGAAAATGAGCCAAATGAAGATTTGTTCCAGTGGTGGAAGCAATTTAACGATCCTGTGTTAGATGAGCTTATCATGGAGGCGTTGCATGCCAACTACGATCTGCGCATTGCCATTGAAAAGATCGAACAGACACGCGCCCAATACCGGATAGAACGTTCGCATCTCTGGCCTGAAATCGATCTCAATGCGGCAGCGACGCGCACGCGCATAAGCCAAAGCTTAATTCCCAGCCTTGATGCTCCATCCGCAATTCCTGGAGCTCCTGCTAGCGGCGGCTTTCTTCCGGGTTTTCTCAACATTTTTCAAATTGGGTTTGATGCGATTTGGGAACTCGATTTCTTTGGAAAATTTCGCCACGCAAAGAAAGCAGCCCAGTACGTCTGGGAAGCAACCAAAGAAGACGCTGAGAGCGTGCTCATATCCATGCTCAGCGAAGTTGCTGTCAATTATATGACTTTGCGTGCCATCCAACAGAAAATTGAGCTTGCGGAAGCTAAGGTGAGAGCGGACGAAGAAGAGCTTGCCATAGCAGCGGATCTTTATGAAATT
>JAGVMG010000060.1 GCA_020053915.1 Parachlamydiales bacterium | reverse complement strand
GTTAGCTGTGTGTCTGCACACAGCGGCCTTTACGATCGTTTAGCCGCGGGAGCTTTCACATCAGCCCAAAGAGCAAAAACTTTCTTAACTATGTACTAGATCACGAATCGCAAGATCAATCAGCATAACGCCATCGGCATCTTTGGTTCTAGTGAGAAGGCGTGGGTTGTTATCAATGTTCTCTTCTATGCGTTTTTTATAATCAGGCCCATTCGCCTTCTTAAGAGAGCTAGAGTGGAGTCGCAAGCTAATCTCGAATAATTTGCATTTGCAGCGCCATCCTTTTGAAAAGTTCAGAAGTTTTAAGACGGTTGAAAGTTGTTGATCTGACACTTTCGGATCCAGAAGAAGAGCTTTCAAGATCAAGAGTTTTTCATGATTGATCTGTTTTTTTAGCGGCTTTATCAGTACAGCTTCTTGTTTTTCGATTTTATGGATCAACTTTGTTAAAGCGTGACGGATGTGTTTAGGCTGGAGTGAAGCGTTTAAAAATTTTGAGTTGATGTCAATGTGGTGGCTCGCGAGCAGCTGAAGCACGTTGTCTCTGAGGTCTTCTGGCAAGGCTTGGATGTTTCTTCTTGATTCTTCATCATGAACATCTAAATCCGTAATGCCATTATAGAAGTTCGTCAGGAGTGTGCTTTTTTGTTGAAGATCATCAACCATCACCTGTTGCTGAGTCGCATATATTAGCTGTTCAACTAGGTTACCTCCGTTAGGGGAGATCCATGCAGTTGTTGCTGGACATAGGTTTATTATGATCTTGTCGGTTTTCTCAGAGCACCCTTCGTTCATCCAGATCAGTTGAAAGAGTTTACTCGTCACTGCAGTAGACAGTGAGTTAAATGCTTCATTTAGATCCTCTTGAGCCCAGATGCTGTCAGAACGCATTAGTTTTGAGAATTCGATGAGTTTCTCCAAATCTGTTTTTGGAGAAGATGTTCTAGCCGTACGTTCGACGGGCATTTCTGTTGAAGAAGATTTTGAGGATGTGGGGGAGTGTAAAACCTCAACAAAAGCATCCAAAAATTGGAAGATGTTCACGCGTAAGTTATCGCGTCCCAGATCGATAGAATGTTCCTTTGCAAGCTGCCATAGTTTAAGCTGAATTGGCGGCGAAAGATAGCCGTATTCAGAGGCGACAAACCTTCGGATCGTTTTAGCTAAAAACGTCCTGACATCTTTATTAAAGAACTCCCCATTCGGTTTAATGAGTAGAAGCTGACCTGTAGGATCGACCTCTAAATTCCAAATGCCGATGTCTTGACTGGAGCTGCTGCTTGAAGAACTGCTACTTGACTGAGAGGAAGACGTTGGGGGCGCTAAGGGATTGCTTAAGCTAAATAGCGTATGCATTTGATGACTATAATAAGGGTCTAGTGCAGAAAAAGCGTTGACGACTTGTTCCGGAGTGCCGGTGATAATCGCTTTAAGAAAAATTGAGAGAGGTGTGCATGGTTCTACGGTTGGATCACAATATAAGCGGTTTGATTCTTGAAATTGAAGCGTCTCATCGCTGGAGTGAGGCAATTCAAATAATTTTAATTCCCAGTAAGGGTAGGAGTCTTCAGAGGTTGAGTAATAGGATGAAATCAATGAGATAGGAGGAAAGAGAAGCTGTGAGAAATTGGCATCGATTGGCGTTAATGTTTTAATCTGAGACAGTTCTTCGGAAATAAACGTGATCGGGTTGTATTGAAGGCGTAAGCCAACTAGATGAGCAAGACGAGAGATTTCTCTTGGGATGATTCGAATCCGATTATGTGACAAATTGAGTTGTTCTAGAGTTGTCAGAGAAAAAAGTTGCGGGGGGAACTCTGCGAATCGATTTTTTCTTAAATCTAGACTTGTTAGGTTTGTTAACATGTCCATGTTTTCTGGAAGCATACGCAGTCGATGTCCAGGTAAAGAAATTGACTGAAGATCGCTAAACAATAGAAGGTTGGGGAAAAGATATAATCGACTTCCCGGCCCCCATTTGTCCTTTTCTAGAGAAGCTCTCGAATTTTCTGGTTGCGCGCTTGCGAGCTTTTCTCGTAAAGGTTGTATCCGCTGGTCTACGGGTAACTTGCCTAGTTTGACTTTGCGCATGCTTTCTGGATGGTCTGGTGTGGGAATTTGAACCACGAGTTTGTCATTCAATGCATAGATTTTTTTTAGTTGAACGGTTTGAAAAGCTTGGCATAAGCTTTCTACATTAAAAATATCGACTGCTTTTATTTGTTTTTTGTCTTTATTCGAACAGATCAGCGACAGTTTTTCGCGAATTTTTTTAGTTCGAGCATCTGAAAAGTGAAGAATCTGCAGAAACTGTTGAAAGGTCGGGGAGAAGTTGCTGTAGTGTTTGTGTTTACTAAGCGCTATTTGTGCGCAACGCATGTGCTTCTGAATTTTGAGCAGTTGAGTTAAGACGCTGTTGCTTGCGACCTGAGATTTCCACATATTCAGTACGGCAGTCACAGTGACTTTTTCCCTATTGCTCATAGCCTCTTCCGAAGGATCTGAATAACGGTCGTAAAACTGTTGAACGGACACGTCTTTACTTTTGAATTGTAAATGCATCCGTTGGAGGTCTAGAGCGGTGGTAGGAGCAGCTGTTGAACTTGATGTGCAAGACGTTGATGCCATTGGAGTCTCCAGGTTTTTTTTGGAGGCGTTTATAGGATTTCGTTGCTTATAAGTCAATTTTCAACTTGTTAGTGTAGTTTTGTAAAAGTACGTTTGTTTTTGCATCTAAAGATTGGTGTAATTTTTTCTGGTCGAGGCGGATTTGAAAAACAACAGTTGCGAAAACGGAGCGAATTAGGTATAGTGCTGTGCTTTGGATTGATAGCTCAGCTGGATAGAGCACCCGCCTTCTAAGCGGGCGGTCGCAGGTTCGAGTCCTGCTCAATCCGTTCATTAATTTTCCAAGTTGTTCACGATGAAAAAAGGAAAAAAGCAGGGTGGCAGAGCTCGCGCGTCATCCGCATCTGAACCCTCTCTCGGCGATTTTACAATTCAACTCGCCACGTTTGATAAGCTCTCAGAAAAACTCAAAGAATTTAAATCTCCTCCCTTTCAAAAACTCAACGATCAGCAACGTAGAGCAAAAGTCAATTTGGTTTTGCTGCAGCTGATTCAAAAAGAGAAAGAGCCTTGTTTTCTTCTGGCCGCGGTCCTGGATTTTATCGCGCGGGTCGATGAGATAAAAGTATTAGAGGCGTATGCGTTTTCCCATTTCGAACTCTGGTTGAATCAGCTCTCGGGCTTGAGCGCGGAAGAGAATTTGCGCGTGCGTGCTAAGATTACTGGAAAGTGGGTGCCTCGCGATGAGTACCAGTGCATGTTTCCGATTGGAATGGGCAAAACCTATCCGGGAAGCCATTTTGTTACCGCGCACGGCTCTCCTGACTTAGATACGACAATTGCCTCTTTTTGGGGATGGATCGATGCTTTTTCTGCACGTGTTTCTGACAATCTTCACTTTTGGAATATTCCCGGCGGCCCTCCTTTGTCGCAGGTAGAGATCGGAATGTTGTTTCAACAGATCTTTGGCGAGACGATTTTTCAGCACCTGATCAAGACGCGCACGAGTTTATTTCTTTCTAGTGTCGAGATGATGACTCAAAAGGGACTCGTCTACAAGCAGACGAATGTCTCCGCTTTAAGCATTGATCATGGATCAGCACAGAGTGCAGTGGTATTGGTCGATGATCAGGGTTTTTATTTGGGCGATTGGCGTAGCTTTGATGGAGAAGGGGTCCGTCATGTGATCATTCTTCTCAACAGCTGTTTGCGTTGGTTTGCGAGCCATCTGCATGTGAAGATGATTTCCTTGTTTGGAAAAGCGAATCTATCTGCGAAGGATTTCCCCTCATTTATCCAATTGATGTTTAGCCTCAAGATCAGAGAATGTGAGCCTGCGAAGGAATTTACTGAAACACAGAAGCTGCATCTGCAGGATTACTTGCAAAAAGTCTTGAAGATGGAATCCGGAATCGATTGCACGATTGAGGAGTTTTCTCAAGGGATGAAAGAGCTCGAGGTGTTCGAGTTCCAGGAATTTGTTGAGCTTGTGGAATCGATTCAGAAATCTTCCATTTTTGACAGATCGGGTTTGTTGCTCGATAATCGCTCTAAGATTTTCGGCACTCTTGAGAAGGTGATTAAGGGACTCGATCGCGCGATTCTTAGCGTTCGAAATTTTGTCGATCGTCTGGATGTTGCCTTTAATATTAAGACGCAGGTGTTTGGCCATACGTCTCAATCTGTCAGTTACCGTGCTGATATTGAAGAGATGCGGGGAAAAATGGGCAATTACCCCTACCTTACGGTGACATCTTCTGATAAAGAGGGGAAACTCATTCCTTTAGGGATTGTCCACTCGAGTGATTTGCATAAAGCGATCTTAGGAACGGTCACGCTGCGCGATTTTTGTAATCGCGATGAAACGAGGATTCCTTCCTATTTTGAGGTGATTAGCGTCATCGATCACCATAAAACCTCCCTGCAGACGCTCTCAGCTCCTGTTTGCATGATTTCAGACTCTCAGTCGAGTAATGTGCTGTGCGCCGAACTGGCTTTTGGCATCAATGACCGCTATAGTTTAGGCGGGATGAGCTTAAAGCAGATCGAAGCGCAAATGAAAAAGGTGGAAGGCAAACTCAAGTCTGCTGCGCAAAAACGGATTTTCCAGCGGTTGCTTCAGCGGCATCTTGTCGCAGAGCACGTAGAAGAATTTTATGTCGATCCGATGAGAGAATATGTTGAATATCTTCAGTTCCTCTTTGGGATATTAGACGATACCGACTTGCTCACGAAAGTCTCTCAACGCGATGTCACTTGTGTTGCTTCCTTGCTTAACCGGTTGAAGTCGTTGATGCTGGGCCAAGAGGTCGAAGTGGTCTCATTAGATGATCTGCCGCGCGATGAAAAATTTGTCGCAAAAGCTGCAAAGCGCATCTTGCAAAATCCCGATATGTATTCGCTCTATCGAAAAATCTATCTCACCAAAGAAGAAGGTGTGCAAGAAAACTTCAAAAAATGCGCTCTTGGGTCTCCATCCGCTGTCTTTGTCGATACGAAAGAGCAGAATGGGTGTGCTCGTGTGGGCCAAACGAAGATGTTCAGCAGCAATTATTCTGCCTTTGTAAAATATGGGAAAAAGATCCAAGAGAAGTGGATCGCCGATGGTCTTTCTGTCTGGAAAGCGCATCCAGAAATTGATCTGCATCTACACATGATCAGTACAGTCGCGGGAGCGGAAGATCTGTTTAAGGGCAGGGATGATGAGTTCTCTCATCAAGACGAGCTCTGGGTCTGGATCCCTTTCACAGAACAATCCATCGAACATCTCAAATCGTTCCTCAATGCCTTTAAAGAGGCCAAGCCGCTGATCAACAACCCGATGAAAGTCGAGCTTTATGGATCAAAAGCTAAAGAATATGAAAAAATCTTTGCCGAGAGCTTTACCGCGATTCCTAAACAGGTGTTTATGGAAAAAGGCGCATTGTCGATTGCGGTCTTGAAGTACAAGGCTGGCTCGATCAATTCACGCAAAGCGATGATCTCTCCCTATCTGCCTCGATTAACGGGGTAAGTCAACCCAAACTACTTTTCGGGGGCCGCTTTGCTGGCCCCCGATTCTTCGGATTATCTATATATCTACTTGTCTATTAGTCGTTTGTTTCTGGAACGAAGTGATTGTGAAAATGTTTTATTGATTGTTTGATGTCTGAGTTGTAGTAATTTGTCCTTGCTGATATAATGTGTAATTGTTTTTCACTGTTATAATTAGTTAAATTAATATGGCGTCTTTCTCAGTTACAAGATCTCAGGGTCCGAGTCATTACAGTTCTTCCAAGGACGAGCTGGAAATGAAAGGTCTTGATGACATCAAAGCACCGAGTTCCGTTTCTACGGGTCTACACCCTTCTGAATCTACAGAGCTTCAGGGCGCTGAAATCCGTCGATCTATCTTCTATAGACTAACGAAGGAGCCTTTCGTTTTTCACGATGAAATCCGATCTGAAGAGAAGTACTTTGATGAGACGCAGACTAAGGGACAGATATTAGCAGCGGACTTTAATTTTATTTACTTGAGGCTCTGTCCGTGTCTCAAAATGCCAAGGCCTTTGCGCAGTTGGCTCGAAGATCGATCGATCGCGCTGTTATCACATCTCCATGCTCCTAGCAAAGAGTCTTTGACTGTGGTGAGTGTCGGCCCTGGTGAGGGCTACCAGGAATTGGTCTGTCTTGCAAAGCTGGTCGATGCCGGTTACAAAAAAATCATCGTGGTACTCATCGATCCAGGTCCTGTTTTAGATCGAATTCTCAGAGGAGTGTGCCAGCGTCATCTCTCTCAATCTACAATTGACGTGCTCCCGCAATACCGCAGTCTGGAAAGCTATGCTCAAGAGGCTCGACAAAGTGCAAGCTTGAGGCCCGATCTGCTTTTAATGATCGACCTCACAGATGAGCAATACCGCGTTGGCAGGAAATTGCTGACAGAGCATGCATTTGAAGTTCTTCGGGAGACTGAATGCTTAAAATGCGGAACCGTCATTGCCTATTCAGAGCATCCTAATCCCGATCCTAAAGCGATTTTCTGTAGCTATGATGGAAGTCCCATGCTTTCTGCTGTCGAACAGAACAGAAATGAACAGGTGCAGCCTCGTGCAGAACAAACGCCCGTGGTTGCGTGTAAAAAGAAAAGTTCTAAACGAGCAAGACTGCAGTAGAATTATTTTTGTGAAAGAGGAGTTCTTCTTTTCGGCCTTGTTTTCAAGGGACGAAAAGAAGAACGCAGCTTATTCTTCTGAGTGGGGCTGCGAATGCTTGCCGCCATCTTCCTCGATGATTTCGAGGTTAACTCGAATGCCGTTGCGACTTGCTACAGACATCAGCAAGGTGCGGATCGCGTTAATGGTTTTTCCCTTTTTTCCAATGATCTTGCCGATATCAGACTTCTCAACAGCTAATTCGATAATCAGTGTGTGTGTCCCGCCAACCTCTTTGATAACGACTTTATCTGGGTGGTCGACTAGGTTCTTAACGATGTATTCTACAAACTCTTTCATATTCCGATCCTTATTTGAGTTGCGCAGCAACAACGAGGTGAAGAGTAAAGGAAGCTATCTCAAATTTAATCTTAGCCAAACCCGATTAATTAAGCTAGCGCGTTTTGGACACCTAAAATTCATACTAAAAAAATTCCTTTCGTCCTCGAGTGGCAGCTATGGAGTTTCAGGTAGTGGAGCTGGATTTTCACATTTTTTGAAGGTTTCTGTTTTTAAAAAATACATCTAAATAACTAATGGTTAGTTGTTTAGATGTATTAAATGTTTCTGATGCGAAGAAAATCAACCTATTCTCCGCATTTTATGCGGAGAATAGGTTGATTTTGCGGAGAATACATGCTATAATGCCAATAAAGAGAATAAGAGATGTGGCCCTATGTATATCCATGAACTTGACAATTGGCCTCGTTTTTCCTGGGATCATCAGAAGCTATCCAAGCTTTTGATCGAGCTTAGGCACCAGCAAGGGCGCTTGATTGGAGGGATGGAATCGATTGGCTTTCATGCGCGTGATGAAACTATTCTTCGGGTTCTTACGCAGGATGTTGTGAAATCGAGTGAAATTGAAGGGGAGTTATTAGACCGGTCTTGCGTCCGCTCTTCCGTGGCGCGCCATCTAGGGATCGAGAGTGCGGCTCTCGATAAAAAAGACAAAAATATCGAAGGCGTGGTTGAGATGATGCTCGATGCCACACAGAAGTTCGATCAGGAGCTTTCTAAAGAAAGGCTGCTTCATTGGCACGCATTGCTGTTTCCGACGGGTCGGAGTGGAAATAACAAGATTAAAGTGGGGGCATGGCGCACGGGGATTGTCCAGGTTGTTTCCGGCAGGATCGGCAAAGAAGTGGTGCATTTTGAGGCGCCTGTAGCAGAGCGTGTAGATCATGAAATGCGGCTTTTTTTGGAGTGGTTCAATAAGGAAACTGTTCTGGATCCCGTGCTAAAAGCTTCGATCGCTCATTTGTGGTTTGTGACGATTCACCCTTTTGATGATGGAAATGGGCGTATTGGGCGTGCGATTGTCGACATGCTTTTGGCTCGCTCTGAACAGAGTTCTCGCCGTTTTTATAGCCTTTCTGCGCAAATTCAGCTCGAGAGAAAAAACTATTATGCGTACTTAGAGAAAACGCAAAAAGGGGGCTTGGACATTACACCTTGGATAGAGTGGTTTTTTGAGTGTCTAGGACTGGCCATAGAAGAGGCTATGTCTTCACTGGATACGATTTTGAACAAAGCCCAAGTATGGGAGATTTTAACAAAGGTATCTTTGAATGAAAGACAGAAAAAAATGGTTAATCGCTTGCTCGGTGATTTTGTTGGTAAGCTAACCTCTTCAAAATGGGCGAAAATGACGAAGTGTTCTCAGGACACTGCTTATCGAGACATTCTTGATTTGGTCCAACAAGGCATTTTGGTGAAAAACGAAGAAGGCGGGCGTAGTACTAGTTATTCGTTGCGCCCATTTCCCCATTAATCTGTCTGAACAAGTGATTCTCCGAGTCGTTGATAAGCAACATCTCCTTCATCAGATCCGCTAAGAGATTGAAACGAGATTTGTTTTTATTAGTTTTTTTACTTAAAAATGCAGTGAAGTTCATAAAATATTGGCTTTAAGTGATTTGTGAATTTGCTTGCGATTGCTTGTGTTGTATAAATAAATTGACAAAATCCATGATATTTTATATAATAGTTTTATAAATAATGAGGTTTATATGAGTTTATTTCTAAGTGCTAGATATTATGATGGCAGACCGCTCACTCCAACAAGTTATGATGAAGTTGCCATCCCCACAATGAGCGCATCACAGCTTAAAAGCAAAATGACTCAAGCGAAGAAGACTTATTGCTTCTATCAGGGATGTGTAAAAGAACTTGAGAGTATTCAAGGGACGGAATATGCGGCTGCTCAGATGCTTCAAATTTCAGATGAGGATCGCAGAATCAGGCGCGAGTACAAGGATTATCGGATCCAACGTGTTGTAAGAGAATCCGCGAGGCCTTTTTTAGCTGAAGGGAATCGATTGCTTGCAGAATGTCAAATGCGACGGAAGTCATTAGCTGAGAAATTAGCGGCTAAACGTGGAAATACTGTTCATGATTTAACCATAACGGATTTAGTCATTGCGAAAATGGAGAGCTTGGAAAAATGCCATGTTTTACAAAATCAACTTAACCAGTATATTTCCATCATCAAAGATAATCTAGATGCTGCGTTAGATAAAAAAGCTCAAGTTGAAAGACGGTATCAAGCTCAAGCGGGAAGACCAGAAGAGCTCAAAAAGGCACTAAGTGTACTCGATGCGCAAATCAGTCAATTTCGGATTGCACTTTCATTTGTGGCTAATACTAGACCTGTCTAAAAAAAATCTTCTCCAGCGCTTTTAAAAGGCGCTGGCATTTGCGCCCTCATCGACAAATAATCTCAATTGCAGTACACCGAGGGAATGGATGAATTCACTGCGCAAAATACAAATGAGCCTTTAATCTTAATTAAGCCTCCTTATTGGCTGGCAATGGGCGGCTTATTCTTTTTATTTTTGTGTTTCCTTGTCTATGCCAGTTTTGCTTCGATTCCTATTAATGTGAGTGGAAAAGGTTCTCTTGTCCGTTCCTCTGAGGTGATGGGGAATGTCTCTTATACTTCCGTTTCCCGTATTCGCGTGGGCATGCCCGTCGAGGTGAGCTTTCCGATTGCAGATCCTCAGCTTTATGGACGGCTCATAGGTCATGTGGCCTCTATCTCACAGGAACATTTAAAGATTGCTCTTGTTTCAGACCCTGCGACAGCAAGTGGTTATCGCTGGACCTCTCACGATGGGCCTCCGTTTGAAATTCCTGTGGGGAGTGAATGTACATTTCAAGTGACTGTTGAACGTAAAAAACCCATTTCCTATTTGCTTCCATGAGACAATTTATTTTGAAGCTCTTTACGCGTGTCTTTAGGTCGGGATGGAGGCTGCGCACTCCGCTTATGATCCAGATGCAAGCGGCAGAATGCGGGGCGGCTTCTCTTGGAATTGTGTTAGGATATTATAAAAAATTCATCTCATTGGGGGAATTGCGTTACAGGTGTTGTATTGCGCGCGATGGGAGTAGCGCTTTAGATCTTGTTAAGGCGGCGCGTTATTATGGGCTAAAAGCGGAAGGAAGAGGGATCGATCTTCAGGGGCTTGAAGTGTTGAGAGCTCCTGCAATTCTTTTGTGGGAGTCGAACCATTATGTGGTCTTTGAAGGGGTCGATGGGAAACATGTCTACATCAATGATCCTGCCTATGGACCGATAGCGTATTCAAAAGAGGCATTTAATGCGCATTTTAGTGGTGTGGCTCTTTTGTTTAAGCCGGAGGAGGCTTTTGTTCCCTCGGAAGAGCCCGTTGGATTTTGGCAGAGGCTCAATCGGCATTACTGTCACAGCCCGGCGTTGATTTTCTTTATGCTGCTCAGCGGAATAGTGCTGTTCCTCCCTTCTTTGGCAGTTCCTATGACCTTGCGTGTGTGGATCGATCATTTTCATTTGGAAGCGGGTGTGATAGAGGGACAAACAGGATGGGTCGTTTGTTTGTTTTTCATTCTTGTTGTAGGAGCACTAGCACATCGTTTTTATCTTTTTGTCATCCAAAAAGCTGCCTCTACCATTGCCTCTCGTTTTTCCTCAGATCTTGTGTTTCGCTTGTTGCGTTTGCCCTTTTCTTTTTATCAGCAAAGAGATCCTAGAGAAATGGTGGGCCGGGTGGTTTTATGCGATGAGATGAGTCGGATTGTCGTCGGAGAATTTTTTCCTCTTTTGATTCAATTGCTCCTTTCTTTTTTTTATGCCGCTCTTTTATTTAGTTATGATTCTTGGGTTGCGTCGATCGCTCTCATAGGTTCTGTTATCGCTCTTTGTGTGACCTACGCGGTTTATCGGGTGCGGCGGAGCCACGATGCTGCATTTCAAAAAGACTGGGAATTAAGTGAAACGGCAGCATTGGACAATCTGCATGCGTTCGATTCGATTAAAACGCTGGGAGCAGAATCTTTCTTTTTCAGCAGATGGCGTTCGCTGTACATCCGTTTTTTGAATGCGGAGCAGCAAATTGAAAAAACGGGGACTTTTCTTCATGTTTTCCCCTTATTTCTTCAGGCATTTTGTATTGCGCTAATCATTGGAACCAGCAGCCGCGATCTTCTTTCGGGACAACTCTCCTTAGGAATGCTTGCTGCGATGGTCGTATTATTGATGTTTTTTTTAGCATCTGTTGAGAGAGTGATTGAAGTGGCAGGAAAAATGGCTCATGTGCGTCGTCATTTGGGGCATTTAGAAGACATTACGCACGCCTCTTTTGATAAGATGACAATCGGTGCAGAAGACGCTGAGCTTCTTTCTGAAGGAGCGATGCATCTTGAGTTCAACGCTGTTTCATTTGGGTATGATCCGACCCCGCCTTTGCAGGTTGAGCGGATATCTTTTCAGATCACGCCAGGAATGTGGTTGGGAATGAAAGGCTCTGTCGGGAGCGGAAAATCGACCATTGGGAAATTAGCTGCCGGACTCATCTATCCAACGCAAGGAGAGATCTTCTATAACAAAAAAAGCAGAGAAGAAATTAGTTCCGCTTCTTTTCGGCGCAGAGTTGCTTGGATTAGTGGAGAGGTTTCCCTTTTTGCCGGAACGCTGCGCGACAATCTTACGTTATGGGATCGTTCGCTTACCGATGAGATCTTAAAGAGACGAGGGGTAGATGCATGGGTGATGGATCATTTGAATACCTGGATTGATGAAGAAGGGGCAAACCTGGGATATGGAGAGAAACAGCGGATTGAAATTGCGAGAGCTTTAGTTGCGCAACCGAGTCTTCTCATTATTGATGAGGGGATGAATGCCTTAGATCTTGTATCTAAGCAGAAAATTCTAGCACAGCTTAAATCGATGAAATGCACCTGTCTTTGTTTAACAGGAGATGATGTTGTTTTGGCGCAATGCAATGATGTCATCACTCTCGAAAAGAGGGAGGCCTAATGGATCGGAAAGATGTGTGCTTTGCCGGAATTTTAACAGGAATGGGAACTCTTCTTGCCCTGTTTCCTCTATTTGCGATTCAATGGCTCTTCGATCATATTTTCGATCATGCTTATCATTCTTTGCTCTGGTTGATCGCATTGGGATTGATCGCAACGGCTCTTAGTTCTGCTTTCTTTTTGTACTTACGGCATTTAATGCTTCTTCGTCTTTCGGGAGAGTTTGGCTGCCAGTTCCAAACTGCTCTTTGGCAGCGCCTGTTTCAACTTCCCCGCGGTAAGATGCCTTTAATGATCAGAGAAAAGCTCGAGAATGTGGAACAGGTTAAAGAGCATTTATTCCACTATGGACCCAAGGTGTTGGGGACGACGTTTTTCTCGTTTCTCTATCTGGGGGCAATGGCTTTTTTTTCAGTTCCGATGACGGTTATTGCTCTTGGAGTCATTGGTATCGATCTTCTGATTTTTTGTTCGTTAGTGCGAAAAAAAAATGCTCTTAGGAAGCAGATTTCTCATCGGCAAGCGCATAGAGGAGCGTTATTAACGCAAAGCTTATGCGTTCTTGAGCGGGTACGCGCGTCTGGGGCTGAAGGGCGCTTCTTTAAGATGTGGGCTGATCAATCGTCTCAAATCAATGCGCTTAAACAGACGTTAGAGACTTTATGTTCAACGCTGATCTCTCTACAGCTCTTTGTTCCTTTATGTATTCTCGTGCTGCTTCTTGCAGCTCTCGATCTGGGGTGGATTTCTTCTTCGAGAGGATCCTTTTTTGCCTTTTACTTGGCGATGATTAATTTTTGCCTCGCGTTACGCGAGGGGATTGGAAGCTCTTTACAAGAGCCGTCTTTTGAGAAAGAACCTGCAACGCTCTCTCCGATTGCAGAAAAGATCACCCTAAAAGGGGGGATTTCTGTTGAGGGAGTCACTGATGAGCACGGAAATAAGATGAGTTTTACACTTTTACCTGGAGAGAAGATCCACATTGCAGCTTCTTCAGATCGTTGGACAACTCAGCTTGTGCGGTATTTATTGGGCTTCGAAGAGCCCATCGCAGGAAAGATCTGTTTTGATGGAATGGAGCTACAGCACCTAGATCTTTCCCATCTGCGCAGTCAGATCGGCACCGTTTTCCGTACGAAAGGTGTTTTTGTGGGAACGATTAGGGAAAACCTTGTCGTGGGGCGGAATTGCTCTGAGAGCGATTTGGAAGAGGCTCTTTCTCTTTCTGGATTTGATGAAGATCTAAAGAGTTTTCGGATGGGATATGATACCCTTCTTCCCGAAGGAGGAGCCACTCTTTCAACTGGGCAGAAACAGCGGTTATTACTCGCCAGAGCTCTCTGTTGTCGCCCTGCCATTCTTATTCTCGATCAGGGGATCGATGCGTTAGATCCTGTATCTAAGCAGTTTGTCCTTGATCATTTGAAAGGACTGCCCTGTACTCAAATTCTCATTTCACAGTAACTCGACTTTGTAACTTTTTAGCCTCGGAGAGCAAATATCTCAAGGCCTTCGAGACTAAAAAGTTGCAAAGTCGAGATTAAAAGAAGAGCAGTTGATGCAACTGAGCTTCCGCAATCTTCGATTTTAAGATCTCGATTTTAAGCTCAGCTTCGTTTGAAAATCCCGCTTCTATGAGCCATTTGTCATGGGGGAGATCGGGATTCCAAAGCGATTCTTTGAGATGTGTTTTAATGAGGTCTATCCCACCGAGCTCGGGGTGTTTCATCTCTGCAAAACAGGGGGCAGCTTGTTTCAGAAGTTGTTCGCGAGATAGAGCTTTTGTTTCCCATTCTTCATAGCAATTGTTCAATTTGAGCTCTTCAAGCAATGCTTTGGTTTGTCTATATGGAACGTGGCTTAAAACAAGAGAGCGGTGAAGGATGCGAACGGCAGCGCGCTTGGACATCAGTTCTTCAAACTCCTCAAGCTTCAAGCGATTGCGCTCGATCCATTGGGCTTGCTGCTCTTCCCCTTCAAGATGGTGTCCCATGAAGAACCTTTTCTTTTCCTCCTCAATCGCTTCAACGGAGGGGATGATATTCAAAATTTTTGCTAAAAGATCAGCTAGGATTTGATTAAGGCCATGGAATTGCACTGTGTTAAAATCAGGGTGATGGACAGCGACATACTGAGCAATTTGTCTCGAAGAGATCTCCTCTGGCGGAAGGGAAATGCGCCGATCATAATGGTATAAGACATCAAAAAGAGGGGTTTGCTCTCCGCTCTGTTTCGGAGGAGCATCGGATGGAGTTAGGGTCTTGATTGTCTCTAAAAGAAGCAGTGCATCTTTTTTTTTCTGATCGACCATTTCCATGCGTAAAAATGTCAGCATTTCAGTCACAGTCTCTTGGTTAATTCCCGCTTCAAGAGCTTTCTTTTCTACCCTACTCCATGTTCTATCAGCGAAATAAAGGGTTTGGAAAAGAGAAAAAAATTGAGCGCATAGTTCTTCGGGAAATCGGTTGTGTTGTCTAGCAATCTCTAATGTAAAACGCACATTAATTAAAGGGATGGATAGGGGAAGATACCCTTCTTCGGCAGGTGCATGGATGAGAACCACTTCATCGTCGTCGATCACTTCGCCCTTGTGATAAAGATCAAAGATTTTTCCCACGCCGTGCATTCCATAGCGGGCCGTTTCTGCAGCCCTCAGAGCTCCCATGCTGCTGGCTCCTAAAAGGATGATTCCTTGATCGAGCGCATATAAGATCTCTTTATGCCAAACGGAAAGCGCTTGCATGAAGAACCCATCGATCAGCCCGATCACTTTGGGTTTTAGGCTAGTTGCAACAGTCAGGATGTCTCCTTGTTTTGCCGGCGGGAGATATCTTGCATTCAGAGCGCTTTGTGCTTCATGCAAGGGCAATGTGGGACCAAGAAAAATGATGATGTCATCTGGTGTGTAGGGCATCAGATCAATCCTCCTGCAGGGGAGTGTGCTGCATAAGTGGGTGTACAGATTTCCAAATTGCAGTCGTTTTTCATTGCGTTTGCAAATCGAAGCGCCCGTTGTCCGGGAGCATGATTCGCATTATGATAGGCTTCTAATCCAGGGATAATGACGCGCACGACAGACACTCCAAGCTCCTCTCGGCTCAAGTCATAAACAATGAGCTGCTCTAATCCTGCTTGTTTTAGTTTGTGCATCAATAAATGGATGTCGCCTTCAAAAGAGTCGCCTGCTTGAGATCTGTAGCTCTTTGCATCGATTGTCGCCAGTTGATTTTCTAAACATGCCATGTTGCTCTGGATGTCCCACGATTCGACTTTGGGAGAAAAAATATCGTCGCGTGATCCTGAAATATGGACGGTGCGTCCTTGAACGGCCTCTGTGATGGCGCGGATTATCGCCACTTCTGGATCGAGATGAGCTCCATAGCCGCCTCCAATTTCTCGATGACGGAGAGAGGGGTCATAGACATAAGCTTTAAAGACGGGAACTTCTGTATCAATGGTGCAGTCGTAAAGAAAGCATTGGACTTGCGCTTGAGTTAATTTGTCGAGAATTTCTCGGACAGATGGATAGGGGATCGTTTCTAAACGCACTCGGGGAGAAAGGAAAGAGGAATGCTCTGATGCAATATCATGGCAAGTGACCGCATCTCGCTCAATGAGTTCGTAGATCGCGGACGTGATTGCTTCTGCTAAATGATTTCCTGAAGCAAGGCCGTTGGAGTCCATGCGAAATGAGGAGAGCTCTGTCGGCACGCGCTGTTTAATGTGCGCGTTCATGATCACACTAAAAAGCGGGACGGCAACCTCTTTTTGCGCAAAGAGATCCCATCCTAGCACCCAGCGTTCAGGCCAAGTAAGATGAAATAGGGAGCCTTTGCGAAGGGGCAATAACGGGTGAGGAATCGCATCGAAGTGTTTGACTAGCTCATTATAAGAAAGATGAAGGGTTTCTGGGTCATGTTCTTCTGCGCAGTAAAGCTCAAGGGATTCCATTAAACCAGAAACTTGTGCAGCGATCAAAGAGGTGCCTTTGCCACTGGAAACAGCGAGTGTTTTTGAAGTGGGCCGCACCACAGATGTTACCGGGATCCCAATTCGATCGAGTCCCGTGATATTCGCAACGCGGGTCACTCCGATTTTAGGCGCTAATGGAGCAATTTTTTTCCAGGTTTCCTCAGCAGTCGTCGTGCGATGTGTTCCAGAGAGTTTAAGTTTTTCAGCACTTAATGCTTGTCCTCGATAAAAAATAGGATCCATTTTTTTTCCTTGTTAACAAGTCAGATTCTGCTTGAGTTTTAATATATTTTACAACATTTATGAGCTGGATTCGGTATAATTGGAGGGTATTTGATGATGAAGAATTTCAGGGTAGTCTATTATGCTTTGCTGAGACAAGAACGGGGTCTTGCAGAGGAGAGGATCCATTCTAAAGCGCAAACGGCACGCGACCTTTTTATTGAGTTGAAAGAACTGCATCAGTTTCAACTTGCAGAGTCTCAACTAAAAGTGGCTGTCAATGCTGAAATTGTCCCTTGGGAGACTTGTCTGAAAGAGGGAGATTCTATTTTATTCATCCCCCCTGTTGCTGGAGGTTAATCTGTGAATCCGAAAGACTATTATTCAAGGCAGCTTCGTTTGCCTGAGGTGGGCGAAGAAGGACAGCTGCGTTTAAAAAATGCACGATGTTTGGTGATTGGAGCTGGAGGGTTAGGCTCTCCCGCGCTTCTCTATCTCGCTGCAGCAGGTGTTGAAACCTTAGGTGTTTGCGATGGGGATCGTCTTGATATCAGCAATTTACATAGACAGCCTCTCTATTCTGCAGCGGACATTGGGAAATCCAAAGCGGAACTGGCCGTGGACCGCATCACTCATCTCAATCCGATGGTTAAAGCGACTGCGTATCCGTTTTTTTTGAACGCGCACAATGCCTTTTTGCTCTTTTCTTCCTATGACCTTATTTTGGACTGCACTGACAATTTTAAAACCAAGTTTTTGATTAATGATGCCGCTTATCTTGCGAAAAAACCTGTCGTTCGTGCGAGCATTTATCAGTTTGAAGGACAGTTGCAGACCTATCTTCCAGGGCGGGGAGATGCATGTTTGCGTTGCCTGTGGGAGAAAGTTCCTCAAGAGGGGTGTGTTGGAACCTGTCAAGAAGTGGGTGTATTAGGCACAGTTCCTGGTTTTTTTGGCGTTTTGCAAGCCAATGAAGCGATTAAATTTTTTCTCGAGATGCCCGTATTGGGGCCAAATCAGGTTTTATTCTCTGATCTGATCCACTACGCGCAGCACACGATCACTCTCGAACGCAGAGAAAATTGCCCTCTTTGCGGAAAAGAGCCCTCTATTCACGCGCTGACAGACAGACATTCCTGGGAAATAACCCCGGCTGAATTGGATGAGAGCTTTACTTTGATCGATATCCGCGAAGCAGAAGAGATCAAAAGCGATCCTTACCTCAAAGCCCCCTATCGGCACATGCCGATGAGTGGTTTCGATCTCTCACAGCTTAATCCCGCATTAAAGTACGCTTTGTTCTGCCAACGCGGGCGTCGCAGCGCTTCTCTTGTCTCATCTTTGCTAGCTCAGATGAGTAACGTCTACTCGGTAGTAGGCGGTATCGAAGCTTTACGTTAACAGGAAACCGGTCGTTCAAGAAATAGTGTTGAATGTAAATTATTTTTTAATACACTGCAAGTTGAGTTGACCCATTACTGTAGGAGTAAATATGTCAAAACAAGACGCTCGCGCATTTTTAGATAAGTGGGAAAAAGACAAAGCATTTGCAGCTTCCTTGCAAAATGCAAAAACAATGGAAGAAAGAAAAGCAATTTTAAAGAAAACGAATCTGCATTTTTCTAAAGAAGATTATCGAGCCGCCTATCAAGAGAAATTCCATAAAGAATTGAGTGACGCTGAATTAAATAAAATCATGGCGGCAGGAAAGAGAAATGGAAAGTTATCGCCAAATGAAATGGTATTGACTGAGATCCAATAATTCCATGTTTTACATTCCTTTAGAGACTGTCTGCGTACTCACGTTTCATGGACAGTCTCTTTGAAATTCTTGGAGTCATTTGTGGATCATTCTTGTTTTGTTTTTAAAGATAACATTTTCAATTCTGAGGGTAAGTCTTTAGAAAGTGATCCCGTTGTCCGGCGACTATTAAAAGATACTGAGCTCTCCGATACGTTCAAAAAATGGCTGCGTCAACTTTATAGTAAGAATCCTGTCGATGCGTCTCGGGTGGAAAATATGACGTTGCCACAAGGTGTGTTGCCATTTAATTCCTTACTGAAAGAAATGACGGACCAGTATTTAAGAAAGTATGCGATCGAAATACGCATTTGTAATACGGAGGAATTTGAAGAGTTAATTAGTTTAAGTCTTGTTTTAGAGCATCCAATCGGCGTCATTGTCACTGCGGATCACGAGATTGATCCTGGTTTTTACTATTATAAAAGTTTCAACAGCACCATGCATGTGACCCCGGTGCTCCTTAATTTTAGAAATGAAAAAAAGGAAGCGATCATTTTAGATTCGGCTGGAGTCAATGCAGAAGCAGTTCCCGTTGAGCCTTTATCAGAATTTGTTGATTGTACACTAAAGCATCTAAGTAGAGGGCAGTGCATGCCGTACATTGCATCTGCTGCGCGCCAGGCTGATCCTTTTAGCTGCCGAACGGATGCGCTAATTATTCTAAGAAATGCTCTTTTAGATCTTAAAAAAGGATTTGAGACTTTAGAATCCAAGCTGATAAAAATAACATCAGATCGCCTTGTTTCTCTTCCGATGCAATGGAGTTATACGAGTCAAATTTTCCATAAATTACACTGCGGTCGGTCTGAAAGCTGCAATTTAGATGTTGAGATGTTGAGCCCCTCTGGTCAGTTGATCACTGTTTGTGGAAGAACCTTAGAGGAATTTTGGCGTGAATATTTAATGCCAGCCACTTTTAAATACGAATTGCGATTGCCAGAATCGCTTTGTTCCATCGCCGAGATCCCTCAGTTACCTAAGAACTATTCGGTAATTGTCAAGGATAACAGGTTATACATTCAATCCTTGCAGACAAGAAAAATTAACGATTATTTGCGCTTAAAAGGGATCGAGTTTTCTGAGAGATTTACCCAAACAACTTGAAAAAAAATTGCTGTAAAGTAGTTTTTATAATATGAGTCAGTTTGTGGTAAATCATTACTGTGGGAGTAAATATGTCAAAACAAGATGCTAGAACGTTTTTAGATAAATGGGAAAAAGACAAGGCATTTACAGATTCGATAAGAAATGCTGAGAGCGCAGAAAAAAGAAAAGCAATCATCAAAAAAATGAATCTTCATTTCTCAAAAGAAGACTATCGCGAAGCTTATCAAGAGAAATATCATAAGGAACTGTCTGACGCTGAATTGCAGAAGGTTATTGCAGCAGGAAAAAGATCGGGTAAACTTAGTGCTAAAGAAAACACAGCGATGGAAATCGAGTAATTTTCACTTTGTTTCTCTTCATCCGTTCTCTGACGAAAACCCGGCTTTAATAGCCGGGTTGTTTTTGGAGGAGGGATTAAAAAATACATTTCGAGATTGAGCGTGACTGGTCAGAGCATGAACAAAAAAATCATTCTATGGGTTGTGGGGATCGCCTTGTTCATGGAGTCTCTCGATGTCACGATTATCACCACCGCTATTCCGAAAATGGCCCTCAGTTTTGCTGTGGATCCTGTCAGTTTGAAAATGGCATTGACCAGTTACTTGCTCGGCATTGCTTTTTTTCTGCCCATTAGCGGGTGGGTAGCAGATAGATGGGGAACGCAACGCGTCTTTATTTTCGCATTATTGATTTTTACGTTGAGTTCAGTGGGATGCGGTTTGTCGAGGAATTTAACAGAATTGGTGATTGCTCGCATTCTACAGGGGATGGGTGGGGCATTTATGATGCCGGTAGGTAATCTCATCATCTTACGGACATACCTGAAATCTGAATTAGAACATGCGATGAATTTTGTCCTCACGCCCCTTTTATTTGGCCCTCTACTAGGTCCTCTTGTAGGAGGATTTATTACCACATACTTCTCATGGCCATGGGTGTTTTTTGTGAATGTTCCCATGGGATGTTTAGGAATACTTGCCGCACAGCGTTTTATCAAAAACTCTAAGAGCGAGACACTACGAATATTTGATACGGTAGGCTTCATCCTCTTTGGCTTAACCTTGGCAGGTGCTTATTTTGCTTTTGAGACGATAGGCGAAGAGGCGATTCCGACATCGATTGTTGTTCTGGTTAGCATTTTTGCCCTGGCGGGTCTTTTGTTGTTCTGTCGACATTATCGAAAAACCCGTGTTCCCGTTCTGAATTTAAATTTGTTTGGCATCCGCACGTTTTCCTTTGCTGTTTTAGGAAGTTCTTGGGCGCGGCTTAGCATGGGAAGCGTCCCTTTTCTCATGCCCCTATTTTTCCAAATTGGATATGGCTTATCCCCTTTTCATTCAGGTCTTTTAACGGGTTCTTGGACGTTGGGTGTGTTTTGCGTAAAGCCATTCAATAAAGCGATTCTACGGCGATTTGGTTTTAAGAAGCTGTTAATTGTGTTATCTGTGTTAACGGGAATTTCGGTTGCCTTATTTTCTCCGATTTCAGATCTGAATATTCCGTTGATCCTCCTGCTGAATTTTTTTTATGGAGCAGTGGGATCGATGCAATTTTTTAACTTGAGCATTTTGAGTTATGCTGATGTTCCTTCAGAAATCATGAGCGATGCAACGAGCATGACGGGAACGTTGCTTCAGTTGACTATCGGCTTTGGAATTGCAATAGGAGCGGTGATTTTGCGATTCTTAATAGGAGGGAATCACCAGCTTGTTGCTGGCAATTCTCTTTCCTTTCGTTTCACTTTTTTGGTGTTAGGGGCATTATCGGCTCTTTCCGTGCTCGTCTATTTATGGCTGAAGCCTGATGACGGGCAAGCTGTCGTTAAGGCGACGTAATCAAACAACTTCACCCTCAGCTCTTCAAAATCGCAGGGCAGGGGCGCTGTTAATTCGATCTTTTCCTGTGTCATCGGATGCTCAAAACTTACGCGATGGGCGTGGAGCATTTGCCGCGTGACTTGATAATGCTGATTCGAGCTGATTGCACCGTAGAGGGGGTCTCCGAGTACAGGGGCGTTGCGGAATTTGAGATGGACGCGGATTTGATGTGTTCTTCCCGTGATGAGTTGTACATCGACAAGAGAGAGTTTTTCATTTGTCGCTAAAGGCGTGCAATAGCTTTTGGCTTCTTTTCCCTTTTCCACATTGACGCACATTTCTTTTCGATGTACCGGATGGCGTCCAATGGGGGCCTCTATCCATCCTTCTCCTGGGTTTCCCACAGTGATCGCAAGATAGTGCTTTTGGATTTTGCGCTCGGCAAAGAGGGAGACTAGTTTCTGGTGGGCTTCTGCAGTTTTAGCGGCAAGAAGGACGCCCGAGGTGTCTTTGTCCAACCGATGGACAACTCCAGGTCGGAGGTCTCCTTGTTCAGCGCGAAGGGTTTTGCAGTGGAAAAGCAGAGCGTTGACAAAAGTGCCCTTAGGATGACCGGGAGCTGGGTGGACGACCATGCCAGGCGGCTTATTAACGGCAAGAAGGTAGTCATCTTCATAGAGGATGTCTAAAGGGATATTTTCTGGCTCTAGAGAAATTTCTGGGGTAAGGAGGAAGCAGACTTCAATCTCATCTCCCATCTGGGGTTTTTCCCGCTTTTTGACGATCGAGCCATTGAGAAGGACGCAGCCATTTTCGATCAGGTATTGAAAATAGGTGCGGGAGAGGTGAGGAAATCGGAGGGTCAGCAGTTTATCGAGACGTAAACCTATTTCGTCTTGAGAGACTGTGACCTCATGTGTGTAATCAAAATTTTCTGACATAACTCATCCCGTAGAATGGAGCTATTTTAGCAGGGAAAAAGGGGGATGGCAAGGTCATTCGTCGTAGTCTTTGCCTTGGGCCAGGTTTTTAGCCTGTTGGTTCTCGCGCGCATGGGCGGCATTGATCTGCGTCATGATGGTCTTTGAAAAAAAATTCAAGAGGTTGCTGAAAAATTTTTGCACATCTTGAGCGGTTGCGTTGGGGCCTAACCAATTGGCCCAAGCAGCTGTATTAACACCGCTTATGGGATGTGGGGTGGTTGAGGTTTCTTTGGTGACGCCAGGATTGACGCCAGGAAAAGGAGGAGGGGTAGACGCGCCTGATGTTTGAGAGGAAATAGGAGGGGGAGTAGTCGTTGTTAAGGGGTACTGGGGAGGATTATTGGGCATTGTCATAAAACCTAAAATTTATTTTGCCTTTCTATTTTAACTATATTCTATCATGGATTAATATGCAACTGTTGCTGAACGTGTTAGATTGAGTAAATGTTTGGGAGTTATGATGTTGAATGTAAAAGATAATTTAGCAGATTCTTCCCTTTTAGATCTCTTCTGGGGCGAAGACTTGTTTTGTTCTGTCTTTAAGAAGCTGTTTTTTAGAGAGTTAAATCGATTAATTTCTCTTGTTGATTTTGCCGAATTTGAAGAAAAGTGGCGCGCGCTAGAGAGCAAAATAGCAAAGCAGGAAGTGGTCAAGCTGCTTTCGAGAAAAGGGTATCTTTCCGATGAATTGCGCCAGAAGCTAGCTCTTAAGCGGTTTTCGAAGGAGGCGATCGAGCATGCGATCTCTTTTGGTCAAAAAGGGGGCTATGTCAATGATGACGTGGAGATAGAGCGGATCGTGCGTGGGGCTTTGCGCAAAGGAAAAGGGCCGCAGGCGGTGTTGCACCAATTGAAGCAAAAGCGAGTATCCGAGGCGCTTATCAAAGAGGTGCGCGCACCGTTATTCGAACAGGAAAAGCACGCGTTGGAAGAGTGGGTGCGCAAAAAATATGGTGCGATTGATTTTCCTGATCGAATACAACGGCAAAAAATCATCGGTCAGCTCATGCGCAGAGGGTTCTCTTCAGAGGCGATTTTTTCAACATTAAATAGGTTCGAAGATTGGCATTAATCCCTGTGAGGATTATATACACAATGAATACAGAATCTTCCACGAATGGACCGTCATGCGAATTGGTGTATTGGGGATCAATCATAAATCATCAGAGCTTGTCGTTAGAGAACATTTAGCTAAAGCGTGCGCTAAGAAAATTTCATGCGAGAGTGAAATTGCGCCGAGACTCAGCTGTGTTGTTTTGTCTACATGCAATCGCACAGAAATCTATTTTAGTGCAGAAGATTTAGCCGCAGCGCATAGCGAGCTATTAAATCTATTTCGCACTGAGATCGAAGGGCCTTTCGAGCATATGCTCTATACTTATTTTGGTGCGGATTGTTTTACACATCTCGCGCTTGTGACAGCGGGGTTGGATAGTGTGATCCTCGCTGAGTCTGAGATTCAGCGCCAAGTCAAACTTGCTTATGAACATACAGCTGCGGATTATCGTTTGCCGAACTGTTTGCATTTCCTCTTTCAGAAATGTTTGAAAATTGGAAAGCAGATCCGCTCTTCTATGACAATTCCGCAAGGGCAAACTAGTCTTCCAGGAATGGTTTTGCAAATCGGCCAGTGGGTCTTCAAAGATGTGTCGCAAAAAAAAGTGCTATTTGTGGGGAATTCTGAGATCAATCGCAAAATCCTTTCCCATGTTTTTGTTAAAGGGGTGCGGGATCTCACATTGTGCACCCGTTCTTTGAATTCAGCGCAAGATCAGAAAGAAGCCTATGGATTGAAAGTGATCCATTTTTCTGAAATATTAACATGGCTGTCTTATGATTTTATTATTTGTGGAACCAATTTTTCTGAGTATCTGATTTCGAATGCAGATCTCAGTTCGAAAGAGGTGCTTGAGTCAAAACTGATTCTCGATTTAAGTGTGCCGCGCAATGTAGATCCAAGTGTTGCTCTTCATCCTCAAATTACGTTGATGAATATGGAAGAGGTGGGGCATCTGATCGAGCGCAAACAGCTGCGAGATAATGTGCAGATTCGCGTAGCAGAAAGCTGGGTGTGGCGACAAGCGGAAAGACAGGTGGAGCTATTCCATCGTAAAACTGAACCTAGGGTGTTATTCGCGTGCGATTAATGTTATTGTTCCTTCTTCTTTTGAATGCGATTCATGCGGACGAGTCGCCTAAACAGGACGTTTCCCATGTGATCGTCTTGCCGTCTGGCGCTGTGTATGAAGGGGATTACTTTGCGTTTGGAGATAGTGTTGAGATTTCGGGCATTGTCAATGGAGATGTCTACGTTTTAGCGAACCAGGTTGTGATTGACGGGACTGTGAACGGGGATGTCATCGTTGGGGCAGTCTCCCTGGAGATCGCTGGAAAAGTGGCGCATAATGTCCGCTCGGTAGGTGGACAAGTGCTTGTTACGGGACAGATCGGAAATAATTTTTCAACGCTCGCAGGAAATGTTCAGCTGCTTCCATCATCCACTGTTGCAAGAAACCTTGTGATTACGGCAGGGAATGTCGATCTTGCATGCCAGGGAGCTTACGATGGCGTGATTGTTGCATCCAATTTGCGTGTGTCGGGGATGTTGAAAGGTTTTTTAAAGGCTTATGTCGGGCAGCTTAGAATCACCTCAAAAGCGAACATTGTTGGAAATGTGGAGTACCGCAGCAGCGCAGCAGCATGGATCGATCCTGCGGCGAGAATGGAGGGGACTGTGATTTATCATCCTTCTCTTGTTCATGGGCTTGTGCAAGGGACGTGGCTCCAGCGCTTACTTGTCGGCTCCAAAGTGGTCACCTTGCTCATGAATTTCTTTTATACCTTGGTCGTTGGGATCATTTTACTCAAAGTCTTTCCAAAAAACCTCGAAGCGGCATTGCACACGCTGCAAGATCATCCCTTAAAATGCTTTTCCTATGGGGTAATGTTGCTGGTTCTTTTGCCATTAGCGTCGCTCGTGATGCTGATGACTATTTTAGGAGTGCCGTTTGCGCTCACTTTAATTGCCGCTAACATCATCGGATTTTATACAGCGAAAATTTATACGATCTTTTGGGCCTCACAGTGGCTCTTCCATAGGATCAAATTAAGAGTGCGCCGTTTTGTTGTTCTTGTCGTAGGGATCGTCTGTTACTTTATTCTCTCTGAGATTCCGTTCTTTGGGCTAATCTTTGCCTTTGTTGCCATGTTACTTGGTCTAGGGGCAGGGGTTCTCGCTCAAGCGCGCCGCCGTCTCTTGCCCAATTAAAGAGTATACATTCTAAGTTGTTCAAAATATTATTTCAATTGAATTTAATTTATTAATAATATGTAATAAGTTTAATTTAATGAATTAAATGTGTGAGTCTTTAAGATGTCTGTAGAAATGTCTATTCAAACGTGTAGTTCTTGGATTGTGAAGGAGGAGCAAGATTCAAAATTTACTTATGTGCGCGCCAAAACAAATAAAGAAGAGATCCAAATCGAAACAGCTTATACAATTGGACCATTACTAGATTCTGGATATTTTGCTTGCGTCCATGAGGTTGTTCCGCCGCCGTCTGAAGAACCTAGAAAATCCAAGGCAATAAAAATTGGACATTCTGAGAAGCTTAAAGAAGAGCTGGAGATATATCCCTATCTAAGGGATATTCCTTTTTATTCCCGTTATGTTAAAGGTTTTGCACCCAGTGGCATCTTCAGTGGAATCATATTGAGAAAAATGGAAACGACTCTTAGTAAGACATGTGAAACTCTTCCTTTCCCAAAGGCTATTTTAATTTCTGAACAATTAGCAAAGAAACTGAAAGAAATTCATGAAAAAGGGATTGCCCATGGGGATGTACGCCTACCTAATATCATGTATGTCAAAAAATATGGGTATCAGTTCATCGATTTTGGGAATGCGCATAATAAGGGCAAGACGAGTGAAACGTCGTTTAACTTCGACGTTAACCAAGATATAGGCAACTTATTTAGCGTCATGCGCAGAATTTTAGTTAATGACTTAACTAATCCCACTCTATTCGCTTTTTTCAATAAGCACCCGGATTTAAAAGAAAAGGCTGATGAATTAGTTAAGCCTTGTCAACTTGATGCGCTCATCACGCGCATTGCGGCATTTAAAGCGGAGCACCCCTCACTGTTTGAGGGGGTCGCGGTATCATGATCACTATTTAGGCTAAAATTCCGCATGCCCGGGGAATCTAGGAAAAGGAATCACATCGCGGATGTTTTCCATGCCGGTCGCAAAGAGAACAAGCCGCTCAAACCCAGCTCCAAATCCCGCATGGGGAACTGTTCCGTATTGGCGCAGTTGGGAGTACCACCAATAATCTTCGGGTTTTAATCCAAAATCGACAATTTTCTTCTCCAAGCGATCGAGTCTCTCTTCCCTTTGAGCGCCTCCGATGATCTCTCCGATTTTGGGCACGAGCACATCCATGGCGGCAACGGTTTTGCCATCTTCGTTTGCGCGCATGTAGAAGGCTTTGATTTTGGCTGGATAATCTGTGAGGATGACCGGTTTTTTGCAATACTCTTCTGCGAGGTAGCGCTCATGCTCCGATTGGAGATCTGTGCCCCATTCGACGGGGAATTGGAATGCCTTGCCTGATTTTTGCAAGATGTCAACCGCTTCTGTGTAGGTGAGGTGGGCAAAAGGAGTTTCGGCAACGTGTTTGAGACGTGTGATGAGTCCTTTTTCGATGAAGGCATCGAAAAATTCCATGTCCTCTGCACAGTGGTTCAAGACGTGATGAATCACATATTTTAAATAAGCTTCTGCGCATTCCATGTTGTCTTTGAGATCGGCAAAGGCCATCTCAGGCTCGATCATCCAGAATTCTGCTAAGTGGCGCGAGGTGTGGGAGTTTTCAGCGCGGAATGTGGGGCCGAAGGTATAGATGTCTGAAAGTGCACAGGCAAATGTTTCCCCGTTGAGCTGTCCGGAAACGGTCAAGTAAGCGGGCTTGTGAAAGAAGTCTCGTGTAAAATCGATTGAGCCGTCGGAGTGGCGCGGAGGTTTTTGCAGATCGAGTGTGGTCACGAGAAACTGCGCGCCGCCCCCTTCACAGTCGGACGCTGTGATGATTGGCGTATGCACATAGAGAAATCCTTTTTCTTGGAAGAACAAATGGGTCGCTGTTGCAAGCGCGTTGCGGACACGAGCTACTGCGCCTTGAGTATTGGTCCGAGGACGTAGGTGGGCGATCTCGCGGAGAAACTCAAAAGAGTGGCGTTTTTTTTGCAGGGGATAATCTTCTGCAAGGCATGTTCCAAAAATTTGGATCGAGTGCGCTTTTAATTCCCATTTTTGTTTTTGACCAGGACTTTTGACAAGTTCTCCTGTGACAGCAAGGGAGGCTCCCGTAGATAGCAGCTTCATGTGCTCTTCGTAATTTGGTAACGTGGCATCAGCGATGATCTGGAGATTGGAAAATGTCGAGCCGTCGTTGAGTTCGATGAAGGCGAAATTTTTCTGATCGCGCACCGTGCGGATCCATCCGCAGACAGTGAGTGTAGTGCCGATATCTTTTTCTTGGATTTGTTTGAGCTTTGTATGTTTCATATTAAATTTAGTGTTTTGCAAATTTTCGAAGTAAGGCAATCTCTTTGACCCAAAGAGGAGGGCCGTCAGGTGTTTCTAAGTATTTGGGGATTTCGCGCAGCTTTGGATGGGTCATCATCACTTTAAAACATTCCATGCCGATTTCTCCTTCCCCAAGCGGGGCGTGGCGATCTCGCCTGGAACCGAAGGGTTTCATCGAATCGTTGACATGGAAGGCATAGAGATGTTGGAGCCCCACTTTTTCGTCGAATTCCTTCAGTGTTTCATCCCAGGCTTCTTTTGTGCGGATGTCATAGCCGGCAGAAAAAATGTGGCAGGTATCGATGCAGACGCCGATGGGGATTTTTTTGTGCAACCGGTCGATGATGTAGCCTAAGTGTTCAAATTTGTGGCCGACAGAGGATCCCTGGCCTGCGGTTGTTTCAATTAAAAGACGTGTGGAGCCTTTATCTGCTAACGTTTCCAAATGCTCTAGGCTGTTGACAATCGTCTCTAAACAGTGCTCTTCAGAATTGTCAAGGGCAGCTCCCGGATGGAAATTCAAAAAGGAAAGGCCGAGCAATTGGCACCGTTTCAACTCTTCTTTAAATGCGGCTCGACTTTTATGCAGCCCTTCTTCGTTCGGAGATCCCAGATTGATCAGGTAGCTGTCGTGGCTCATGATTTTTTGTAAACCGGTGGCAGCCAAGGTGTCTTGCCAGCGCGCTAGCTCTTCCTCGTCGATCGGCTTTCCTTCCCACCGCTTTTGGTTGCTCGTAAAGAGTTGGCAGGTTGTTGCGCCGATTTCTTGAGCTTCGAGAAGGGCCTTATGCACCCCGCCAGCAGCTGAAGTGTGGGCGCCGATGAGGAGTTGATCTGGAGGTGTTTGTTTCATCATTGTACATATTGAAAAAGATCGATTATAAGACATGGAGTAGATCTTGACAATGCCATTAGGAGCTTTCAATTTATGAGCACACAAGACACCCCTAAGAGCGTGAACCGGTCTTCCATGGCCTTTTTATCTGGGACTTTATTAAGTCGGCTAACGGGCTTGGGAAGGGACGTCAGCATGGCATTTTGCTTCGGCAGCCATCCGGCGATTGCCGCATTTATGGTCGCTTTTCGCTTTGCGAACTTGGTTCGTCGCCTACTTGGCGAGGGGCCGCTGCCCGCGGGGTTTATTCCCCATTTTATTCATTTGCGCATGAGCTCGCCTGAAAAAGGAGCCCAGTTTTTTCGCGATCTTTTCTTTTCGCTCCTAACCCTACTTTATCTGCTTGTCGTCTTAGGAGTCATCGGTCTTGCCGCCGTTTGGAAATGGGCCAATTTAAGCCCTGAGGCGTCGCAGATCCTTTATCTGACTATTCTCATGCTCCCTGGGGTGATGTTTATCTGTATGTTTGGACTCTGCAGCGGTCTATTGCAATGTGAAAAAAAATTTTTCTTAACCGGATTTGCGCCTGCAGCGTTTAACATGGTTTGGATAGCAGCGGCATGGTGGCTGAAAGGCAAAGACCCTTCTTCTTCCATGGTCGTTCTCTCTCTTGCGATTGTTGTCGCTTTTTTCTTCCAGTGGCTCGCGATTGTCCCTCAGACATTTTCTTTTTTAAAGCGGTTTTTATCGTGGAAAGAAATTTTTCGCGCAGAGCTCTTTTCCCTTGAAATGCGCCAGGTTGTTAAGCCCGTGCTTCTCGGCGTTGTCGGGGTCGCATCCACTCAAGTCAATGCCGCTCTCGACGGCGTGTTTGCGCGCTTTGCTTCTCTTGAAGGTCCCGCATACCTGTGGTATGCGATTCGCTTGGAACAGCTTCCTCTAGCTCTCTTTGGCATCGCTTTGTCGGCAGCTCTTTTTCCTTCGCTTTCTCGTGCGATGCGTGAAGGGATGATGGAGAACTATCTGTCGCTGCTTCGCTTTGCCTATCGGCGCAGCTTTAGCTTGATTTTCCCGTGTACGATGGGAATTTTTGTGTTGGGGGCAGCCTCTGTCAATTTGATCTATGGGCGTGGTGACTTTACCGCATTTGCCACTTATAACACGATCATCTGTCTATGGGGCTATGGACTTGGGCTCGTGCCGGCAGTTCTTGTTTTGTTGCTAGCTCCTGCGTTTTATGCGAAAAAAGATTACCGCACTCCCATGCTCGGATCTCTCTATTCCGTTCTCGTAAACATCGCCGCATCTGCTCTATTTGTTTTTGTGTTGAACTGGGGCGCGTTTAGTATTGCGGTAGCCACGAGTTTTGCGGCTTGGGTGAACTATTTTTATCTCTCTTTTCATCTTGCGCGAAGAACAGGGAAAATCTGGGATCGCTCGCTGTCCACCTCTTTTTGGAAAACAGGAATCTGTACGGCAATTGCTTCCGTGGTGACCATCTTAGTGGGTGTGTATTTAGTTAAGGAGCCGATGCTGCAGTATGTGTTCGCTCATGTGTCTGAAGAGTTTTCTCGCTCCTTCTCAATGCAGCTTTTGCAATTTGTCACATTGGCAGGAACGTTTGGGTTGATCTTGTTTTCTTATGCATGGGTATTTAACGCGAGTGATTTACTTGAGCTTGTGGGGATAAGAAAAAAAGAGACTGCACCGGCTGATTTAAAGGGGTAGTATAAGAGATCGTGCTCTGCGCTGCTTTTTGAAAGATCCGTTTTGATACGTTGGATCGACGTGCAGCATGTCAAACAGTTGGTCGCGTATTTCCTCGTTCGTCGGGGCTCTGCGCGCACCGTCTTCATAGATTCCAAAGAGAGCTTTTTGTAAGGAGGGAATCGTACAGGCTCCATCGCAGCTGTCTAGCTGCTTCAGTTGGGCTTGCGCTTCTGCCTCAAACAATTCAGTTTTTTTCTTAAAAGTTGTGATCAGTGTGTGGAGTTGTTTTTTGATCTCTATCAGATTTGTAGGCTCTTGAACTTTTAACGAACGGAAAGTGGTCTCCAAACTTTTGGGAATTCGGTGACTGGGCAAGCAAGTGAGTTTGAGTGTAGCGATTTTCAAGATTTCTTCGATGAGCTCGAAGGGTGAAATACCGTTCTCCTTGTCTTCGAGGTTTTCCAGAAGAGCCTCTGCTTTTTGCAAATATCCCTTGCGCTGCTCGCAAGAGTCAAGGCATTTTCGATAAAAACCTGTCAGCCATTTCACTAGGTTTTCTGTTGAAGCGATCGCATCGAGAGTTCCCTCTTTTCTTAATTGTTGCTGACATTGGAGAAAGGGAGCGATTTTGCGTTCCAATAAGCTGTCTAATTGATTGGATTCATCGGGATTATCGATTGTGCTATTGCTGAAAAGATAGGTGCTCGTTCCTGCAAGCGAAGAAGAATCAGCGCCTATGGGTAAGCGGGGCTGCAGAAAGTTGCGCAAGGTTTTTTCATCGGGGTGGAGAGTTGCAATCTCTTGAATTTCTGCTTCAGAAAGATTCGCCCGGGCTCTTAGGTAAGGTCCTGATTTAGTCGGAGTAATTCCCGTGGCACCCACTTTGCGAATGAACTTTTCGAGTCCTTTATCTTGCGGATTGGGAAGCAAAGAGTGGTGTGCGGCTTGAAAGGATCTTTTTGCACGGTGGCCTTGATCTACGGTAGGTCCTCGTTCAAAAGATACATCTAAATGAATTTCGAATAGGCATTTAAGATGGTAGTCGATGATACGCTCTGATCCTTTAATCTGAGCGTATTCTGGATCGACGATTCGACCTTGTAAAGACGACGTTTGAGTTGTCAGGGAGGGTGTTGCTTGCAGTGGCAAAATGTGGCGCCCTGTCCGTTTTTTCAATGGATGTGAAGAGGTCGCAGCGGAAGATGATGAAGAACTCTCGTGAATGGGGTAGCTAGCCATGCTTGGATAAAGTTAAATTAATTATGCATCAATTATAGCTTAATTGCCGATGAAAGTCAATTGGTTTTAAATCAGCTTATTGAGCTAAGCCGTTCAAGTTAAACGGTCTTTGCTTATTTAGCTTTTTTGTCGCATAAGGGCATAAAAAAAGCAGTTCGTAAAGAACTGCTTTTGAACGAGTTATACCCAACGTGCTTAAGTCGTTTTCTTAGTTTGTGTGAGCTAAGAATTCGCAAATCAGAGGAACGTTGATCGGGAGCGGGTGAGGGATCTGGTCGAGTTGAGGCGATGTCAACAATTGACCAGAAAACTTAGCAGGATCCAACTGAAGGTATTCAGGGACGGAGTTTGCTGCGCTCTCGACGCTATGTTTTACAACGGGCATCTGGTGAGACTTAGACTTCAAGGAAATGGTCATTCCTGGGCGGACGAAGAAGGAGCGGCGATCTACTTTTTTGCCGTTCACTTGAACGTGGCCGTGGGAAACGAGCTGCTGAGCTGCGAAAATCGTCGGAGCCAACTTCAGCCTGTAAACGATGTTGTCCAGGCGGCACTCTAAGCGCTCAATAAATTGAGCAGGAGTGTTGCCTTTGCTGCGAACCGCTTCTTTGTAGTAGCGGACGAGTTGGGAGTGGGCGAGCATCCCATAAACGGCCTTGAGCTTTTGCTGCTCTTCGAGTTGAACGCCGTAGTCAGATTTCTTTTTGCGCTTTGCACCATGAACCCCTGGAGGATTAGGTTTGTGCAGTAGTGGATTGCGTGCGCGTCCGAAAATATTCGCTCCAAAACGGCGAGCTACGCGATTTTTAGGGCCAGTGTATCGAGCCATTGTATCTCCTAAGGACCTTTAAGAATTTGATTAAAGACTCGTATACTAGTCGACCCTCCTATTTTTGTAAATACCGGAGTTTGAGAGGTGTTGATGAGAAGGTAAGAATCGTATAGAATATTCTATAACTTAATGTTTATGTCATAAGGTTTTAATGCCCAAGGATGAAAGACTTGGAAGCGCGTTTTTAGATAAGATAGGTAATCAAGATCATCGACTCTTTCGACGAGACCCACTAGGGACTTCCATTCTGTATCAACGACATAACGTTTTCCATCGGCAGTGCTTTGACGGACATTTCCCGGATCGGAGAAATCGACATAACCCAATAATCTTAAGCTGAAATCGCGACACCCGTCACAAACTGCAGGTCCTGTGATTTTTTCAGCCAAAATCTCGCCATAAGTCGTATCAAAGTTGTCAATCACTAGAGAAAATCCAGCTTGTGAAACAAGCACCGGTAAAGTGGTGACATCGTTTTCAATGACCACAATAAATCGAGGGGCTCGGTATTCGCTCTCTATTGGAAGGTGTTTTCTTAAGTATTCAGCGCCAAAGAGGCGCTGAAGTGATCCAGACAGCATGTCGGGATCGCTTTCAATGTAGCCAACGCTTGAGCAGTTTGAATTGTTGATGGTTGCCATTTAGTTCTCGTTATATTTGCGTTTGAATTTAATGTAATTATGAACGATTTGATTTTGCAATTAAATTGTTAAAACAAGTTTTGCGGATGAAAATAATATTTGAAAATAAAGCCGTGTTGTCTGAGAGTTGAAATTTCTAAAAATTGATCCTCTAGGTTCGCTCAAAGCTGTCTTGCAAAAATAATGAAACTGCACGACTGTTTTTACAAGTTCTTGAAGATTAGTGGGAAATTTTGGCAGTTAGACAAAAATCTTGATGTTGATTATATTTTTAAATTCGCGTCTGTTGACGAAGTAAATTTATCGCATAGTTATGCCTAAAAGTATGGTTTGAGGTTTTTTTATGAAGTATCTGTTTATTTTGGTTCTTATTTTTCCTGGGTTCTTGAAGGCTTGTGAGGACTCTGCGTTATTGAACGAGGTTAGTATTGTTGGTGTCCGAACTGCTGCAGAAGAGGGAGATGGGAATTGTCAGTTTATAATGGGTATTTTACTTGAGCTTGGATATGGGGTGCCCCAAAATATCGAAGAAGCTGCTGGATGGTTTGGTTATCAGCAAAGCAAGGGAACCCGCGAGCTCAAAAGAGGCTTGGTGTATTATGCTTTACAGGAACAGCTGTTCCGCAAGATAAGGTTCTTGGAATGGCCTTGGTTTTACTTGGATCATTTGTTTCAGAAGCATATTGGCATGAATTCGAAGTTTTAAGGAGCCAACTGGCGGAAAATTTAACCCAGAATGAATTGTTAGAAGCTCTTTATGTTGCTGTAAACTGGCGAGCAGAGAAGGAAGCTGCAGTGAACTGGCGGGTAAATGAAACTCCGGTGTTTCTTCTGATTTCAGATCGTCCTGATCCGCAGGATGCGAATGACCTTATTTATGGTCCAGGCACACATGAAGGTAATATTGGCATACTTAAGTCTGATTACGAGCGGCAAAAAAGAGAGTATGAAGAATTTGTCGGTAAGTTAGCTGAGTTGAAGGTTGAAGTTGAACAAAAAAAACTCGACTCGGTGCGTAACAAAATTGAGGCATTAGAGAAGGCTTCTAATGGGCTGCAAAAGCAGGCGTTTTATGAGCTGTGTTGTGCGATTGGCGAGGCAGCTGCGGCTGGATTAACTATAGATTTGCCTCCTTTGGCAATTTTCGCTGCCTATCAGGCTGTCGAGAGTTTTAAAGAATTTGCAGAAAAGTATCATGAATCAATAGATATCCAAGCGGAAGTAAGAGGTCTGTTAGACCTTGAGAGATCTCTTGAGAAAAGTCGAGAACTTCACGGAAGTGGGAGAGAAAGATGAACAATCTGGTGCTTTTTGTACTAATTTTATTGAGCTTAGCGTGGGGACTATATAAGTGTATAAAGGAAAAAAATGAGCGTTTGTTTTACTCGATCCTCATTGCAATAAGTATATTTTCCGCAAAATATCCTTTCAGAGTGCCTCTCGAATTCGTGTTTTCGTTTAATGGATTTTTGGGGTGTGGGGTTCTTTTATATAAAGGTCTATATAAAAAGCCCGATCGGAGTTTGCTTTCATTCTCAGCCACCTTATTTGCTTTTGGGGTTGCTTTCTTGTTGCAAGGGCTTTTGTTCCCAGGTCTTGCTCCAGGTTTGCATGTCCCATTTTGGATCGCGCTTGAGCTCACGCTTGCATTTTGCGGCTTGTTGGGATTTGGAGTGCTTCTCTATAAAATTCTTCACAAAAAAGTTGATAAAACCCTTATTGTTTTTGATGTCGTTCTGTTGCTGCTAGGGATTATTTGTTTGCTCCAAAGCCTCTTTTTAATCTATGGTGGCCTCCTATAAAAAAGGGCAAATTGTATACCGAAACAGATTCTTGAGGTTGTTTCGGTATACTCTGGATTTTTTTGCCTTTTTCCAGTACATTCTTTCCTTCAGTAGAGAGGAAACCCCCATGATCCATATTTTAGCCTATTATCTGTTTACGCCGATTGCCGATCCTTTAGCCGAGATGTATAAGCATAAAAATTTTATTAAAGATCTCGATATTAAATGCCGCGTTTACATTTCTGGAGAAGGGATTAACGGTCAAATGAGCGCATCTCCAGAAGATGGCGAAAAATACATCCAGTGGCTGAAAAGTGATCCGCGCTTTGAAAAAGTGGTCTTTAAGTTTCACTCGTACCCCGAGCATGTCTTTCCCCGTCAAACGGTCAAATGCAAAGAGCAGATCGTGGCGATGGATGAACCTGTGGATATTTCCTTAACGGGGGAGCATGTGGCCCCATCTCTTTGGAAAGAGATGCTGGAAACACGCGATGAGAATACTGTGGTTCTCGATGTGCGCAACGACTACGAATGGAAAGTGGGGCATTTTGAAGGTGCTGAGCTTCCCGACTTAGAAATGTTTCGCGAGTTTCCTGAGTTTGCGCGTAAATTTAAAGAAAGTCGCGATCCGAAAGAGACGAAGGTGATGATGTATTGCACGGGAGGCATTCGCTGCGAGCTGTATTCCGCACTCTTGAAGAAAGAAGGCTTTCAAATCGTCTTTCAACTCGATGGGGGCGTGATCAACTATGGCCTGCAAGAAGGCCAAGATCTCTGGCGGGGTAAATTATTCGTGTTCGATGATCGCATGGCAGTTCCCATCAGCGATGAAGATGCTGAAATCATTAGCACGTGCATCCATTGCGAAGAGAAGTCAGATGTGTATTACAACTGCGCGAACATGGATTGCAACGAACTGTTTTTAAGCTGTCCTGCCTGCGCTGAAAAATTAAAAGGGTGTTGTTCTGATCACTGCCAGACGCAGCCGCGTGTGCGTCCGTATGAGAGCGCAGAGCGTCCGAAACCATTTCGTAGAGCTCATGAATATGGAAATGTGGGTGTCTCGTGTTGCGTCAAGCCTTCCTCAGGTTCTTGATCAGATCGAGGATTCGCTGCTGCGTGGGTTCTAAAACGACGGTCAGTCCCGGTTTAATCCCTTCCTCGGAGAGCTCAAAGGCTTTCATGGTGTTGCAGACTCTACCGTCAAGGCGAACGCCGATCCCTTGGATGTCAACCATGTTGCCCCAGTCGCCGAACATTTCGAGGGTGAGCTCGCATGCAGTAATGAGAAATAAGACTTTGTTTTCGGGATGCAAGTCCACGATTTCAAAGATTTTCTCCCCGATGTAGTGGATCGTCGGAATAAAGAGAGGGATGACGTTTTTATCGGGAAGCGCGTGAACGGCTTTACCGATGAAGCACTGCCGGCAAACGGGATTATCCGCGTTATGCATGCACTGATCCGTGAATCTGCCAGAGGGGCATTCAAATGGCTTGTGGCAATAGGAAAAACCGACGACAAGAAGTGCTTTAGGATCTTGGAGCAGAGTTTCGAACGCTAAGAGATCTTGACACCCGTAGAAAAAGAAATCTCCATCGCGGGTAAAAGATTTTTTGCGAAAGACTGACCGCAAAAAATTCCAAGCGTATTTAACTGGGCGTTTGAAAAAATAGCGCGGTAAGACCCGGTTGTGATCATGGCTAACGAGATATTTGAGACTTTTCCATTTTAGCCCGCGTGCGGTATCTTTTGTGATCCCCGGCATGTCGGGAAGGCGAGATAGAGTTTTAAGCGGATGTGTTTGAGAGCAGGTTTTGGCTCCCTCATCCCAAGCTTTTTCCGCGGCATCCCATGTGGATTGGGAGTTCCAAATCTTTAATTTTTGATTCATTCCCTCTATGATACAGGAATCATGACAGAATTCAACACTCATATTGAAGTTGCCGTAGAGCGGGGTAAAACCTTTTTAAGAATCCGGATCGAAGGATCTGTTCCCTTGACCCAAGCTTTGGCGTCCTCCAACGAAACTTTACAGGCGTTAATTAAAGAAGAGCTACGTTTTCAAAAGGTGCAGAAATTCCCTGCAACCCACATCTTCTCCCATGTGCATATTTCTCTCGATCGATCATGGGAAATCCTCAAAAAGCTCAGCCTAACGCGTAAATTATTTTGGAACGGACAGCGGGTTCTGTTCGATCCTTTTTCATCGCTTACTCTCACGTGCGAAGCTTCCCAAATGTCTGAAGAGGAGTGGCAGATCGCAGGTTTTTGGAACGCAGGTGACAAGCAAGGACCTCTTTCTGAAGCAGAACTTCTCATGCCCTCTGATCCTCCCTGGGTGATCAAAAACGGCGTTGTCCAAAGATTTTCAGGGGAGATCGACTGGAAGTGGTACGCACTTGTGTATCCTAACCCCACACGGCTCGACAAAAAAGCTTATCGCGATTTCATCTCTGATTATGAAGACGAAGAGAAAGCGTTTGTTCCTCCTCTTAAATGGCTCTCTCCTCCTCCGACCGTTGCAGAAGTTCAAGCAGAGCCGCTTCCCTTTTTGGTGCTCAGTGACCGCAGCGGCGCTTTTGCCGATCTTTGGTTCGATTACAGCTCTCTTGGCAAAATCTGTTTGCACGATCCAAAACCCAATGCTTGGCGCAACAAACATGCAGAAAAATCTTGGGAAAAAGACTTTCTCGAAACCGATTTCATTTCTAAAATTGTGGACATGACCCACTATTACTGCCCTTTGGATAAGGTCGCAAAAAGCTTGACCTTTCTCTTAGAAATTGGCTGGAAGATTGTGGATCATCTTGGGCGCAATGTCGTGCGTCAAAAAGGCTCTGCTGTCCATATTGACATGCATCAAGAAACCCTTCTTGTCCGCGGCAAGGTGCGCTACGAAGAGCACGAAGCGGATTTAACCGATCTCATGGGCGCTTTTAACCGCAGGGAGCAATTTCTTAAACTCGATCCCTCGACGGTAGCTCTCATCGACCGCACCCAAGTGGAACAAGAGTGGGGAGAGCTAGCTGGACAAGAAATTGTTGCGCAGGGCATTGCCTTCAAAAAAAATCAAGTCGGCCTCCTTTCTTCTCTCATGCAAAAGGGAGCCACCGCTCACCCCACGCTCGTCGACTGGACAAAAAAACTTCAGGGGGATCTTTCCATAACAGAAACGCTCCCATCTCCCGAGTTTCAAGGAACTCTCATTCCCTATCAACAACAGGGGGTTGATTGGCTCCATTTTCTTGCCTCTTGGGGGTTCGGCGGGCTTCTCGCAGATGAAATGGGACTGGGTAAAACTGTCCAGGTTCTGGCATTTTTTTCCCGCCTTCCCCTGGAAAAACCTGCCCTTGTGGTCATGCCCACTTCGCTTCTTTTTAATTGGCAGCGAGAAGTTGAGAAGTTCCTACCCTCACTGATACCCTATCTCCATACGGGAAAAGAAAGGAGCAAAGACGCAGCCTTTCTCCAAAGCCAGAAGCTTATCCTGACCTCGTATGCTCTTTTGCGTCAAGATGATGCCCTGTTTCAAAGTCTTGATTTCGAGATTGTTGTCTTAGATGAAGGGCAAAACATGAAAAATCCCGACAGCCAGATCGCTCAAGCTCTTTTTTCTCTTAAGTCCCAGATGCGCCTTGTCGCAACAGGGACCCCGATTGAAAACAGGTGGGAGGATCTCTGGTCTCTTTTTCACTTCCTCATGCCCGATCTTCTTGGCGAGCGGAAAGAATTTACTGCGAAAATGGCGGCAGCAGCTTCCGATCCCCGCTATCTTCAGCAAACGCGATCCAAGGTCCGCCCGTTTCTCCTCCGCCGACGCAAAGAACAGGTGGCAGAGCAGCTTCCGGAAAAAATCACCCAAGTGGTTTGGATTGAAATGCAAGAACAGCAGCGCACTCTTTATGAAGAGTGGGTCCGAAGCCACAGCATGGGACTGCTCAAAAAAATCGAACTCGAAGGAGCCACCCCCAACCGGATGGAGATCCTCGAAGCGATTCTCCGTCTACGTCAACTCTGCGCAGACCCGCGCCTTGTCGATGGAGAAACTACGGCTACAAGTGCAAAGCTCGAGCGGCTTCTTTCTGACCTTGAAGAAGCGATCGCCGAAAAGCGAAAAGTACTCATCTATAGCCAATTCACCCAAATGCTCCATCTCATCGAAAAGGAATTGCAAGAGCGCAACATTTCTTACGTCTATCTCGATGGCTCTACGAAAGACAGAGAGCAGCCCGTCCGTAAATTCCAGGAAGATCCTGACATGCAAGTTTTTTTGATTAGTTTAAAAGCCGGCGGCGTCGGACTTAACCTCACCGCAGCAGACTACGTCTTTCTATATGATCCTTGGTGGAATGAGGCCGCTGAAGCCCAAGCGATCGATCGAGCGCATCGCTTTGGACGTCAAGGCGCTGTGATCGCCCGTCGCTACATCACGGCCTATAGTATCGAAGAAAAACTGATGCGTTTAAAAGAGCACAAGCGTGCTCTTGCAGATGGAATTCTAGAAGGCGAGCAGAACCTCTCTCAGTTGACCATGGACGATCTGCGTTCTCTTCTCTCTTAAGCCTGCTCTCGACCTCGATCTTCATCGATCAGCTCCTGGGCTGCGAACTTGAGTGTCTTAAGTCCTTCTTCGAAGCCAACTTCCCTCAGCAACTGATCCAAATAGCGCAGTTCTGCAAGCAGTTGGTCGTTCATCGATTCTAGCTCTGAGACCTTTTTTAATAGCTCTTCGTTAGTCATATTACTTAAATCCTAAAGTTATATTTGCTGGCCCCTGAATATATATGCCAAAACCGTGCCAACAACAAAGAAATATTCTGTGTCCCAGAATTCTGGATATGGAGCACATCAGATGAGTATCTAAGTTTTTCTTCTTTAAGAAAGGTTATTTTGAGTATCCTGCGCACCTTCAGATTGTAAGAAATCTCCTTACGAGATTAAGAAGGTTAGGATGATGCGCTATTTGATCGCTTTGGCCTGTTGCTTTTTAGCAACCTATGCTTTTTCAGACGAAGAAGCAAAAGAGGAATTTTTCCTTTCTACCCCTGAGCAGGTTGCATCTCTTAGCAGTGAACCGAGTTATCTTGTGGGTGGTTTGATCAGTCCCTTAAGCGGGCTGCCCGTGCTAAGACAAACCGATTTGGTTGTCAACGGTGCTCAACGTATTATTCTAAGCCGGACATATATTCCACCTTACATGCCCTGTTCTTTTATTAAAAAGAAGCACAACCAAAAAGAATGGGATAAATACTCTCTTTATGAGCATCTTGATCATCACTACAAGGGATGGCAATTTTACCCACACCTGAAACTCCAGTATACCCCTTGTTTAAAGGAGGTCCTACTTACAGACCCTAACGGAATGTCGCTCGACTTTCGCTTTTCTGGTCCTAATTATTCTGTAGCTACCCTCGCTTCTTCCTCCTATGGATTAAGCAACGCATTTGGTGATACACCTAGCGGCAAATATGATCCTAGAAATACACGTGTTTTCTATGAGGACAACGGCAACAAAATTACCGTGTATGCAACAGACGGAACAGTGCGTTTTTATTATAAAAAAGGCTGGACATCTGAAACCGCCTTGCTATACCTCCTTGAAAAAGAGATTCTCCCAAATGGAAAAGTGCTTAAGTATCATTACACTGATAGAGGGCAACCCAATTATGTGGAAAGCTTAGACCCAAAGGAGCGATTTGTTTATTCAATTTGCGATCCCTCTTCTAATTTGGGGAGCGGAATTAGCTATTCCATCTTTATCAGCATATGCTGGTTATGCGATTGCCGGAGCTGTAACTGGAGCGCTAGCTTATGGAAGGTATAAGGCTGTACAAGCCTTAAATGAAAAAACGGATAACTATTCTGCTGAAGATGACTACGCAGAACATTCGATGCGGTTTGATACAGAGTGTGAAGAAAAGGAAAGGAAGAAATATAATACTAATCCTTTTGGTGGAGCTGTTAGTGGAGATGTAGTTGTTGTAGATGAGGCAGGGAATGCAATTAAAGTTCCACAAGGCAACTGGCTTACTGGCTCAAAGGATGGAACGTGGATACAAGAAATGAAACCGGGAATAGGTCCTAAAGGAGAACCCACAGGTCAGCGCAAGGATGGAGGGGGACATCCACCTCCTAAACATACTGATTCAAGGGCAAATGAGCCACATGCTCATGTGCCAGGTATTACCAATCTGGATGGCACCGATTGGTTACCTATAAAAAAATAGCACGGAGGTACGTAAATGGAAGATAAAAAAAGTAAATTTGATTACGGAGAATCTGTAAGGGTCTCAAAACAAGCGCCCGAGAAATATCATCCTTCTGAGATTGGATTTATTTGTGGGATGATTGACATAGATTCAGAAGAAGCTGCTCTTGCTTATGATTGTATTGGAAGCGATTGGTTATATACTGTAGAACTACTTAATGGTTCTTCTCTACAAATTCCAGAAAAATATTTGAGTAAAGATGACGACTGACCTCATGGCATTTTCATTAAAAAGATTTAATGCGAAGATGTAGTTGTCGTCGATAAGGCAGGGAATGCAATTAAAGTTCCACAAGCCAACTGGCTTACTAGCTCGCAAGGATGGCAAGTGGATACAAGAAATGCAACCTGGAAAGACTCCAGATGGGCAACCTACGGGTATTCGTAAAGATGGAGGGCATCCTCTTGGGCCAAAGCATAGTGATTCGCGAGCTTTGGAACCACATTCGCACGCTCCTGGCGTAACTAATTCGGATGGGACTCCTTGGCTTCCAGTTAAAAAATAAGGGGAATTATATGGAGAATAAATTTACTTGGGGAGATCCAATAGTGATCGCAAAAAACGCGCCATCAAACTTTCATCCAGGAGAATTTGCATCTATATGAGGTTTCTATAAGATTTCAGCAGAAGAGAGTGCTAAAGAATTCCAAAGTAAGGTTGGAGATTGGATTTATACAGTCGAGTTTCCAGATGGGAGTGATATCCAGATCGCAGAACAATATTTAGAAAAAATTGATGCTAAATAAAGGGTTGTCACTTTGCCTCGATAGAAATTAAAGCTCAGCAATTCCCAATGGTGTTTCTGAGGTGAAAGTTTAGGAGGACTGATCAAAACGAGTCTTGCCAAAAACAGAGATGCCTTTACAATAAGGTGCACAACTCAATCCCAGGAAATTCTTATGAAATTTAAACTCCTTGTCGCAGCAGCGCTTCCTCTCTTTTTAACGTCATGCAGCAACGAGCAAAAAGAGAATGAGGAAATCAATATCGAGAACATGGTGCTCAACGACACCACCGACGCAGAATGGACCACAGGTCAAGAAGAGGAAGGGGAGCTCGTTCTTAAAGAACTCTCTCCCGTTCCCCAAGAGCAGATCATCGCTGAAACACCCGATGCTCCCACGAAGTTCAATCCGACAGATTCAAGTCGCTAATGCTGGCTACTGAAGTTGTTGGATAGAGAGATAGGCTCCCACAGAGCCGGGGTTAGCCACTCCTTCAACAGTAGCTCCATTAGGAGCTACTAGAGAAAGGGTGCTGTTAGGCAGGGTCGTTTGAAAGATTAATCCATTGATAGTCGGTTCCCCGCCATCTCCATTTTCCATACAACCACCGGTTAGAGGTACTCCATTTAACGTGCAACAGAATTGTACCCTTGATGCGAAAGGGGTTGTTACGGCACAGGAGACTGAATAAAAACCTGGATTGATCAGAGTAAATTCAAAGGTGAGAGGATTATAAGTGATGTTTCCTTGTGGTGGGATGTTTTCCGTATCAAAAGGAACCGGATCTCCAGGATTGATTATCGCAGGAGTAGTTAATAATGAAACCGAAGCAAAGCTGCTCGGAGTTCCCGGCGGCCCTGCTGGCCCAGTCGGTCCGGGAGGCCCAGCGGGTCCCGCTGCTCCTGCAGGTCCACGCTCGGGCATTTTGCAGCACTTGGCATGAGCCGATGAGGGAAGGAGAGAAAGAGCCAAAACTGTACAGGATAACAGGGCTAAATGGCCTAGTTGTTTTCTCATCTGAGTCTCCTCCCGTCGTGTTAGAAAGAACAAAGATAGCAAGAAAAGCACAAATAATTCTAGAAAATTAGCCGAAATTTATTCCACTGCCTCAAACTCTAAGAGCGCTTGCTTGATCCGCATGTCGATCGCAAAACCGCCGAGCTTGCCTTGAGCTGCGATCACGCGATGGCAGGGGATGAACAGAGGAAACGGATTTTTGTTGCACGCGTTGCCGACAGCACGTGCAGCTCTTGGATTTTCTAGCGCTTCTGCGATCTGTTTATAGCTTGCCGTTTGACCGAAAGGGAGCGTTTGCAAATATGTCAATGCCTCTTGATGAAACGGAGGCAGGTGTTCAATATCGAGCAAACCCGCTGCAGAAATCGGTGCTTTGAGGCTGTAGGCTTCAAGCCAATTCAGAAAAGGTTGAGGGGAGAGTGACTTATCCCAGCTACAGATAAAGCGTGTTCCAAAAACAAGCGTCACCTGAGATAGGTTTGCCTTGTTCCCAGAAAGGTGCACCGTAATGGAAGGCCCAGAAGAAAATGTGTGTGTGTACATATAAATGAGCGGGGTGTTTGACACCCCGCAACTAAAGAAGATTAACGAATTGCAGATTTTACATCAGGAGAGATGTGTGTGATCATCTCATCGAGACGGCTTAATTCGATGTATTTGCGTTTGCTGATTTTTTCGCCAGCATAGTAGTACTCGTGGTGCGGGCGATCGCCGATGAAGTAGGTCGCAGGACCATGCTTCTGATTGTTTTCAAACGAGATCTCTTCGCTTAAAATCTCTCCGTCGACATAACGGCGTTCAATTCCGTTTTTCTGACCGTAGAGATAAGAGGACTCGATGCATTTGTTTCCTTTCTCGTAATATGTCGCCTTTCCGTGAAGCTGATCATCGATCATTTCTTCGACAGAGAGCGGCTCGCCGCTCGCAGCAAACGTTTTTCTCTCGCCGTTGAGCTTGCCATTAGAGTAGGTCGCAATCGACTCAGGCACGCCATTCGGATGGAATGTTTCTTTTTTGACGGTAAAGCCACCTTCGTAGTCTTCTTTCGCAAGAAGAGAGCCATCTCTTCTACGAACAATGCGCATACCGCTTCCTTTTTCAATTCTGCTTTCGATGTCGTTTGTCGCAGTGAAGTATTGCCCTTCTAACAGCTCATTCCCGACGAAATCTTCGATCATCATCGGAGTGCCGGAATCATACCATCGTGTGACCGAATAGCGTGAAGGGGAGAGCTGAATTTTTTCTGAAATTGGCAGGCCTAAAGCATCATAGAGGATCTCTTTAACCTTGGAGCCTTGGTTGTAGAGAGTGTAGTGCTCCACCGTTTGGCTATGCGGGAACGTCTGCGTCATTGGTCCGTTTAAAATCCCATTTTCATAGGTGGCGGTAACGACGATGCCGTTGCGCAGGTGAGTGATCACTTGACCGGGGTAGTCTCTAGATTCCCATTCATTTTGAGACATGGCATAGCCATACTTGTGGATGTAGCGCTGGGAAACAACCTCGTCATTTTTTTGAGAGTCATTGCAACCGTAAGTGATCAATCCTAGGATTGCGAAGAGAATATAACCTCTGATCTTCATGATAAACCTCTTAAATCAAGCTATCTTTTAGTTTTTCTGCGACCGCTGTTGTGAGACGAGTGTGTTCCTTATCAACGGTCTCAAACGCGACCGTTTTATTCGGATCGCGATAGAAAAAGCGGAATGTTGCGTTTTTCCTATCTTTGCCGATTTGCTCGCTTTTGTAAAGATCTAAAAGATAAACAGATTCCAAGAGGCGTGAAGAAGCTTTTCTCACTGCATCTAAAAAGTGATCAATTGAAACTTCATCTTTTATTGTCACCGTCCAATCTCTTTCAGACCCTGGGTAAGGGGAAAGCTCTTTAATTGCTGTTTGTTTGCGTATGAGCGGAAAGAGTTCATGGAGATTGAGCTCTGCAAAGTACACGCGCTGTCCGATATCAATTTGAGTCACATGTGCGGGATGGATCTCTCCGAGTGCACCAATGCGGACATTGCCTACATAAATATGCGCTTGTCTTCCTGGGTGGAAGTTGTGCAGATGAGAGATAGAGAAGGTCACTCCAGAAATATTCAACCCCTGCAAGAGATTTTCGACGATCCCTTTTAAATCAAAGAAGTCGACCTCTTTGGGTTTCGGATCAAAATGGTGGGGAGCGGATTTTCCACTTAATACAATCCCTGCGCAAGAGTACTCTTTAAAATTCTCTCCTTCACGCAAATGGATCCTGCCTACTTCAAACCCGAAGATCGTGTCGTTAAAATGATCGCGGTTGTACTTGACCACTTGTAAGAGTCCCGGTAAGAGCGATGTGCGCAATACGGATTGCTCGATGGAGCTCGGCTGCAATACATGGATAAGAGCCTCTTTCCCAAGAGAGTTTTCTAAAGACATCGCTGCTTGGTTAGGACTAATGAGATCGCACGTTAAAAATTCTTGTAAGCCTTCCGCCTTTAAGCGCGTTCGGACATTTTTTTCGAGCAAATAGATCGGGGCATGAGGTAACAGCGAAGATCCAAATTTCGGAGTGGATTTCGGGATGTTGTTATACCCATAGATCCGCGCGATCTCTTCAATGAGATCGATTTCCACATTCAAATCATTGCGATAGGTCGGAATAGCGAGGTTGAGCTGATGCGCTGATTCTGAAAGGATTTCACATTCCAGTCGCTGAAAGATATCCGCAATTTCTCTGACACTTAAAGACGTTCCTAAAAGCGCATTCACGCGATCCACGCGGCAGGCGATTTTTTTTCGCTCAAAGACATGCGCGGCTTGATCGATGATTCCCTGGCAGATTTCTCCCCCAGCAAGTTCTTGCAACAAAGACGCTGCGCGGTTCAAGGCATAGAGGATCCCATTCGGATCGATCCCTTTTTCAAACCGCTGCGAAGAGTCGCTTTTTAGACCAATGAGCTTGCACGTTTTGCGCACTGTTTGAGGAGGGAAGTAAGCCGCTTCAATGAGCACACTGCGCGTCTTTTCCGTAACACCTGAACTTTTTCCTCCCATGACTCCCGCGAAAGAAAGCGGCTTGTTTTGATCGCAAATCAAAAGTGCCTGCGGCGGGATCAATCGCTCGACATCATCGAGCGTTTCCATTTTTTCATAAGAGGTTTCTGAGGTCACGACGAGTTGCTTTCCCTCAATCGTATCATAATCGAAAAGATGCAAAGGCTGGCCCATCTCTAACATGACTAAGTTACCGACATCCACCACATTATTGATGCTGCGCACGCCGGATGCCTCTAGCTTTTTTTTCAACCAGTCAGGGCTTTCACGGACAGTAATCCCTTCGATCAAGCGGCAAGTAAAACGCGCGCATTGCCGTTTGTCGATCAAGTTCACCCGCACCGCATCCTCAATCTTCTTAGGTCCTTCTTTTACCTGAACGTTCGGTTGCGCATAAGGAACCTGAATCAGAGCGCTTAGTTCGCGCGCAATGCCGATCAAGCTAAAGCAATGCCCTAAATTAGGCGTCAGCGATACTTCTAACACCGCATCGCCATACAACGCCTCCAAAGCAGTGCCTTCAACAAATTCTTCGGGCAATTCCATAATCCCATCGTGTGAATCACTTAATCCCAGCTCCTGTGCAGAGCAGAGCATCCCATGCGATTCCACATCGCGCATTTTGCCTTTTTTAATTTTATGGACCTTGTTTTCAGCATCTGTCAGAGCTGCACCGATTTTCGCAAACGCCGTTTTAATTCCTGCCCTGCAATTCGGAGCCCCGCAGACCACTTGAAATTGTTCCGAGCCATCCGAGACGGTTGCAACAGTGAGGCGATCAGCATTGGGGTGTTTCTCGGCAGAAATGACTTTGCCGACGACCACTCCTGTAAATTTTAGGGGAGTGGACTCAATCCCTTCCACTTCGAGGCCTGCCAACGTCAAAAGATCGGCAAGTTCTTGCGGGGACTGGGAAAACGGAATGAATTCTTTTAACCAAGAGATAGGGACTTTCATAAAAGGCTGAAAAAATTTAGGATTAATGATAACCGATAGTACCAAACTTCGCTAATCCCCGAAAAGGAAATTATGACTCACACTCTAGAGACCCCGTGGATCCGACGGACAAAATGGCTCACCCAGGCCCTCATGATCAGCGGCACCCTCAATATCGGCCTGCTCGCCACCTTTGCCTACACCGTCCTCAAAGATAAGGAAGAATCCCTGGTCCTAGAGCTTCAACCACAGCCTCAAGAAACCCCCTCCACTTTTACCAATGCCCAACTTCTCAAAGCCTACTCTCTCCTCCCATACCAAGAACTCCTCCTCCGTTTAGAAAATAAAGACTTGATCGAAGAGGGGCTCACCCGAAGAGATTTAAGCTTAAGTTGCCTTGTAGCTTTTCACCACTTCGACATCGAACGCGTGCTCGGTGGCACGCTCCTTCAAAAACGCTATCTTCCCTTTTCCTCCACCGAACTCACCGTTTATCCCGGATTAAACGACGCGCAATTTCAAGCTATTCTCCAGTTCGCCCGCACAGAAAAATGGCCTCTCACAACACGTGGCCTTTTCGAAGAGCTCAAGCGCTCAAAAGAGCCCTCACTCATCGAAGCGTTTACGCTTACCACTGAATTTGACACCCTCCATTCCCTCTTTGCTAAAACAGGAACCCCTCTCTCTCCAGACACTCTCATCACCCTTATCTCAGAAGGAGAGTGGAGCACACTCACTACCTTTACCGCTCCTCTCGAGTTCACCCCCGATCAGCGCAGAGCCCTTCTCCTCGCCTACCTTCCCACATCTCCTCAAGCCGCCCATCTCCTTCTCTGCACCGACCTTGAGTACACCCTTAAGCGTTTCGACGATTTCCAAATCCTTTTTCTTCTTAATACTCTCCGCGATCCCACCCCTGAACTCGAACACTTCGCAAAAGAACTCCTCTCTTCTCCTCGTACTGACGCTGTCTGGCAAAAAGCCGCGGCCCTCCTCTATGCCTCTCTCGGTGAAGAGATCCCCACTCCTTATGATCATGTCCAAGTCCTCAATCGCTTCCTTCCTCAATCTCTCCCTGCAAACCTCCTCGCCCAAACCAAACAGGCGATCAAGAAGACCCTTCCCAAAAAACTGCATACCGTCGAGCCCGGAGACAGCCTCTGGAAGCTCTCCCGCAAGTACCACGTCAGCATCGAAGAGATCATGCGCGTCAACAATCTCGAAACAGAAAAACTTCGCACTGGTAGACAGCTCGAAATTCCTTAACAAAAAATCCTTCCCCGACATAAACTCTCCGGCCTTAACTTCTTTCAAAAAAGGAAAAATATGGCCTCTGAATCCACACAAAGACGCATGGCCCTGCTGAGCAGCCCTCTACCGCTTTCAATGAGTAACGACGTACATCCAGATATTCTCAACGCTTTGAGTCAGGGAGATTTTGTCCTTCTCCATAATGGCAAGCTCCAGCGCCTCTTTCATACTCATGTGAAAAGTCGTCCCTCAGGAGGATGCTCTTCTAGAACTCACTATTCCGAAGACCCTCTTAAAAAGCTTTCAGAAGGGGCGCATCTCATTTGCGTAGACCTCACTGTGCATCCCTATCTGTCTAATCTAATGGAATGGCCAAATAAAATTGATATCGCAGGTTATGGTGAATGCAAATGCTCTCTAAAGAACCGAGTTAGCCAAGTCCTTCCTATCACAAACTGGACTTATATTGACGGCGTTATATATAAATAAATTTTTAATTTCAGTTTGTTTGCTTTGTTGATTTGTTTTTCGAAATCCTTTATTATTTGAAATAAAATTAAAAAGGGTTTTTTATGTCGTTATTAATTGGATTCGAGAGTCAATTAGGTTCCGTAGCGTATCCCCCGACTATTGAAATTCCCTCAGCACATTGCACTGAGGGGGCTGAAAGTCTCCCCCTCGCTGACGCATCGGCTTCATCGCAAACTGTGCCGAACTCAGTTTTCCGCTCGTTCGCAAAACGAGCGGCTCTTGAAATCTCCACAGGCGAGCCTTCCATAGACACAACCAAAAAACAGAAAACCCCGTCAAATGCTCCTGATCAACCCCCTGCTCGACGTAGAAGTCAACGCCTTTCTGTGATTAAGAGTTCTTCCCTCATTGCAAAGCCGCCAAAACCTACCATCCTTTCAGAGACAATCGATGCGTCAAAGATCATTCATCAGCTTGCTCCAACGCATCGTTTGCCTTTTTCGGTGATTCCCGAGACTCTAAGCTTTATTAAGCCACTCAGAAATCTTTGCTTAGAAGATGAAAAAATGATTCCAAAAATCAATAAAAAGGATTTGCCGCGGAACTATGTGTCTTCGATTGAAGAAAAAGGAATTTATGATTCCCTCGTTTGTGTTGCTGAAATATCTGAGAAAGTGGGTAGGGGGGTCTTCGCAAAAATAGACATAAAACCAAGAACTTTTCTCGGATTTTATGCAGGGAAATATACACTGTCAATGCAGTCTGAAAGAGATTTCTTGAAAGGGTACGCTTTTGACCCCATTCATGGTGTAGATGAAAAACAATCTCCGATAAAGAAGAAAAAAGTCCGTCAACAATTGCAAAGCGCAGCAAGTGAGATTTTTGGTCCTCATGAAAAACCAGAAGAAGGCTATGAGATCATCATCGACGCTGAAGAGAGAGGAAATTTCACCTCTTTGATCAATGACGGCCAAGCGAATGCAAATGTCGTAGCAGAGCTACGGAGATTCAAAGGACAGGTTGAAATTGCCTTTCTTACAAGTAAGACGGTTCGCAAAGGACATCAGTTGCTCATTAGGTATGGATCCTCCTACTGGCCTGCATTAGAAGCTGCCGGCATGGGAAAAAGTGTTAAACTCTACCCCACAAGATATCGATTGGACATTCCTGCTCCTGGCAGTGCCTTGTCTACCTCTGTTCCCAAGATGTTGGCTGATGATGCCTCATCTTCCTCCTCAAGCGCCTCATCTGCATCAGCTTCGTTTTTCGCATCAAAGTATGAAGCTCCTCTCTATGCAGAGGAGCCTATTCTTGGCTGAAAATTGAATAGCTCAATGAAGTGCGCGCCTACTTAATCGTCAGTAATGATACGATTTCGCTTTCCACCCACGCCCCGAGAAGTGTTAGGCAATCCTATTTCGCGCTCTTCTAGCGGGGTATTGCCATTGGGCTGAGGAAGCGCAGCGCCTCCAAGACAGTTTTCTAAAACAGTAACAGCTCTGTTTTGTTCAGCGAGAAAAAATCCTTGCTTTAGATGGGTAAGAGTTTCCTGAGTCACAGAGCCTTTTATTTTGAGTGCCTGTGTGCTGTATTTAATCGCTTTAATGCGATGCTCTTCGCTTTTCTCAGTATGACCAACCGAAGCAAAAAATGAAGACAGTTTAAAGTGTATTTCTCCAGCATCGCTATAGGAAGAATGCTCATTTGTTTCTGTCGAATAAATGTAAGTTGATTTTGCTGCAATGGCAAAGCATCTGGAAGCTTCTTCATAAATCGCAACAGTTTCTTCCGACAATGCACCTGCGCGATTCAGCAGATAACGCGCATAGCTCTCATAAGCTCTTCCATTGACATCGTATTTTCCAATGGAAAATTTTTCTAAAGCCATCTTGTAGTAAAAAACGGCCTTTTCAGGATCCGCTACAGCGCAATGGTGTGCCATATAGAGTGCCAGCTTGGAGCGTGCTTTGAGATTTTTTTGACACTGAATCGTATCAAGATTTAACCATTTGGGTTGTGCATGGCCAAGAAGAGACTCGATTTCTAAAGCCTGTTCTTGCGTCAAAGAGCCCGACTCCTTCGCAAGACGACAGAGTGTTGTGCACTCCTTATACAACCTATCCGCATTAGTTTTTTGCTGAATCTTTTTTTTCATCGGCAATGTTCCCAGCGCTGCCACCTCGTTCTTTTCCGCTAGATTGAGTTTTGCTTTCTCGGTGCATTTCTTTGCTTTTTTTTCATATTTATCCGCTTTTAGCTGATCTTCATTCTGACAGAAAATCTGCGCAATCTGTCCATATGTGTTTGCAGCATGTGTATAGGCAGATGACTCAGCATTTTCTTGAGAATAGTAATAGGTAGATTTTGCTGCTGTTTTGAAGTAGCGCGCTGCCTTCTTTAGATTTTCTAGCGTTGGGTTCTTTGCATAGAATTCTCCAGCATTAAAAGCAGCATCCCCACGCACGTCGAATTTTCCCTTTCCCCAGCTTTCCGTTGCAATCGCGTGATAGTGCTTTGCCTGATCCGAGCTGTTTTCTGTTTCCGTATGTGAATAGTGCAGTGCAAGGATCAGAGCCGTCTCACACCGAAATTCGAGAGGAATGGTGTTGTTTTCTCCATCTACCCATTTTAACCGATCTTTTTGCAGCATTTGAGTTAGCTCTGCGCGCTGTTTCGCAGGCAAGATAGGATTATCCGTGTTAATCTGTTTAATTAGTTTTAAAAATTTATTTTGAAGAGAGGCTGAAGATGAAGTTTTCTGCCGCTTGATTGATTTTCCTTGAGTTTTTAGCGGGGTAGACGGGGTAAAACGATCCGTCGGTTTAACATGCCGAGCCGAGCTCGTATAGGGAAATGAAGAGGCTGCCATAATATCTCCTTTTTTAAAGTAGATTAATTTAATAATTGAACATATTTTAGTATTAACTTTGTTTAAAATCAATTCTGTAATTAATTAAAAAATATAATTTATATTATTTAAGGGTGAAAAATGAATTATTTTTTTGTGAAATATGTCTTAAGTTGCTTAAGATAAGCGCGATAGATCTATAATTATTGAAAACTTCACATTGGCTTGCCAAAAAAAAGCGACAAGACTAAAACGTGTACCGGACGTATTTCGTCATTTGCCTATCTCAAAACCCAAATGCACAAGCACGTTCGGTATCGCCGTCACCCTAAAACATAAGGTTTATCATGAAAGCCAAACTATTTAGCTTTTTAGGATTGCTCACAATGATCAGTGCAATGACAAGCAGCGCCCATGCAAAATGCGGCTGCCCACAGCCGAACCCACCTCCATCAAAGGAACAAGTTCCTTCTAAGTGCGGCTGCCCAGAAAAGCCAAAGTGCATCTAAGGAAGATCGATTCCTCCACGATGCCACGGGTGGCACTTCACCACCCGTCGCATCGTTCTCCAGACACCCTTAATCGCTCCATACTTTTTCAACGCCTCAATCCCATACTCAGAGCACGTCGGATAAAACCGGCAGCACTGCCCCAGAAAAGGACTAATCGTCCATTGGTACAAGCGAATCAGAGCCATCAATAATGTTTTCATCCCCCCAGAATATTACGAAACCCACTTTTTTGCACGCCGGGAAAGATCCAAACTAAAGAAAGAACCCCCAATGGTCATCATCGTCACAAGAATCGCTGTAACAAAAGGGGAGATATGATCAAAAGAAATTTCAAGATACTGCAAGGCATTGACAAGCGTCGCCAAAGACCATGCAACAAAATACGTATATTGTTCAAAATTATTTGGCGATCGACCTTTCAACCTGCTTATAAAGTATCCAAATATAAAAATAACGCACAAGTTAACTAAAGAGCTGTCTGATATATTTAATAATAACTCTAATGAAAATAAATTCGAAATCATGATGAAAACAGTCGTCAATCCGAGACCCAAAATCAAATACTCCTTCCTTCCCACCAACGCTTTCGGCGCAATCACTTCCCACCCCACTGAAGCCGAGTAGACATTCGCCACATTGGCACAAATCACAGAGAAGAAAACAAACACCACTAATGCAACCCGCAGCAACGCATCTCCGGTTCCTAGCACCACAGATTCGTTAATCTGAAATGAATGGGTGATGATCGTCCCTAAATACAAACTACACAATGCAAGCACCAAGCTGACCAGCTGAACCACCGTCAAAGCCACAACAGACGTCCCTAATGATTTACTGTGTCTAAAAAACGTAGGAAGATCAGAGGTAATCCCCAAATTTGTCCCCAACACCAATGTCAGCCCAGACAAAGACAGCTTAGCCACCCCATCCTGTGGGATCTCAAAGGGCATCGTAAACAGCACCACAACAAAAGCCACCAGCAGAATGGGAAAAGAATACGTCGACAGTTTTCTTAAAACAACGATCCCTTCCATACACAAAAAAGTGCTTACGATCCCTAAAAGCACGCTCATCTGCGTGAACTTATCAATGCTAGGACTTTCCTCAATCGTAATCAAATTGGTCAACGTCTCACTCGCTGCCGTCGTCTGAGCGATAAACCACACCAACGTCGTCAAAAGCAAAATCGCCCCAATAAAATAGCTTCCCGTCTCTCCCATGTATTCCCGCGAAAGATCCAAAGTGCTCTGCCGCTTTTTATAGCTCATCGCCACAATCGCAAGCCGGATAAACCACAGAATCGCATTCCCCACAATCAACGTTAACGCCGCTCCAAAAAACGTATTCTCCTGCAGAATCAATACGCTCGTCGCCAAAATCGGCAAGCTTGTCCATCCACTCAGCTGAATGACAGACAGCTGCCAGGCGTTCTGACGTGTATCGGTTAACGGAAGATGAACATGCTTCTGTGTCATTTGTTTCTAACCATGCTTTGCATTTTTTTCCGCGTCGCCCACACCGTCTCCTCAACAAACAACACACACACAAAGAACAACACACTCGCTTTCACTCCCGCAAGCAATGCATCCACACCCTCAAGAGGGTAATTGATTTCGTAGAGCGTAGATATCATGCATCCAAAGACCCAGGAAGTCATGTTAATGCCCTTTTCAAAAGGACGCGGTCGATGTTTAACAATAATTTTAAGGATAAAAGCCATGAGCAGAATGATGCCCAAACATGCAATATAGGCATTGGACAAATCTTCTAAGAATTGCACTGGACTTGAAATCTGAACGAATGTGTATGTCAGTGTCCCCGCAAGTCCAATAATGGCATACCCCTTCGTGGCGCTAAAACGAGGAACCACGGTTTCCCACACTGCAGAAGCCAAATAGATATTTAACAAGTTAGCACAGGTAAGAGAAAGAATGATGACAAAACCTGCCATGAAAGTATTGAATAGAAGATGTTCTGCTGGAAAATTTGAGAACTTAACCCAAATCGTTGATATTTCGAAAAAAGTAATTAGAATGGTCAATATTGTCAGTGCAAAATAAGAATGGGCCTTTGAACGAGAATGTCTGAAGAATGTAGGGAAATTAATAACACCCGGAAGAAGAGCAAGCACTGAAAATAAAATCGCAGGAAAAGAAAGACTCCAAGTGTTTTTAATTGGAATAGAGACATCTGAAGAGAGAATTCCATACATGTGAAAAGAAAGAAGAATAGGCAAACTGCATACAGTTATCCATTTTAGAAGTCGGATTCCGCCGATTGAAAATAATGCAGATAGTAAGCCTAATGCAGCACCTGCTCTAATAATGACATCTTTTTCCAAATGGTACAGGTTATTAAGAGCTGAAATCGATGAATTGATCTGAAGCGCGTACCAGTTAATAAATGCGAACATCAAAATCACAGCAGTACAAATCGCTCCATATTTTCCTACGTAGGATTTGAAGTTTTCAATTGCGTTTGACTTAGCGCGCTCCGTCGAAGAAATGATCCCGATTGCAATCAACCATAAAAGGAGGTTTCCAATAATAATCGAAAGTATTGCCGTTCCAGCGCCATATTTCTGAGCTAAAAGATCTCCGATATTGATTACCGAATAACCTAATGAAACACTCTGAATACTGGCTAATTGAAAATAATTTTGATTGTCATATTGAAATCGTTGAGATGACGCACGTTCTGCCATTATCTGTAGCCCTGCTCTATCTAGCCATTTATACCCTATATATAGTGAGTTAGTCTTTTCAGGCTAGATGATGTTTTTTTGAAAAAAAACGATAATTTACTGAAAAGCAGTTCGTTGAGGTGTTTAATTTTCGTTAATATTGTTTTATCCATTGATTTAAATAATTTGTTTAAGTATAATTTCGTTAAGTTGATGTTAATTATAAAATGATGGAGCTGTTGTGGGAAGTAAAAAAACTAATAAAATTCTTCGTGTATATGGACTTTTGGGAAAGATTTTATTTGCTTGTGCAGGAGGCATTGTAGGATTTGTAATCGTTGGACCCATAATGGCAATTGCTGGTATCCTTGTTGGCGCGCTGGCTGGATATTTTCTACAAAAAGGGGTTCTAAAAGCTGCTTCTTAAAATATAGAGAATAACTAGAAAAAGGGTTTTTATGAACTGTTCAAAAATGTTGCTAAGCTCTCTTCTTCCTTACGAGCCTTCCACCAAAAAAAACGGTAGTTTATTGACAGGTTTAAAGGAATATCGCATGTTGGTTCGAGCCTGCTCCGAAGCTCAAAGCTTTTGGAAAAAGGGGGATCTAGAAAAATTTGATAGCCTTGTTGGTGAAAATGCCTGTCAAATTAGAGCCGTATGGCTTGCATCACATGCTTCAAAAAGCTCAGAGTTTTTTTCCTCGTTTGATGATCAATTCATTTCAATTTTCAATAAGCTTGATAAATTACTCGTTCCTTCCACAATTTCTCGTATGATGCACACAGAAATTTCACTTAAAGAAATTTTAACAAATGAAGAATTAGAGGTTACACTCGATACAGAAGAGGTTTTCCTTCTAGCATCTTTTCTCTTATGCTTGATGAAAGACGTGAAAGAAGAGAATCTTCAGCTTAGCTCCCTGTATAGAAAAGAGATTGCGGATCCAAAAAAAGCAATTCAATTAGGCGAAGTGTCCGGCTCATTTGCAAAAAACCTTTTAAGCAAACTGCGTCAAATTGTATCTGTCCAATCTGTCCAATTTGTAAGAAAAACAGCCTTTGCATTTCAGGATTTCCACTTGATTGAGATGCTTTCCGAAGAATTTGTTATCGAACAAAACGCTTTGAGCTGTATTCCGATGTTTTGGACATACAAAACCGTGCTTAATGCTGCAAGCTTTGAGGGGATTCCCCTGATTCTCCATGCTAAATTCCTAAACAAAAACGAGCAAGATTTTGATCTCATTGAAGAACACAAGTTGTTCTTCCTCCCAGACGCCTCAGGTGCCTATGTACAGGTAGAACCCACCCTCAAAGACCTCTCCAAACCCGCCTGTGTCATTCAAGGAGTTCTCACTCCCAACGCAAAGGGTCATTTGCGAAGCAAGGCCGATTGGCTTTCCTTAATAGCAGAAATCTCAGTTATTGATGTCATCCTAGCTGGTGCTGCAGATCATCGACAATACCCGGATCCAAAACTAGACTCTCTCTTTAGTGATCTCGAAAGCACCGAGTACGCTTCCTACAAGTCACTTGCAAGGAAAAAAGGCTTTTCAGCCGAAAACCCCTCGACATTTTTCATCCAACATGTCTACGCAGCCCCCGTTAAAAACCACATGCATGCTGAAGAGATCGTTGATGATGATCCAATGCTATTAAACGATGTAAATCTGATCGTTCAATCTTTTAGGTAGTTAAGGTTCTCATTTGTGTTGTGATATTTAATTTTTAATCGCATTGTTTGAAAATAACTTGAGTTATTTAGGTAATTTATGGTACTTCCAGATTGTATTTCAGAAGAATATGACGAAACTGATTCCGGTTGTGAATCATACTCACGAACAATGTTGCTGAATTATTCGTTTAAGCATTTTCAGAAATTGAATAATGGACTGGCTTTAAAAAGTTCGAAATTTCAACCGAGAAAGTCAAAGCCTTTTTCAAATTTAATAGCTCGAAGAGAGTATCATAAAGCTTTTTGTATTAAAAATGAATTTTTTTCAAATACATCCAAAAACTACAAATCTGTCGAATCAAAGAGGCCGATGAGCGGTCAATACGACAGGAATGGTTATTCAAAGCTCATAGAAAGTGTAGGAGACGTTCGAGACATCTGGGATGGGCTACTGAATACGAAGCAAAAGGCAATTTTTTTTTATCATGTAATTATTCGATCAATTCAATCCTGCCAGAATAAAGACTACATAGTTTTTGATGCTCATACGACTTCAAACTGCTGTCATGGTATGTCGCTATTGGCCTGCGATCTCATCACTGTTGTTCTTTCGCAAAATTTAAATGAACTAGTGAAACTGATTGTTAAAAAAATTGAAGAATTAGAGAAAGATGAAATATTAGATTTTTCTTCCACTACAAAGTTGATTGGAAACGAGTTATTAGCTCTCGGAAGTTTGTATGTGTTGGCATACACAAGAAGTATTAACGAAAAAAAACGTATGCGTACTGAAGCTCGTAAGTTACAGTCGATTTATTTGATAGGGGTTTCATTTTGTTGGGAATTAGTCAATTCATTAAAAGTTCATTTTTCCAATATAGTCGCTAATAGTTATGGTCTTTATCTTAAAGGGATTGCACCAGGTTATGAATTAAATGGAGTCGGAGCTGCTATATGGGGTAAGTATGTTGAAAATGATCATATCCGAATTGATAAACGAGGTATTAAATATGTTTCATGTATTTATTCTACTCAGGTTTCTATAGCTCACTTGATTTCTTCACGATCAAAGGTTGTAATGGTAAACGATATCATTAACTTTTCAGGGGAATTTGTCGATCGTCTAATTTGGATTTTCCAGGGAGATGGTGTTTCAAAACTTAAAATTTTGACAGAGGAAGAAGTTTGTCAATCAGTGAAATCAAATGGTCATGAACCCATTGTCGTCTTCTCTGGTTATATGTGTTCAGACTCGATCGACGTCAGCACCTTAAACAATCGAATGAGTGTTTGGAGAGAACAATTTCCTTGTTTAATGATTGCTTGTGACGTTAACTATCCACAGTTTCCTCAGGTTTCGGATGACCCAAATTTCAACTCGGATCCTATTATTCCAACGGAGTTATCTGCAAAAAGGTTGTTTGCATCTCATGCAAAAGTTTTAGGAGTTTCACAAGCCGATCCATCTTTGTTCTGTTCTTCTCATACCTATACTTCAAGTTTTGAGCAAATACATAGAGCATTATTTCAGAAGGATATGAATGCGTTACCGAGTTGTTTTCATTCTCTGCAATCTTCTCATTCAGATCCGTGGGGAGCTGCCTTGTCATATTTTTTATAGATGACTTTTTCATTCAAATTTAAAGGAATTGTCTTCTCCTATTTTCGTGCTTCAGCTATTTAAAGTAAATAATAGCAAGGAAGTGACAGTTTGATAAATCAATCGTTTTTTGAAGATAAAAATCAGAATTTTTGGCAATTAGCTTCCATTCAAAGCGCATCTGTTGGTCTAACTGGCTTCATGCTGGGAGGCCAGTTAGCTGAAAGATTTGGTGGGCCTACGGCTCTGTTATCCATAGTGATTGCAAACTTGTTTCTATGGATTGTTGGTATGGCCATGATATCTATTACAAAAAACAAACAAAATCCTGTTTTCGAAAATGTAATAAAGTATTTTGGTCGTGTGACTGGGATTTTGATTTCTATTGTGCTTGTTTTTGCTTTTGTTATTTGGTATGTCATTCAGAATGATGCTTTTAATGCAGCTCTCAGTAATATTTATCCAGAAAATATCAAAAACAATGGTTCATCCTTGTTTGCAATGGTATCATTAAGCGTGCTAACAACATTTTTTGCAGCAGGAGGTATTCGAATAATCAAAAAGGTGTGTGTCGCTGGCGTCATTTTGCTTTTTATTTTTGTTGTCTATGCAATCTTAAATTTTTTTCACACGAACTCTTTAGTCGGGAGTTTTGAGTTTTCTATGAGTGCGATACTCCTTGTAATTGCAGCAACTTTCGTTGGGATGTTGAATTTACCGACCTTTTTCAAGCATTCCCGTTCCAAAATCGATTCTTATCTTGGTTTAACGGTTTTGACCTTTCTGACTTCACTGTTTCAAGCATCGAGTGTTTGGGTTAAATATGATGAATTAAACGGGCATTCTCTTGGGGTTGTTTTTGTTCTTTTATTTTTGTGTGTCTCTGTAATCTGTATTAATATTGTTAATATATACTATGCGTTTGCAGGGATTAAAATGCTCTTTCCAAAAATTCAAAACTCTTCTTATTTACATGTTTTGACTTATACATTAATTGGTTTTGCAGGAACTGTTTTGTCAATTCTCTTTCATGCTACGAATCCGTTTTTGATGCTTGTTATTTTGGCTGTGGCCTTCTTAGCTAACCTTGGTATCGTCCTCCTGATGTCATTTCTCGTCAGTATTCTTATTAAGCACAGGATACGGTTTTATGAAAAAACGATTAATAACATATGCTTGCTTGTCGGATGCATATGTTCCTTTATAGTTCAGCTTCGATATCCGGAAGATCAGAATAGTGCTTTCATCTGGGGAATAGGGGGATGCATTTTGACATTTTTGATCGCTGCATTTATTGCAGAGACTGTATGGTCTTTCAAGATTGTTCAAGCCTCAAAACTAAAGGATTGATTTTTTCAACTCTCACTTTTAGGATCTCCCAATAAATTGGGTGCAATTGACCTGCTCCTAACAGCTTGAATGGACAACATAGATTCGAACCTAGGACCGGCAGGTCATGATTCGGCCGCACTTAGCACCAACCGCTGTACTCATTCGTATTCGAGTTCTTTAATAAGAGGCTTGGTAATTTCATCTAGATATTCGAGGTATATCGGCGTTTCTCGTTTTGGGGTTGCTGACACCTCAATTATGGTGAGTAAAAGAATAATGAAGAACAAAGTTCTTGCGTGTTTGATCATTTTCCTATTCTTTGCTGGGGAAGATTATTTTAACGGCTTCTTCATACGGTTCTTCTTTGAGACGGTTTAGTGTTAGCGAGTCCTTATTTTTCCCTCGATAAAAGATCTTATTATTTACTTGGAAAACTAAGGCTACACCTTCGCTCTGATGAGATCCTTCGGAATCTCTGAAGCTAATAGAAATGTTTGCTCTGTT
>JAGVMG010000015.1 GCA_020053915.1 Parachlamydiales bacterium | reverse complement strand
CGCTGTGTGCAGACACACAGCTAACTTTACGATCGTTTAGCCCCGGGGCTTTGACACAGCCGAAAGAGTAAAAACTTTCTTAACTATGTACTAGAAAGGCCCCTCTCTGTGGCCCTTCGTAAGTGTAGGGCAGTGTTCCAATTTTCGATTTTAAAGTTACAATATACACAACTCAAACAGCACAGTAAAAACTTTACGAATAATCAAATACATTTTTAATTCGGAAAAACCGGAAAATTAATTGAAATAAATGGCCATTGGTAGTAAAAAAACGGGTCGTTACGAAGAAGTGTTCTTGGATTTGCAAGAAACCTGAAAATTTCAAAACATATCAAGCTGTTATTGATACGATCAATGTCCTAGACTTTGTAAAAGAAGTCTTGAGATGCGCACTAATAATTTAGCCATCTTCAACAACAGCTTAAATTGCAAAACATCTGTATTAAGGATAGAACGATTGAAATCCCAGAGAAAGTTAGACGCGCAACCTAATCGCACACAATATAAATTTGAAACGGGGATTCCAATTCCAATAAAAACTATCGCCAACAAATTTATCAATACAATGAAACGATCTAGTTAAATTTTAAATGATCTTACAAATCAATTTTAATCATCGAAAAAGATGAAATTCGTTTGAAATAAAACAGCGTCTCATCTTACAATTTAACTGTAACGCAAAAAAATGCACAAGATTTAAGTAAAACACTAACCATAGTTTGGAGGAAGTAAATTATGGAATTACAAGCAATCAAGACTCAATTATCTGCTAACTTAGGCGCAGACAAAGCTCATCTTAACCAGAACATGACCGAATATAAAAGCACATGGTCAGGAACATTTGGTTCTATGTTCTCATTTATTTTCGCTACTAAAGCTTACACAGAAGCTTTAGAGTCTGACAAAAAGATCCAAGGAAACGTGGAGCAATTTAACACAGCTTTGGCTGATCTCGTTACTTGCAGCCGTGAGATGAAATTACTGGAGAGAACTAATGCTGTTGTTGCGGATTTGAAAACACGACACCTGAAGCCTTCAGAGGAGCTCATTAATAAAGTTGCTATGGCACCAGATGTTAAAGCTCGCTTCGAAAGCGCTGCTAACAAATTCTCTTCTGTTGTTTACAGCCAGTTTTCTGAATTAGAAGCAGATGCTGCAAAAACAGAACTGAAAGACGGCAAATCGCCAGCTTCTACAGCTCTTAAAACTTGGACACTTGCTGCAAATCAACTGATTTCTGAAGCAGTAGCTAAAGACGCACAACAAACTGCGCCTACTTTAGATGCAATTCACATTCAGCCTAGAGTCACATTGATTCAGAAACAAGTTACTGATGCGCTTCCACTTGCAGCTGCTCAGGCACTCGTTGCTAAAACTGATATCAATGCTCAAAAGGATGCAGTAACTCTTAGAAAAACAATCCAAGGTATTTTCCCAACTGCAACTGCAGCCACGATCAATGCTAACATTAAAACAGCGATCCAACTGCACAAAGATGGAACAGCTAACCTAGTTGAAGCTGCTATCGATGCTGCTCCAAAAGCTTCTGATGTTTCAAAAGAAGCTATTGATGCACACCGAACACTTCTTACAGCAAACAGAACAAAGTTTGAAGCTAAATTAAAGACTTTGAAAACAGATCTTAAAGCAGCTCAAAAAGCTGAAAGCAAGATCCGCAAAGACCTTAGGAAAAAAGACGTAAAATTTAATACAGAATGCGTTAAATTAGCTGGTAAAGGAAAAGTTGCTTTAGCTCCTAAATTCTTTGCTAAGAAGGATGGTACTCCTAAGCCTCTTGAAGAGAAATACGCAACTGCAACGCCAGGTACTACTCCTTTCCACAAAGAAGTGATTGCAAAGCAAAACAGCCTACACCAAATGTATGTTGAGTTGCTAGAAGCTGGAAAAGAAACTGCAATCGTAGTAGCAAAACAAGCAAAAGTCCAAGCTAAATTAGATCTTATCCCATCTGAGAAAGCGCTTGAGAAAGATTCTATTGTTAAGCAGCACCTCATCACTGAGAGAAAAGCTGACCAAACAAAAGCTTCTGGCTTCTTAGCTTGGTTGAGATCGTAATTTCTCGTCCTTCTTAAGTTAACAGCATCTCGTAAGGGGTAACCCGCATGAGATGCTTTAAACAAGTAAGGACTAGAAGTTGTTACTGACCGCTTTCCGCAAGGGAAGCGGTCTTTTTTTTTTAGATTAATTCTGATGCGACGCTATCGTAGAAAAGCTGTCCTCCGGCAGTCAGTTTGACCGTAGATCCTCTCTTAATCATCCATCCCTTAGCTATTAAAAGATCGAGAGCCTTAACAAGCTCTAACTCCAAAGGGCCATGCCTTTGTTCAAAAACGGAAAGATCGATCCCTTGCGTCAGTCGCAATTGAACAGCGAAGAGCTCTTTTTGTTGCTGAGAGGACTTAAGCATCTCTTCAAAATCGACGGGGAACTGTCCTTGAGACAGAGCTTCAGCATAGCGATTGAGATGGGCGACATTGCGGAACCGTTTTTTATCCCAATAACTAAATGCCGAGGGCCCTAATCCTAAAAAGGGACGCGCCGTCCAATAGCCCGTATTATGGCGAGAATGGCAATCGGGCTTGGAAAAGGCGGAGATCTCATAGCGCTCTAAGCCGATGGAAGGCAAACGATCGAGCGCAGTTTCTAGCATCTTAAAGCTGAGGTCGGGATCTGGAAGATAGGGCTTAAGTTCAGCCTGCTTTTTAAAAAAAACAGTATGCGGCTCTACCGTTAAATTGTAGAGAGAGAGGTGGGTGATCGGCAATGCCGTTAAACGCTCTAGCGTGCGCTCCCAGCTGGAGAGTGTCTGATGGGGCAAATCATACATGAGATCGATCGATATGTTGCTGAGGCCCGCGGAATGAGCCAGGTCAAGGGCATGAATCCCCTGATGGGCGCTATGTTGCCTGTCTAGTGTGATCAGCTGGGCATCATCAAGGGATTGGATCCCAAAACTGATGCGATTGATTCCTATTTCTTTTAAAGCGATAAAAAACTCTTGAGAGGCATCCTCGGGATTAACCTCTAAGGTGATCTCGCAATCGCTAGAGAGCGTTGCGTCTTTGCGGATTTGAGAGAGGATCCCATCGATCTGAAGAGGGGTCAAGCGACTGGGGGTCCCGCCGCCGAAATAAATGGAGACCACGCGCTTGCCTTGCACGAAAGGAGCTCGAAGCTTCCATTCTTGAAGGAGGGAAGCTAAAAATTTTTCTTTAAGATCTTGTTTGTCAGGAAGGACAAAAAAATGGCAGTAAGGGCATTTTTTAGAACAGAAAGGGATGTGAATATAAAGACTGACATCCCCCAAAAAATCGTTACCAATCATTTGCGTCGGGGTCTTCGAGAACACCTCGGCGCCAACGGTTGCGGTCGCTAAAGGGATCTTCTTCCTCTTCTTCTTCCACATGGGTGGCTTCGTCGTCCCCTTCTTCTCCGCCCTCTTCACCAGAAGAGGTCGTCTCGACGTCGAACGACTCGGTCTCCATGTCTAATCCCGCATCTGTCAGCCCTTCATCGGCAATGTCGATATCGGGAAGACTATGAGGCTCATGAACAGTTTGCCGGCCATGTGCAGGGCGTTTAGGGAGACTAAACTCCTCCAACTCGCCGCTTTCTTTCAAGAAACGCAAGCGTTCTCTTTCTTCTGCAATTTTATCATTGAGAAGGATGATCTCTTCGCGGTGCTTCTCCATGTCCTTTTTAGGAACAAGGCCCAATTTTAGCCACTGTTCGAGATCTTGGAGTTCTGACTCCAGCTTTTTTAAACGCTCACTCTTCATGTTCATGGTTCGATACCCTTAAATGATCCCCACCCAAACTTTTGCAGCAGCGCGCAAAAGGTCAAGATGCTTTGTCTTAAAAAATTTCTATTTACTTAGGCTCACTTTTTATTGCAACGAGAATATACCCAACGTGTTTCAAAATTTGGTTTCTGGCAAAGCTGGCGCTTCAGATTTGCAATCGCCGAAGCAGACCATGTGCAGCACATGGTCGATGGAGACGGTTGCAAAGATGAAGATGCCAGCGCCACCAGAAACCAAATTTTGAAACACGTTGGGTATACACATAAAAAGACGGGAGCATACACCAGAGGCTTAAAAAAAGCTTGGAAAATGTGCACCTCTCTTGAGAAGAAAATGAAAATAAAATATTTCTTTTGATATCTTGCAGATTTTGCTATAAGCCAAGAAAACGGAGCCAGCGATGCAGCCAGATCAGTTTTCCTATGCAAATCTCGCGAATCTCGGAGCTTTAGAAGAGCTTTACCAGAACTATCTTAAAGATCCAAAAAGTGTCGAAGCCTCTTGGCGGCATTTTTTCGAAGGGATGGATTTTGCAAGCTCAACTCTGCCTAAACTGCCTCAAGAGCGCGCGGAGAGTTCCGACTTGCGCATCTATCTTCTGATCGATGCCTATCGTAAATTTGGGCACCGGATGGCGTCCTTTAATCCGATTGCAACAACTCTTCCTGTTGAGCCACCCGAATTGAATCTTCAAGGCCTAGGGTTTAAACAAGAAGAGTTGCAAGCCTCTTTCCCGACCTGCGGATTTTTAAAAGAGCCGCTTGCCCCCTTAAGCGAGATCGTTGCAGCTTTACAAAAAACCTACTGCGGCAAGATCGGCATTGAATATATGGGTTTGAGCGCCCCAGATCTAGAAAAATGGATCCAAGAACGGATCGAACCTTTCTTTCCGCTTCAGATGGAAAGTGAAAACAAGCTTTCCATTCTCCATCAATTAAATAAAGCCGAGATCTTTGAATCCTTTCTGCACACTAAGTATGTGGGTCAAAAGCGATTTTCCTTAGAAGGCGGAGAAACAATGATCCCGATGCTGGCAGCGATGCTCGATCGAGGGGCTGAAATTGGTGTCAAAGAGGTGGTGTTGGGGATGGCTCACCGCGGACGGTTGAATGTGCTTGCCAACATCTTAAATAAGTCCTACGCGCATATTTTCCATGAGTTTGAAGATCACTACACACCTGATCTTCTCGAGGGAAGCGGCGATGTCAAATACCATAAAGGATTTGTCGGCAGTTTAACAACCCGGTCGGGAACGGATGTCAAAGTGACACTCGTTGCTAATCCAAGCCACTTGGAAGCAGTCGATCCTGTCGTGGAAGGGATTGCGCGTGCGACACAAGAGCTAAAAGCCGATAAAACACAGCGCCAAGAAGTGGTGCCGATCTTAATTCATGGCGATGCAGCAATCGCTGGACAAGGGATTGTCTACGAGACGTTGCAACTCTCTCGTCTTAATGGATACTGCACCGGAGGAACGCTCCATCTTGTGATCAACAACCAAATTGGATTTACGACGCTGCCGAAAGACTCGCGATCCACTCTCTATTGCACCCAGATCGCACGGGCGTTTAGCGCTCCTGTCTTTCACGTGAATGCCGAAGATCCAGAAGGGTGTGTACGGGCGGCTCTTTTAGCGATCGAGATTCGCCACAAATTTCAATGCGATGTGTTTATCGATCTCATTTGCTACCGTAAGTATGGGCACAATGAGAGTGACGAGCCGACGTTTACCCAGCCTCTCGAGTATTCTCTCATCAAAGCAAAACCTTCGATCCGCACCCTATTCCGCGATCAGCTTATCCGAGACAAAGTGCTCGATGAGACGATGGCTGCCCAGTTAGAAAATGGATTTAAGGCCAATTTACAAGAGGCTTTAGAGAGCATCCCCTCTCTGAAACAAAGCGCATCCAAGTCAAGGGAAACCTCTCAGTCAACACCTCGCATGGCAAATCCAATTGTGACAACACTCTCTACAGAAACCCTTGTCTTTTTAGGACAGCGGCTGTGTGCAATTCCTCAAGAGCTCAAATGCCATCCGAAAATCCAACGCTTGTTAAACGATCGATTACAAATGGTGAGCCAAGATCCGAAAGTGGCATCGATCGACTGGGGAATGGGAGAGAATCTCGCCTATGCGTCGCTCGTCCATGAAGGGATCCATGTGCGCCTCTCGGGGCAAGATGTACGCCGAGGCACCTTTTCTCACAGACATGCAATCTGGGTGGATCAGGTAAAAGATCAAAAGTATTTCCCCTTATCTCACATCAGCCCATCCCAAGCCCCCTTTGATGTGTTTAACTCCCCTCTTTCAGAATACGCGGTGCTCGGCTTTGATTTTGGCTATAGCGTCTCCTACCCTAAATCCCTTGTGATCTGGGAAGCGCAGTTTGGAGATTTTGCTAACGGTGCACAGGTGATCATCGATCAATTCATCGCCTCTTCGGAGCAAAAATGGAACTTATGCTGTAACCTCACGCTGCTCTTGCCCCATGGCAACGAGGGGCAAGGCCCGGAACACTCGTCTGCACGGATCGAGAGATTCTTACAGCTAGCAGGACATAACAACACACGCATCGCTAATTGTACGACACCTGCACAGCTCTTTCACTTGCTGCGGGCGCAAGCGCTTAATCCCGAGAAAAAACCTTTGATCCTCTTCACCCCCAAAGCGCTGCTACGCCATCCCGAATGTGTCAGCAGTCTGAATGAATTTTCCCAAGGGCATTTTCAAGAAGTGATCGACGATCTCAGCCCTCCGTCACATCCTAAACGCCTCCTCCTCTGTTCGGGTAAAATCATTTACGATTTGCGCAACGAGAGAAAAAAACGAGGGGATACAGAGACCTTGATTCTCCAAGTTGAGCAGCTCTATCCCTTCCCGAAAGAACAACTGCAAGCGGTCTTAACAAAGTACAACTCGATTGCCACCATCCGCTGGGTCCAAGAAGAACACCAAAATATGGGTCCATGGGAATATATCCACCCCCATCTCGAAGCTCTTTTCGGAAAAACCCCGGTTGATTACGTAGGAAGAGAGCGAAGTGCAGCTCCCGCTGCTGGATCACATGCTCTGCATACCAAACAACAGATCACATTAATGAACTCAGCCTTTGAAGGATAACCATGAACGTCGAAATCAAAATTCCTACCATGGGAGAATCGGTCTCTGAAGCGATCGTCTCCAATCTTCTCAAACCCTCTGGAAGCCATGTGAAAGCCGATGAAGAGATCGTGGAATTGGAAACCGATAAGGTCAACCAGGTGCTCTACGCACCTCAAGCAGGACAGTTGACGTGGCAAGTCAAAGCGGGAGACACTGTCAAAATCGGTCAGGTGATTGGTCAGATCGATACCGCAGCGCAAGGAAAAGAGGCGCCAGCACCGACTGCGGCCCCAACACCTGCTAAAGCTGCCCCAACACCTCCTCCTGCACAAGCTGCCCCAACACCTCCTCCTGCACAAGCTGCGCCTCCACCGCCGCCAGTTGCTGCTGCACCTTCCGGAGAGAGCGCGCGCAAACTCGTTCCTGAATTTGTTGCAGAAATGAAACAACCAGCTCCTTCCGCTCCAACAGCTGCACCTTCAACGCCTCTTCCTTTAGCCATCCCTCTTGCCACACGTAAGAAAATGAGTAACCTGCGCAAAGTGATCGCCCAAAAGCTTGTCGAAGCAAAAAACACTACCGCGATGCTCACCACATTCAATGAAGCGGATATGACAGCCATCATGGAGATCCGCGCCAAAGAAAAGGACAATTTCGTTAAAAAATACGGAGTGAAGCTCGGCTTCATGTCGTTCTTTGTCAAAGGCGTTGTCGCAGCGCTCAAGGCGATCCCACAGGTTAACTCCTACATCGAAGGAGATGAGATTGTTCAGTTGAATTCCTACGACATCGGGCTTGCCGTTTCAACGGAGAGAGGACTTCTTGTCCCTGTTGTCCGCGGGTGTGATCAACTGACCTTCGGCGGAATCGAATCCGCTCTTGAAAAATACGCGAAAAAAGCGCGTGAGGGCACCATCGGAGTGGATGATTTGCGCGGCGGCAGCTTTACGATTACGAACGGTGGGGTTTTCGGATCTCTTCTTTCCACTCCCATTCTTAATCCCCCACAAAGCGGCATCCTCGGCATGCATGCAATCGTAAAACGTCCCGTTGTAGTGGATGATGCAGTTGTGATCCGTCCGATGATGTATCTCGCATTAAGCTACGACCACCGCGTGATCGACGGCAAAGAAGCTGTCATGTTTTTAGTGCAGTTAAAACAAAACCTAGAAGACCCCACACGGCTTCTTCTCGAACTCTAATAGGGATAGCTTCATGTACGATCTTATTGTGATTGGATCAGGGCCTGGCGGCTATGTCGCTGCCATCAGAGCTGCACAGCTCGGCTTAAAAACCGCGTGCATCGAAAAAACACCTTCTCTCGGAGGAACCTGTCTTAACGTGGGGTGCATTCCTTCAAAAGCCCTTCTTCAATCTTCTGAGCTCTATTGGAAAATGCAAGTAGAAGGAGCTCTGCACGGGATTGAATTTTCTGGGCTGCGCCTTAATTTCCCCCAAATGATGCAGCGCAAAGAAAAAGTGATCGCAGGCTTCAACGAAGGGATTGCAGGCTTGTTCAAAAAAAATAAAATCGATCGCTTTATCGGTACAGGACAGCTCATCGATTCCAGCACCGTTAATGTCATCAGCGGCCCCTCCTCTCAACAGCTTAAAAGCCGCCATATCCTACTCGCGACAGGCTCAGAGCCGATCCAACTCCCCTTCCTCCCCTTCGATGAGAAGAAGATTGTCTCTTCAACAGGCGCTCTTTCTCTAGAAAAGATCCCGAAAAAAATGATCGTAATCGGAGCTGGCATCATCGGCGTCGAGCTTGGCTCTGTGTACAAAAGATTGGGAAGCGAAGTGATCTTCGTCGAATTCCTCGATCGGATCTGCCCGACATTGGATGAAAGCCTTTCCAAAGAATTACAGCACAGCCTGCAAAAGCAAGGTCTCGTATTCCACCTTTCTTCGAAAGTGATCTCCGCAGATATCGCTCCTAATCAAATCACCCTCAAAATTCAGATGCCCGATCAATCAACCCAAGAGATGTCTGCAGATGTCATCCTCGAATCGATCGGCCGAAAACCCTACACCAAAGGGTTAGGATTAGAAAATGTCGGAATCATTCCCGATACAAGAGGATTTATCCCCATCAATGGACAATTTAGAACCACGGTCCCTCAAATCTTTGCCATCGGCGATCTCGTCGACGGCCCCATGCTCGCGCATAAAGCCTCAGAAGAAGGAATCGCAGTGGCAGAAATCATTGCTGGCCAGCATCCCCACATCGACTATGCTGCCATCCCCAATGTGGTGTATACCTTTCCTGAAGTCGCATCCGTCGGTCTTACCGAAGCGGACGCCAAAGCCAACAACATTCCCGTCAACATCGGCACCTTTCCGTTTAAAGCAAATTCCCGTGCGCGCTGCACGGCGGAAGAAGAAGGATTTGTGAAAATGATCGCCGATCAGAAAACAGATCGGGTGATTGGAGTGCACATCATCGGCCCCCATGCATCAGAGCTTATTGGTGAGTGTTGTATCGCCATCCAAAAAAGGATGACCGCACTTGAGATCGCGCACACCCCTCACGCGCATCCGACCTTGTCGGAAGCGGTGATGGAAGCCGCACTTGCAGTGCACAAGCGCGCCTTGCATAAATGAAATTAATCGCTTTGAGATTTGCCGCAGCTGCTTTATATCCAAATCTCAGGGCCCATGCCTCTTTTCTCTGGAGGATGAAATCCTAGATAAAGACGCTTCAAAGAAGGGTGTAATTCAGCAACCTTAACAAGAGAAATATCGGTCTTGTCACTAATATCATTATCCATCAAATCAAGATCAGACAAGGTCGAATTAGATCGCAGCGCTTCCGCAAAATACTCTGCTCCACGGTTACTTATCGCATTATCCGATAGGATAAGAGTAGACAAAGCTGTATTAGTTTGCAGAGCTGATGCAAGATGCTTGGCTCCAGTGTAACTTATTCCGTTGTTATACAGATCTAGAAAAGAAAGAGCCGAATTAGATCGAAGGGCTAATGCAAGATACTCTACACCATGATCGCCTATTTTATTGTTGCGTAGAGAAAGACAAGACAAGGTCGAATTGAACTGTAGAGCCTCCGCAAGGGATTGCGCTCCTAGGTACTCTATCTTATTGTTGCTGAGATCAAGACTTAATAAAGTTGAATTGGATCGGAGCGCTGATGCAAGAGCATCGATTCCTGCAAAGCATATTCCATTATTCCAAAGATTGAGATGAGTCAAAGCGGAATTGGATTGGAGCGCTAATGCAAGGTCACAAGCTCCTAAGTTCCATATCTCACTGCTCGAAAGATCAAGATGAGTCAAAGTGAAATTAAATTGCAGCGCTAATGCAAGGTGCTGAGCTCCCACGTAACCTATCTCATTGCCCGAAAGATCAAGATGAGTCAAAGTGGAATTGGATCGCAACGCCGATGCAAGATGGAAAACTCCAGTGTTGCTCATCTTACTGTAACAGAGTTTAAGCGTTGTAAGAGAATGGTTCTTTGCAAGAGCCCGAGCAATCGCTTCTACGGCTTTATCATCAATCCACCAAGCACCCGGATCAAGCGTTGTAATGCTGTTGTCTAAAAGTTGCTGGATGATCGATTGGAGTTTGGGAGAAAGGGAAGGAGGAGTATCTCGATTCTGTTCTGATGAAGGCAACACTCTGAATCCGCTATCGATAGACATTGAGGACATAACATGCTCCTTAAATTAAGAGGGTACAAAGATAAGTGAAATACTTTATCGGGTCCGCTCTTTTTCTCGATATCTTTTTCAAAATCTTTCTGAAAAAAAAATCTGTAAGGCGTACAGAGCTTAGAAACAAAATGTCTGAGATGTTTTGTGCTTTACCCGGCCTTTAAGCAGGCCGGGTCGAAGGCTAATGATTAATAGCTTTGAGATTTGCCACAGCCGCAAGAGCCTTTGGCATTCGGATTGGAAATTTTGAAGCCCGATCCATTGAGTCCATCGACGTAGTCGATCTTAGAGCCGAGCAGACGGTCGACCATCTTTTTGCACACATGGATTTCGACGCCATGAGAAGAGAATACCGCATCGTCTGGTGTTGCTTTTTCTGAATAGTCGAGGACATATTCAAAACCGCTGCACCCTGCTGCTTTATCGCCAAAGCGCAGTCCCCAGCCCGCTTTCCCTTCGTCTTCGAGGATTCCGCTGTATTTCTCTGCAGCTCTTTTCGTCATGCTGATCGTAGAGAGATCTGCCTTTTCAGCGAGAATGTTGTTCAAACGCGCCACTAATGCATCGATATCTTCCTCAGAAAAGCCATGACTAAGCATGCCAGCTTCGAGTGTTTCCCATGTCGCAGCTCCGCAGCCAACACAGTGCAGGCCCGCATTGGTCATTTCTTGAGCAATCTTTTGGCTTTTGTGCGGAAAAGAGGAAAGAATTTCTTCAATCGTCATTTCTCGCGTGATCTTCATCGCATTTGTCGCTTCTGACATTGTGCCACCCTCAAGATAAAGTTAGAATTTTAATTTTACAGAACCGCTTTTGATCTTGCACTGGCAAGCCAAACGCTCACGATCTTGATCCCCTAGGAAGTCCATCTCTTCTTGTGTGAAGTCGGAGAGGTTTTCCATCCCCTCGACAACTTCGATCACACACGTGCCGCAAACCCCTTCTGTACAAGCAAAAGGCACACCGGCCTCTTCACACACTTCCTGAAGCGGGCTATCAGCTTCAATCTCTTTTTCTTCGCCGGTATTGTCAAAAATTAATTTTGCCATTGTCCCCTGGCGGCAGCACCCTATCTTCGGAGCCTGTTCTTCCTCGTTCTGATCACAACATGACTTGGTCATTATTTTCCCTCTCTATGACATTGAGGACTTAAATCTACCAGATCTAGACTGAAAAGTAAAGGGCCGTTTGCAAAATATTCCCTATAATGATATTTCTTTATGCATTCATTCTCTACTATCAACCTTTGGTTGAAACCAGATGAAATATAATAAAATAAAGTTGATATTTTCAGGAGCTTTTCTCGCTCTGCTGCTGTTCTTCAGAGAACCCTATTCTGTTTTAGACCAACTAGAAAGCATCCCAAAAGAAGAACGCCAATCTTTAGAATTTTTCTTTCGATCAGCCGTCGCTTTTGATAGTTTTGGGTATTGTTTGTTTGGGGATAAACCTTTATCTGTTCTTGTCTATTCCGAATCTGCTCCCAAGGGAGACTATCCGCTCCCTTCTTGCGATTCGCGCTTTAGTTATTATCACCCTTTCAACAAAAGAATCAAACAGGGCTGGGAAATATGGGAAAAAAACAACAGAAAATTTCATTTCGAAAACTATGCTCTTATCAAATGCAAAAACTTCGTCGACAACAACTTCTCAGCTGTTGTCCTCATTAATAAAAAGGCTGTTTTACAAATAATTGATGCTAACCTAAACGACTTTAAGTCAATACTAGGTGAACACGTCACAGCCAAATGGCTTTTAGAAGAAATCCTCAAAAGCAAAGATGTGTTTAGTTGCGTCTTAAAAAACCACCAGGGATTAATTGGTACGTTGCTGGGTTATGGACGAAATAACGCCTGGGCTTTTCACATAAGACATGAAGCTCAACAGGTAAGCAGAAAAAAAGGCCTTATTCGAATGCTCGATAACGCACCAGAGCAAAAAAAATGGAAGGCTCTAAACAAAAGACTGAAATCATTTACTCGTGGTCAGCGTTTTAATCCCTTGTTTATGAATCTTCCCGTTTTCGCTGCTGATTTGGATTCCATGGAAACACAAATTCTTCGAATAAAATACGAACAGAATTACCAGACTATCCTACACCGTTATAAGGAAGGAGATTTTCTGGAAATCACGTTACAGCAGTTAACCTCAGAGTAGAAGGGCGGCAGTAAAGACTAAATATCTCCGCTAGCTGAACACTTCTCTTTCCTTCAGTTTGAACGTTGCCTCAATATCAACCTCTTCGTCTTCGTAAATCGCTTGCATATCGAGAATGCTGTTTTGAGGTGTCCATTGAAAAAGGTCTGCAATTGCCCTGACTTATGTAGACTTGCTCTCAGAAAGAGCTCCTTCTTTTGAAGCCTTAAATAAAGACTTTACGCTTGTTTGGCAGCTCTAATAAGACGACATGAAGTCAAAAAAGCCAATATAACGAGATCTCTAGTACATAGTTCAAAAAGAAAAGTGATCGGAAAATTTCAGATTGGATTTAGACAAAAAGAGAGGGGGCAGGATTTTGGCCCTGCCCCCTAAACGAACTCTCAAGGTAAAAAGGAGTTTTTTTTACCCTATTAGATTAACTCAGGACGTTCGTGATGGTGTTGGGAAAAAGACTCCTCAGCGAGGAGCTCTTCCATGGTTTCTTTCAGGGTTGTAATCCCTTCAGAAAATCCGCATCGGACCAACATCTCATTCACGTATGCTAATTCTGTTTCGAGCATATCGTTCTTGCTCTCTAAACTAGCAACTTGAGCCCTAAGCAATGCTTCAGCTTTATTATCCATATTATTACCCCTTGGGATTATATTTAAATACCTCTAACTTTATTATAGCACATTTAAGCATAAATTTCAAACACTAACACGGGCCCAAGTATCTCATAAAAGGCGTAATTAGATCACTAATAAAGTGAGAAAATTAACACGTTAATAACACTATGATTATTAAGGATTAAGAGAGCTAATTGTCAACTATAATTTTTAGTTGGCGCGGAAGACAAAGACTGTGGGTCTTTGGTCGATCTCGGGCAGGGTCTGTTTTCGCCAGGACCCGACGGTTTGGGTCATGACCCACTGGGTAGGCAAAGTCAGGTCAGTGGCCACACAGAGGGTGGTCTCGGGCTTGAGGTTTTGCAGTAAATAGGTCAGTAATTTTTGATTGCGGTAAGGGGCTTCGATGCACAAGTGGGTCGATTGATCCTCTCGAGAACGGGTCTCAATGGTCTTGAGTTGAGCTGAACGCTTTGCCTCGTCTTTGGCTAAATAGCCATGGAAGGTGAAATGCTGAGCGCCAAGGCCCGAAAGCATCAGGGCGTAGATGACCGAAGAGGGTCCTGCAAACGTCTCAATGGTAATCCCTCTCTGCCTTGCTTTATAAACGAGGTTAGATCCGGGGTCTGCCAGACAGGGCAAGCCGCAATCGGACACGAGACCCCATGTTTCTCCTTTTACGATAGGGCTCAAGAGCTCATCGAGCTGTTTGACCTGAGTATGCTCGTTGAGCAGTTGAATCGGAATGTCTCGGAAAGTCTTTGGTTCGGGAAAGGAAAATCTGCGCAGGAATTTACGCGCGCCTTTTTCACTCTCGGCGATGATCCCATCGATGGTGGAGACAGCTGTTGCGACACTGGCTGGCAAAAACGCTTCTACGCTGCCGTTTTCATCGAGAAGATTTGGAAAGAGATAGAGTGTTGGTTTCATACGAGGTTCTTAAGTTCTTATTTTTGAGATGAATAGGTCCAGCGCTAGTGCAGGGTTGCAAGCGTGGTTTTTAGTGAGAAGTTCAATTTCAAATAGCTCATGAAGGGCTTGCTGGAAAAAGCGGCGTCCTAGCTGGCGGACAGCAGAAAGGCGTTTGGGGAGAAGCGCTCCTCGAATTTGAGGAAACTGCGCGCTGATCTCCTCTGGGGAGTATTGATTATCCACACAGCTTGCGAGTTGAACCCCGACATGCAGCTGGTAGCGGAGTTGCCCAATGAAGGGAAGAAGCCAAGAAAGCTCAATCTGGTGTTCTAATGCCACAGGGGCTTTTTCCCAAATGATCGCTTCTGCAAGCTGCCATGTATTGATTTGTTTTTCGGATGAGCCTATTTTCCGCACATCCTCAAGCGTGATCTGCTTGCGCTCTGCGCAGTAACAAAGGAGTTTGATCATCTCTTGTTCCAAGGCAGAGAGATCGAGACCCACATGATCTAAAAGGTAGAGAGCCGCATCGGGAGCTAGTGCTTTGCTCTCTTGAGAAGCACGTCTAGCGAGGTAGGTCTGCAGCCGTGTCTTTTTATCCCACGGTTTTTCATCGCTTAAATCCAAAGCGACAAGGTCCTTTTTTCCTTTTTGAACAAGAGAGGCAACTTGTTTAGAGCCGCTAGCGCCTAAGATCAAATACGAAAAGGGACTCGGCGTTTCGATATAGTGGATCAAAGCTTCTAAACTGGGCTTCTTTAACTTCTCCACTCCATCCAATTGAACAACGGTAGGGCCTCCAAAAAGAGACTGGGAATTGAGCTGCTCAATCACCTGTTCGATCGCAACCTGTGTTCCTTCAAAGCGAGTCACGGAAACCTGGGGTTCTTTCTTCTGAATCGCCTCGAGAATCGCCGTAAAAATCTTCTTCCGCTCAAAGGGGCAAGGAGAGACGGCTAAATAGAGAGGAGAAAGATGCTTGGGAGCAGCTTCGCTCAAATGCTTTTCGAAAGAAACCCAGTTCTGAAATTTCACGATGTATGCCCTTTACATTACTGTACCCATTGTTGGCCTTTGAACGATTTCGTTCAAGACTCATGTTCGATGTAAATTTTTTGTTGACAAAGCTGTTAAAAAGCGCTATTCTAGAGTTTAAGGAGATGTGAAGAGTGTTCTCCTTAAAGGAGCTTTCGATGATCTCTCGGTTCTTTAAGAAAAAAGATGAGAAAAAGCCTGCTAAATCTGCACCTAAAAAAACAACAGCAGAACCGAAAGCTTCAGCCCCGAAACAGAAAACCGAATTTCAAAAAATCTTAACCGCCGAAGGTTGGAAGCGGTTGATGATGAAGAAATACGGGTCGGGAAAGAAAAAATAGAGGTGATTTTAAATTTGACTTGCAAGAGCGTGCGAGACACCTTCGGATTTAACTTAAATCCCCTTGTTAATATACACAATATATTAGCAACGAGGACGTTAAACCTTGATCGCGCCGTAGCTACTCATGCAGGTCAATTTTGAACTCATCTCCTTAAACTGTCTCTTGAGCCTATCTTGAAAGTAAAAAATATTTATTTTCGCCTTTTTTGACATCTCCGACGCCGCTTTTTTCGGTCAGGTGCTCGCACATTGTCCTCAAAAAGCAGCTTCAGATCTGCGCAAAAAATATCGAAAATAAATTGTTTTTTACTTTCAAGATAGGCTCTTGCATTGTGTCTAAAAAAACGTTATCCTTGTCCCTTTCACGTTGTAACGAGGATGAGGACACCATGCAAATTAATTTAAAAGGTAAAAAAGCATTCATCGCAGGAATCGGCGATGACCAAGGATACGGTTGGGCGATTGCTAAAGCGCTCGCGGAAGCGGGAGCTGAAATCATCATCGGCACCTGGACTCCGCTTTTGAAAATCTTCACCAATTCTTGGGCGCAAGGAAAATTCGACGCCTCACGTCAACTCTCTAATGGCAAGATGATGGAGATCCTCAAGGTCTACCCTCTCGATGCTTCCTTTGATAAACCTGAAGATGTTCCAGAAGAGATCCGCAATAACAAGCGCTATCTTGATGCAGCGGGCTACACTGTTTCTGAAGTGGCAGCAGCTGTTGCGAAAGATTTTGGAAAAATCGATATCCTCGTCCACGCGCTTGCCAACGGACCAGAAGTGAAAAAGCCTTTATTAGAAACTTCGCGCGCGGGTTATCTCGCAGCTCTAAGTTCGTCTAGCTATTCTTTTGTCAGCCTCGTCGCTCACTTCGGGCCCCATTTAAATGCGGGCGGCTCTGCACTTTCTTTGAGTTACATCGCTTCAGAAAGAGTCATTCCTGGCTACGGCGGCGGGATGAGCTCAGCAAAAGCTGCTCTAGAATCCGATACGCGCACGCTGGCTTGGGAAGCGGGCCGCAAATGGGCGATTCGGATCAATACGATCTCTGCGGGTCCCTTGCGCTCTCGTGCGGCACGTGCGATCGGCTTTATCGACAGCATGATCGAATACTCAAGAGCCAATGCGCCTCTTGTTAAAGAGATGACTGCAGAAGAGGTCGGACAAAGCTCGGTCTTCCTCTTAAGCCCACTTGCGTCTGCAATCACTGGAGTCACTTTGTATGTGGATAACGGGATGCATGCGATGGGCCTTGCCGTCGACAGCCCTGCGCTTCACGTGCAAGAATGCACGACTTGTTCAACTTGAGACCTCTTGCTAACTTAAGGGTTCGTCGTTTTTCTGGATTATTTTGACCGCTTTTTGATCCACCCCGCGGGGTGGATCAAAAAGCGGTTCAAAAGAACCTGAAAAACGACAGAACCTTAAGTTAGCAAAAGGTCTATTGCTTGTTTTAAAGCAGTGATAATTCCTTGCTCTTTCGCTGAAGGAGCAAGGATATCGGCAAGAGGCAACATTTCAGAGGGAGCCCCTGCCATCACAATTGCCACATCGGCACATTCTAACATACTCACATCGTTCCGATCATCTCCTGCTGCAATCACACGTCCCCTTTTACCGGTATGTGTGACCATGCGCTGCAATGCTTGCCCTTTGGTAGCAAGAGCATGGGTGACGAGATTTAAGTATACCGCCTCGTCTAAAGGATCGCGGATTAAAGAAACGGCAATCTCTTTCACAGAGAGCAGACGTTCATAAACAGAGCGCATCCCCTCTTGAAATCCAAGGCATTTGATCAAGGGAAATGCTTCATGGGAGGCAAATTCAAACGTATCCACCGCTTTCCACGGCTCAGGAGAGAGAGATTCGATTTTAACAAGGTGTTCGCGCAGCGCCGTCGAAAATTTTTTGGGCCGGTAGTAACAAAAGTCCCCCTTTTCATAGCCGGCGTAGACGATGAAGTCTTCATTTTGTCCTTGATAAACCTGTTCTAAGGCAGGAACCAGTTGGCCTGGAAGATAAGCTCTAGAGATGAGTTTTTTCGAAGGCATCTCAAGGATATCGGCCCCATTTTGGATACCGAGATAAAAGGGAAAGGGAAAGACGTTTAGAGCACTTGTGCCAAAGGAATAGGTGCGCCCCGTGATAAACATGAGCTCCCATCCTTGGCTTTTAAGCAAAGTCAGGTAGTCAACCGTCTCTTGAGGAACGTGGTGCGACTGATCGGTGATCGTGCCGTCGATATCTAAGGCAATCCACCCTTTGTGCTCTGTCATGGTGATCCTTTACAAAAAAATGGTAACCCTTCAGACTTGGACAAACTTAACTACTGGACTCTATCATGACCCTTTTTAAATTTTTTCTCACGCTATTTTCCTTTAGCTTATGCTGCGCGCCGCTTTCCATATACGCAGAGACGGCTCCTGCTGCTCAAGAACAAACAGAGCCTGTTCAAAATACAACGCCGTCAAAGCCTTCCATTCCGACCCCTTCTGCGATCCCAGGGACAGAGCCGCAAAGCGAGCTCGATCAGCCTGCGATTTCTTATGAGAGTGCGTTTATAAAAATGCTCGTCACATTAGGCGGCTTAATCCTTCTCGTATTTCTGACAATTTGGATTTTACGCAGACTGGGACAAGGAAGATTTCGGGGATTAGGCTCCCAGCGTTCCATCGAGATCCTCGAAAAGCGGCCATTAAGTGCTAAGTCAATGCTCTACATCGTTCAGATCGGCAACAAACAGGTGCTCATCTCTGAATCGCAATTTGATGTGCGGCACATCGCTACCCTCGATGATCCCTCAGAAGAAATGCCTACCTAAAGAACCCGTATGCGTTTATCGGAGAGGTTCCCACGCACCTGGAAACATCCCGCTAAATAGAACGGCTTATTGAACGTGAGGTCTTTGAAACACGCCTCGCAGCACCCTTCCTCTGGACGAGGAGGAATTGTGACAAAGCTGTGTTTGATAGAAATGTTGTCGTGCCATGCATGCTCTACTGCAGCTACCCACTTACGCCCTAAATGAGGGTTCACGAGGCCTACTAAGGCGGAGGCTTCCATGGCAATCGCGTAAAATGGGGTTTTCACAATCCCCCAAATCCCCGCGGCGATTTCACAGGGAATGTGCGTGAGATCTTCGAATAGTTTTTCCCTCATTTTCTCTGTCGCTGAAGGCCACTCGCGGAGCGCATTAAACAAGGTCAATTTTACGACAATCGGTGTTCTGATGAGATGCCAGGCGACAGTTCCCAAGGCGTATAGAGGGATCCCAACGGTCAGCGCTACACATTTTCCCCAGACAACCCATGCCTCTTCATCATAATAAAGATCACCGGTAGATCTGTCGACGAGAGAAGAGAATTCACTTTTTGTCCCGATGACCTCCCCTGTTTCAAGATCTTTTACATTAAAGAAACGCACCGCTCCTTTTTCATCCAACTTCTGAATGCGGATCCGATAAAACGCCTCTTGAGCTTTTTCCGTATCAGACGTGCGCGTTGGCTTTTGAGGGTGCGGATGGGGATGGGAATGTGTAGAATGAGTGAGCGAGGGAGAAAATGTTGTGTGTGTTGTCATCGGATCACCTTAAATTCAAAATTGCCAAATACAATACGAATTTTTGGGATTATTGGGCAGTGGGGAATTTTTTGAGGTTTAATCAAAAGAGGAAACAGCTGTTTCCCGATTTTAAAACGGTTGCAGCAAAAAATTTATTTATAGATTACTAAATGGCACTTTCCCGTCGGATTGTAAATACGATGTCGTCGAAATCTTCATCTGGAAAACCATCATTACAACAGTAACGTCTACCATTTTCTATTTCTTCGATTATCATAGCAGCACCGTTATGACCATAGTCGACTGATTTAGACTCTTTTGTTACAGGCTCCCCTGAAGGAGTAGAGACTAAATAAGAGTTTGTATTTTCCCATATGTTCTCGATCCAGACAAATTCCTTTTTAGTGAATACCTTTAGCCTGATTTCCTTTGGAGCTGTGTCCTGCCAAAAAAGCATCCTTATCCCTTTGCCTTTCTTGATGGTCTCTCCATTATATTCACACGATCCTGTAATATCGATTGAGAGCCCCTGGCGGCAATCACTATTAGCTTTTTCGATAGAAATAAGCAAAACATCACCATTCGATACAGGAAATTTATCGCCACGGACTAAGGTATGTGCCTTGAAGATGATCGGTTGTCCTTTGGACTCTATGAAGGATTGATTAAAGTTTGGCATAATAACCTAGTAGCCTACAAATCTATTTGGATCCACAGCTGCATGTTCATTCGGCCAGACTTCGATAAAATCGAATAGTCCCCCATCCCGTTGGGCAGGATCATGATGTAATTCCATGCTTTCAAATTCTGCTGTTCGGGAATTAAATCTTTGAGGAGCAAGCCCCTTTTCCATTCTAGGTATATTTTCATCGCCATATTTATGGGAAGAGTTAGATTTTGCCCATTCAGCTCTATTTTTCCAATAACGACGTCTTACCGTATTCCATTTTGGTACAGTTCCGAATATTGTGCGATTGGTAATTGGCTCTCCAACTTTCCAACCTCTCACCGAAGATACCATTGTAATTGGTATTCTTCCTTGTGGACAGGTTGGTGCTAAAACTGGTGGAGGAAGGACCCCCACTGTAAATTTCTCTTTTGCCGCTTGAGCATCCTCTGAATTTTTCCATCTAAAATAGTCAGCGTGCTCTGTAGAAAATAATTTATCAATGGATTCGTGCCCAGCAGTGATAAGATTTTGATAGCGCTGTAAAGGATCTAACGAATCTGGTCTATGCAAAACACCTTCGCGACTATATCCAACTGTTCCAATTGAATTTGCTGATTTATGGATGATCTCGTTCAGATTCATGATTTCCTGCTGAAGATGTGGAAAAATAGAACCTAGTTGAGATATCCCATCGAGCGCTTCATGAGCTAAGAATGAACCATAATACCTTGCTTTTTCTCCTAATGAACCTTCTGTATCAGATTGAGGATGCGCAACTGATAAAAAAACCTCATCTTGTCCGACAAGCTCTTTAAAAGAAGATACCTGTTCATCTAAAGCAGCCATCAAATGAGATGACTCCATGGCTGTAGTGAGCATAGGAACCGCTTCAAGTACGGCAATTCCAGCTTCGTGTTTAGTATCCTCCGACCTCCCCTCTCCTCGATTAGATCCTGAATCGGCAGCGGCAGCTCCTGCCGCTGTCGCTGCCGCCGTAGTGGCCATCGAAACAGCACAAACAACAACTGTAACAGCCACAACTACAGCAGCTCCAATCAAAATCGCTTTCTTATGTTTTTTGACGAATTTCTTAACCTGCTCGCACTTTTTCTTAATCCAGCTTTTGCAGAGAAAAACGTGGCCAGACTCTGAAATAATGATGAAATCTTTTCCTCCATCGAGAGAATACCAATACCCAAAATCTGATTCAGCCGATTCAGGATTTAATAACTCTTGGACATCATTTTCTAAGATGGATGTTTCTTCGGAATCATCTTGCTGAATTCCTTGTCTAGCTAAAAGAACCATGAATTGGTTAATTCTTGCCAGTTCTTCAACTGAGCACCTCTCTTCTAAATCACCTTCCTCCAACTCTTCAAGAAGATCTAAAAGGTCATCATAAGAGAAAAAAAGATCATCATAAATTTCTTCCTTCTGAATTTCAGTTGGATAGTGTCTAATCTCTTCAGTTTGAGAATGTAATGCCAGTACAGGAAGCGTTACCAAGAGCATTGAACGTGCAAAAAGTTGATAGAATTTCAAAGCTTTTCCTAAATTATCAATGAATTTACAGAAAATATATATAAATATAAAATTTTCAACTACAACATTTGAAAATCCACTTTTAAAAATTCCCTTCTGCACAAGAGCTTATCTTGAATTTTGAGACCTTGAACAGACCTGATGATTACAAGCCCAGTTTTCTTATCATTTTTTTTTCGTTTCAGAGCTTTTTTCTATGGAAATCATTGTCAACCTGTTGGTACGCTTCACAGGGAAAAGCCCCCATTAAAACCATGTCATCTTCTTCCATACCTGCAGATTCTCGCCGCCACCCTATCGACGTACTTAACGAGACACTTCAAACCTTAACACTGCCCGAGGATAGAAAAGCGACAGCTGTTGCTCTTGCTAGACTGCTCCAAGGTCTAGAGTATCAGTCTGAGGCTCCTATGGAAATGATCGGAACACTTGATTTGATTAAATCCGCATTGGAACAACCTAAACTCTATGAGCAGAATAAACGGTTGCATATGGAATTTATTGTTAAACTTTCAAACTCAATCCAAGCTAAAATTAAAGAGATCGACCCGAGTCTAATTCAATCTCCAAAAAAAAAGTCTTCTGAAAAACCCTCTAGCGACTGTATTCTCTGTTGAGAAATTCTAAAATGACATCTCGTGTGTAGAGAAGATGCTCATCCGTGTGGCTACTCGAAACGAACCACGCTTCGTATGCTGAGGGAGAGATATAAATCCCGCGTTGGAAAAGAAAATGAAAAAAGTTTTGGAATTGCTCTAGATCAAGGGAATGGAGATCTTCTTTTCTTTTGACCTCTTTCACGCCGAAAAAGAGTGTAAGCATCGATCCGACGCGATTGAGGCAAAGGTTTAGGTTGCGCTCGCGGATCACTTCTTGGATCGGATCGGTAAGAAGACGTGTTTTTTCTTCGAGCGATTCGTAAAATCTGGGCTGCTCTAAGGCCGTGATCGTCGCAAGGCCGGCTAACATCGCGACAGGATTGCCAGAGAGCGTTCCCGCTTGATAGACGTTGCCAAGAGGGGCCAAGGCATCCATAATCTCTCGTCTTCCTCCGAAGGCTCCTACAGGAAAGCCGCCGCCGATGATTTTAGAAAGACACGTGAGGTCAGGAGTGATTCCATAGAGGCCTTGAGCGCCATTTAAGGATACGCGAAAGCCGGTGATCACCTCGTCTAAAATCAGAAGAGCAGAGGTACGCGCTGTTTCTTCTCGGAGCATCTGTAAAAACTCTTTTTCGGCAGGGACAACACCCATGTTTCCTGTAACAGGTTCCACGATAACAGCAGCCACTTCGGGATGCTCACGAAGAAAGCGGCGGCAGGTGTCGGTATCATTGAAAGGAAGGGAAACGGTGTGTTGGACCAGCTCGTGCGGCACACCATGAGAGGAGGCTTGGGGCAGATGGGTCACTCCTGAACCTGCCTGGATGAGCAGACTATCGCAATGCCCATGATAGTGCCCATTAAATTTAACGATGAGGGAGCGCCCCGTAAATCCGCGTGCAAGACGGACGACCGTCATCCCCGCTTCTGTACCTGACGAAACAAAACGGATTTTCTCGATCGACGGAAAGTGATGCATGATTTTAAAAGCGAACGCGTGTTCATAGGGAGTAGCAATTCCAAAAGAAGAGCCACGCGCCATTTGTTCCTGTGCAGCATGGATCACGTTAGGGGGGCTGTGGCCTAAGATGAGAGATCCCCACGCGCAGCAATAATCGATGTATGCATGTCCATCGACATCGTAAAGGGTGTCACCTTTGCCGCTAGAGACCATTAAGGGGGTCATGTTTAACCCTGTAAAGGCGCGCACAGGCGAGTTCACACCGCCTGGCATCTTCTCGCAGCTTTCTCTATATAGTTCTTCTGTTATTGGTCTTGGCTTCATGGGCAATAGACTACAAAAAATTGTCTACACAAGCAATGGGAAAATACATAGAATCACTGACATGCAACGCCGTTTTAAAACGCTTCTCCTCTCTTTCGCCTTCACGCTCATCCCCTTACTGGGACATGCAGGCGGCATCCATTATTCCGTTGAATTTGAAGGGCTCGATGATGACAAAACGTTAAAAGCGATTAAATCCATCTCCACGCTCACGTCTTTAAAAAAACGGCTGCCCGCCTCATTAAATGCGCTGCGCTACCGTGCAGAATCAGACGTGCCCGATCTCATCAAAGTTTTGCATGCCCATGGCTATTACGAAGCAGAGGTCACGATCCGCGTACTTGAAATTTATAGCCGTGTTCTTGTGGTAGTCAACATCGACCCTGGCCCGTTGTACCCCCTAGAGTCGTATCAAATTCATCTCTATTGCGACTCATCCGAGGAAACAACACATTGCTGCAGCGTTGGGTTGAGCGAGATCGATATCCAGTTGGGCAAACCTGCTCGCTCGGCAAAAATCATCGATGCCGAACTCAAATTGCTCGACCGCCTCGCCGAGCGAGGCTATCCGCTTGCTACAGTGGAAAATCGGGAAATTATTGTCGATGGAAAGACAAAGTCTGTGCGCGTAACGCTTGGGGTTAAAACGGGTCAAAAATCTGCCTTCGGGACCTCAACGATTGTAGGCAATGATAGTGTGAAGCCTCTCTACATCCAACATAAAATCAACTGGCAAGAAGGAGAGAGTTACAACAGCGATCTCGTCGAAAACACACAAAACACGTTAATGGAAACAGGGCTGTTTAGTTCTGTCTACATCACCCATGAAGAACAGCTCAACGCACAAGGCCAGCTACCGATGAAAATCGAGGTGACGGAAACCAAACACAAAAGTGTCAACGTGGGGGTCAGCTATCAGACGGTCTTTGGTCCTGGCGTCACCTTTGGATGGGAAAATCGCAACGTCGCCGGTATGGGCAGAAGATTCACGCTCCAGGGGGATATCACCCGGATCAGCCATTCGGGAATTGCCACTTACTTCCATCCCGATTTCAAACGGGTCAACCAAGACATGGTCTGCCAGGGTCAAGCGGCACATGAATCCTTGCCCGTGGCCTATTCGATGCGTTCCTATAGCTTGATGACCCGATTTGAGAGGCGTTTTGGCAAGCGGGTGCGTCTTTCTATGGGAGTGCAAGGAGAACGGCTCTTTGTCACGGCAAGCGCCCACAATGGAAACTATTGGCTGCTCGAAGGGCCTATCTATCTGCGCTTGAGCACCGCCAATAGCATCCTCGATCCCACAAAGGGAGCCACCATCGAATTCACCACGACTCCGTCTTGGAATGTGGGCAATCCCAACCAACTCTACCTCATTCAACAAGCTTCTGAAAGCTCTTACCACCCTCTCAATAAACGTAAAAGCATCGTCTTCGCTCAGCAGTTAACCTTAGGCACGATCTGGAGCCCCCACTTAAATGACGTCCCTTTAAACAAACGGTTTTTAGGAGGCTCAGAGCAAAACTTGCGCGGCTATCGCTACCAGACAGTCAGCCCGCTTGTCGATGAAAAACCCATTGGGGGGCGCTCGGCGATCTTTTTTACACTAGAGACACGCTTTCGCATCAATCCTACCATCGGCCTTGTTCCTTTTTTCGATATGGGGAATGTCTATTTAACTCAATTCCCCACGTGGCATGGCAAATGGTTTAAATCAGCGGGGATCGGTTTGCGTTATTACTCTTTTATGGGACCCTTTAGACTCGACGTCGCGTTTCCTTTAAATCGCCGAAAAGAGATCGATCCTGTATATAAAGTATTAGTGAGTATCGGCCAGACATTTTAAAACTTCAGGTGGGTATGTTCCGTTTTTTGATCCGTTTCTTGCGCAAGATCTTCAAGACAGTGGCGATCCTGCTCGCTTTGGGGTCTTTGGGCATTGCGCTCCTGCAAACGAAATGGGCTAAAAATCAGATCTGCTCAAATCTCATTGAGCAATTGCAGAAACAAGGGATCGAAGCGCACATCAAAGGAATCAATGGACGACTCCCTTTCACCTGGACCATCGATGAGATGACGCTCAGATTCCCCGCAGGACAGACGGTTGTTTTGCACCAATGTAAGATCCGCTTAAAAATTCTCCCTCTTTTAAGAAAACAGATCTCGATCAATTATCTGAACATCCATGAGCTGTACCTCGCTTTCGAGCCCACCTCTCATACTCATGAAATCGAACTTGCCCCTGAAACCTTTAGAGACGAGTTACGCAGCACACTAATCACCCTCTCTCCCGCGCTGCATCTTTCGATCCAACACCTACACATCGACCTGCTGACTCTCGAGAATAAAGCCACTTCAAAAATATATTGCTTCAGTCTGGATGCACGTGGGAAATGGAGTAAAGATAACCGGGAATTCGCCTTCGACGGCAAGCTTTCCTCTCCTGATAATGCAGAAATATACGCTGAGCTCTTTTTAAACGGAAACCGCTCCAAAGATAAAATTAGCGCGGGGTTTAAAACGCATTTAGAAATGCCCGACTGGATTACTCCTGAGTTCAGAGGTGAAATTCTGTTGATCGGATCGTGGAACACCTGGCAAGCGATCCTATGGGAAGACTCCCCTCCTGGCCCCCCTCTCAAAGGCAAAATCAAAGGCGAACTTTCCACGCTCAACCTCCCGGAGTTTCCTCTTCTGTATCATTCCTGGAAAATCACCTCAGACCTCTCTATTTATGCTGGAGGGATTTTCACACTGGACACTGAGTTTCTCTCTGATACGTCCCAAGAGATCCACGCAACGCTCAATGCCTCGAAAGAAGACGCGACGTGGCAAGGCAATCTTATTTTGACCGCAACCCCAGAACCTCTTGTCCTTGAGAGCAGCTTTAACTTTAGCTGGACGCCAAAGGAAACACTCCAGATTTCTGATTTCGCACTCATCTCCGCCGACACCTCTCTCCATGGAGATCTGACTCTTCTTATTCCGACAAAACAAATCAATGGCGCATTTTATGGCCAAGCGCGCTCATTGCATAAGCTACAGCCTTGGATCCCCCATTTTCAACTTGAAGGAAGCCTTGGAATCGAATGCACCGTGTATCCTCAATTGCAAGAAAACTCTTTCGAGCAAAATCTCCGCTTGCACCTCTTTTCTAAAGAGGTCCGCTCTTTAGACGCGGTCGCTGAAAAAGTGACCCTCACCGCAGAGGTCCACGATCTTTATCGTAATCCTTATGGCACCCTCGAGCTCAATTCTCCGAAGATCTACACCTCGCAGCTCTGTTTAGATCTCTTAAACGTGCGCACCTTTACCGACGATCACAAATGGACCTTCGAAGCAAAAGCCCAAGGGGCACTTCAGGATCCCTTTCTTATCCAAACCCAAGGGCAATGGAATATCCACAATCAAGAGTTCACCCTTGAGCTCTCTCAGGCCACAGGTGAGATCGCACAACACTCCTTCTTTCTCCAAAACCCAAGCACGCTGCATTGGGGACCTTCCCAAGTGCAGCTCTCCGAGTGCGCCCTGACGATGGGAGAGGGAACCATCCAAGGCTCTTTTGATTTTTCCGAAGCAAAGGCCCAAGCGCACCTGCAAATGACTCATTTCCCTTTAAAGACATTCTCGCTCTTGCATCCCAATTTCTTCATCGACGGATCGCTCACCGCGACAGGCGATCTCAAAACAGAAGACCAACAACTCACTGGATTTTTCAATGCCGTTCTCGAACAAGCAGACGTGCTCTATGCGGGGAAAGAGAATCCTCTGCAAGCCAAAGGCTCCTTGCAAGCCCATCTCGATCACGGAATGCTCCAAATCCACTCCTCCCTTCTTTCTCAGGACGGGCAATTTCTCGATCTTGCCTGCAGCGTCCCGTTAAAAACCCAAATCTTTCCGATTCAGATTGGAATCGACCCCACAAAACCCTTAAGTGGAGAGGGAATTGCCGAAGGAAAAATTGAAGAGATTTTCGACTTTGTCAATATCGGCTCTCACCATATCACAGGTCTGATCTCCTGCCGCCTGCTCCTTTCCCAAACACTCAACTCCCCTGCTCTCCATGGCTCGATCGATTGGCAGTATGGTTCCTATGAAAACTACTCGACAGGAACTGCCTTAAAAGAGATCGATGTCCACCTATTGGCAGAAAAAGATCAGCTTAAAATGACTTCACTCACAGCGCGCGATGAAGAAGGGTCTTTGACTGCGGATGGCATCCTTCAGCTCAAACCCAACGAGCAATTTCCTTATGAGATGTCCGCTGAGCTTACCGACCTCAACGCGCTGCGCTTTGATATGATCGACGCCCATCTCACAGGGCCTCTTTATGTCACTGGCACCACCAAATCCGCCTTAGCGGTAGGAAACCTGACTGTTCCCAAAGCAACGATTAAAATCCCCGATCAGCTCCCCTATGAAATTCCCACCCTTCCCGTCACCTTCATCAACCGCCCTCCTCATTTGAATCGCGCGCAGATCACTCCCTTGCCGGCTTTCCCTTTAAATCTCGACCTCGAGCTAACCGCAGAAGACGAGGTCTTTGTAGAAGGCAAAGGATTGAAATCAGAATGGAAAGGCTCTGTACACTTAACCGGCACAAACATGAACGTCGCAGCCGATGGTAAACTCGATCTCATGAATGGAGAATACTTCTTCACCGGTAAAATATTTAAACTCTCAGAAGGACAGATCGTCTTTAACGACAAACCCACTCCTTCTGCCTATTTAAAGCTCAGCGGCATCCTCACCTTACAAGATGCCGAGATCACAGCACACCTCTACGGCCCGCTCACCTCGCCTCAGCTCACTTTCCAATCGAATCCCCATATGACGACAAGCGCGATCCTCTCTCGCATCCTCTTTAACAAAGACCTCAGCGATATTTCTCAAACCGAGGCGATCCAGCTCGCCACAACCCTGATGGACCTCTCCGGCGGCGCCACTCCCGGCGTGATGGAAGCAATCCGCAAAACATTAGGGATCGATCGCCTCACGATCGTCCCCTCCGAGAAAAACGAAATCGCCCTCCAAATCGGCAAATACCTCACCAAAGGGGTCATGGTCACCCTCTCTCAAAGCGCGACGAGCACGCAGGTGATCGTCGAGGTTGAGCTCAAACAAGGGTTCGTCTTCCAAGCAGAGACCCAAGAAGAGCAAGAGGGCAAGTTCTCCCTCAAGTGGCGCAAGAATTACTAAACATTCATTTAATTTATATAAAATTTAATGAATATTTACACATTCTTTATATTTTCAGTCTAAATTAAACAAATAACTCGTCGAAATTTTCATTTGATTCAATTTACCCCCCTTGTTAAGATCAGCGTGCATTGCAGTTTAGTTTTGAAAATTAAGAGGTATTTCATGGTTCCCAATCCAGTAGAAGGTCTATCCCCTAAAGCCAAGCGCAGCGGCGATTACAACGTCACTCAGATCTATCTCGACCTCCACGAAAAAATCCATGAAGCTCAAGAAGCCACCATCTCCAAGCGTATCGAAACACTCGATCAGCTCAATGCGCAAAACGGACTCTTACACGAACTCCTCTGCGCACTTACTTTAGCCTCTAAAAATAAAGATCCGAATGATAAGAGCAAAACCAACGAAGCGGATTTCACAAATGATCACAAGATGAGAGAAATCATCGAAGAGATCCTGACATTTGCTCCGGAGATCTTCGGAAATTGCGATATGCAAAAGGGCGAGCACCTTGTCTGGAAAACAGAGGACGAAGTTCAAAGCGCCTTGAAACGTATCGACGAACGTGTTAGACTTCAAGTCTCTGAAGTGAGCCGTGTCACGATGTTTATCAGTAAAGACTACGAAGATCGAATCCAATACACGGAAAGTGCGTTGAAAACTCTTGAAATGATGATCCGCCATATCGATTCGATTATTTCAAAATACAGAAAATAGTGTGAGATCCCCTGTGACTAAAACTCCCGACCTGATCCAAGAAATCGCGAAGCAGCTCAACATCTCAGTTGACTCAGCAAAACCCTTGTCGGAATCAGAGCATGAAACTCTCTATGCAACGGCCTATTCTCTCTATGAACAAGGGGATTTTACTGCTGCGGGAAATCTATTCACTTATCTCGTCTTAAACGCTCCTTTTTGCGACCGCTCGTGGAGAGGCCTTGCCGCTACACGCCAAATGCAACAAGACTATCAAGGCTCGCTGCACGCCTGGGCGCTCACTGCCATTTTACAAGAGAAAGACCCCCTGCCCCATTTCCATGCCGCAGAGTGTTATCTCTCGATTGGCAACAACGAAGAAGCCTTAAACGCTCTTAACGCCGCAGAAACTCTGCTCACATTCTCTGCGAACAATTGCGAGCTCAAAGATAAGATCGAACTCCTGAAGAGAACCTATGCTGCACGCACCTAACGCGATCTCTCTTTCCCCGCCACCTCCTCTGCACGTGAACAAAACACGGGCAAGTCAGCTCCCCCATGAAGTGCCGCTCGCAATACAGCTGCACGAAAAAAGCACACTTCACCCAGCAGGTGCAGTTCCGCCTCCCCTCCCCTTACAGCCTACATTCGAACGCCCACGCTTAGTTCCTCCAATTTCCTCTTCGAATGCGGGAATGAGCACATGTGCAAAGTCTGAAAAGACACCCCACACTGCTCAGCTATTTGAATCAGACACCGACGAAGAAACGCGAGTGACTCCCCGCCCTGGATTCCCTAAACCGACCTGCTCCGAGCTAAAATTCATCGCGGCGATGTCCACCTTCCGCAGCATTGGTGATGAGATCGTGAACACCGTTGCCGATCGCTTGGATCTCTTTAAGATCAAGCTCCAGAACTTATCCGCAGAAGCTGTGCAAAAGGTCCGCGAGGCCGCAGAACGTGCATCCGATGTAGGTTTCTGGGCCCTGCTTAAAAAAATTGCCACCTGCCTTGTCGCAGCTCTCTCAATCTTTGTCGGCGGCGCCTTAATCTCGACCGGTGCAAGCCCGCTTGTTGGCGGTGCCATGATTGGATCTGGCCTACTCTCGATCACCAACTTCACATTTTCAGAAGCCGGCATTTGGGACTGGGTCGCCAAAAAACTCGCGAGCGAAGATGAAGAGCGGCGCAATCAGATCGCGACCCTCCTACCCACTATCCTCGGCATCTCCAGCGCCCTCATCGGAATTTTCGGCGTTACCGGCGCCACAATGCTGACAGGCGTCCAATGGATGGACAAAGCCATTTTCATCGCCCAAGCAGCACTTGCCACCTTTCAAGGGGTTGCTATATTCGGAAAAGGAATGGCTGATTCACGTTTAACAGAAGCTAAAGCCAACCTCTCTGAAACGAATGCCGCCTTAACGATTGCTCGCTCAGATTCAGAGACGATGTCAGACACTTTAAGCGATTTTTTAGAGGGTTTAAGCCACATGCAACGCAGCGCATCCCAATTCGTTCAACTCGCCCTGCGGTCGAACGAACTCGTTGCCAAAGAACTACATAGTTAACGACAAGGAGACAACACACAATGTCCGATTTACGCGTACAACATACAAATAACAGAGACAAACTCATCAATGCGCTCGCTGACATGGATGAGACATTTACAAAACTCAACATTGCAGGGCTCGATCTCGCGCATCAAGCGGCGATGAGATTCATGTCTAAAAACAAGAGCGAAGTCAACAACGAAAAAACACTCGGTTGGCTCGATCTCGCGACATCAGGCGGCGCTGCTGCTGCGATGATTGCGGCAGGATTCCAACCCGAAGGCGCACAAAAAGCGACTCTGAATGCCCTTAGCCAACTCTCTCAGGGACTCGGTGGAGCTAGCAAAACTGTCTACAACAGCGAATCCACGAAATACCGAGGCGAGCAAAGCGAAGCAAGAGAAGTTCAAATGAATAGAGCCCATGAACTCACACGAGAAGCTTCCGCAGCCAGCAATAAAGTGCGTCAAGTCGCTTCAGACCTTCTACAAAAAATGTATAAATAACACCCGCAAGGCAGAAGCTCCTTAAAGAGCTTCTGCCTTGCTATCACTCAAGTCCATGGCCACATCCCTTTCTCCCATTTCCACTTTTCCCTTACAAACTTCCCCTTGCGCAGACACCTTTCTCCAGCGGATGCACGCCCTTCAAGCACGTCAAAGGGAACACACCGGATCGCATAAACCCTCCGTTCTGATTTCCGGAGCAGGACCTGCGGGCTTAATCCGCGCCATCCTTTCCCTCGTTAAAGGCCATCCCACGCAGGTGATCGAAGCTCGCCCTGAGAATGCAGATACCCGAGAAAACATGGTCGCCTTAGCAGGTAATGCCATCCCCCTTCTCATGGAATATGGGATCTATCAATACCTCATCGAGCACAACCTCACCTATCCCCCGTGCCGCCAGGGCAATTTCACCGTGCGCTTAAAAGATTTAGAAGCTGCCATGAAAGAAGTGATCCGCCATCTATCGCCCAAAGAGATTATTGCCTATGACACCACGATCACCGGTATCCCCTCCCGCAAAAAGGGAGAGCTCGTCTTAAGCGATAAGACCCGTCACTCTCCGGACCTGCTCGTCATCGCTGAGGGTAGCCGCAGCAGCACCAATGACCTCCTTAAAACTAAACGGATCGACGTCCTCCCCAAAATCCCCGTCATCGCCGCCATCCTCACAGATCCAAGACCACACATCCGCGGGATCTTTTCCCTGTACTCCTACCTCTCTATCACCCTGATTGAGCAGATCACCACGATCTATACCCACACCCTCTATCTCTTCAAAGCCACTTTTCAAGGCGAGCATTTTTTCAATAAAGGCAGATCGATCGCAGGATCTCTCGTCTTACAAGTGCCCGGACAAGATTATTTGGGAACAGGTCTTAATGCAGAAGAAAGCGAACGCTTGCTGCACCATGCGAATACAGTACGCGCACTGAAACAACAGCTCGATAACGCAAAGACCCCAGAAGAGATCACGCGCCTCACCCAAGCCTATGACGATGCAAAGAAGAATTACGACAGCTATGCAGATGAGTGGATCAAAATGTCGGTCTGTTTTGCCAATTTTCTAAGTCTGATCCGCTTTGTCTTGAGCTGCGGGTGCACTAGCATCACCTGGGCCTCGATCCATCCGATCACCCAAAAAAAAGTCGTCAGCATCGGCGCCGACCGTGCGCAAACCGCTGCATCCCTCCTTGGCAACACCCTCGTTCTCAATGCAGGAGACTCCCTTGCCACCGTCGATCCCACAACAGGCCTCGGCTGTCGAACAGCCCTTGAATCCTCTGAATATTTCGAAACAGCTCTCGATGATCTCAGTCAAGGAAAGCCCCGTGATCTGATCCAACACAATTACACCTATGCCGCAGAGAGACTGATTTCCTCTAACCATGCCGCATCAAAGCGCTTAAGAAGACTCTATCGGCCTGATGCGCTTTCGTGACTGCTCCCTCGCCTAAAGGCGAAGGCTTCTAGGGATTTCTCCCAGGCCATCCAATCCGAGGGCCAAAATATTTTGCGCTGCATTGAGATCCCT
>JAGVMG010000050.1 GCA_020053915.1 Parachlamydiales bacterium | reverse complement strand
TTTAGGAGTTGTGCGCTGCTGACGCGGCTCGACTTGTGGCTCAACGCTTGGCGGCTGCTCTTGCTTCTCTTCTGTCTGCACAGATTTGCTCGGAGCCTGACGCACTTTAGGAGTTGTGCGCTGCTGACGCGGCTCGACTTGTGGCTCAACACTTAGCGGCTGCTCTTGCTTCTCTTCTGTCTGCACAGCTTGGCGCGGGGCCTGACGCACTTTAGGAGTTGTGCGCTGCTGACGCGGCTTGACTTGCGGCTCGACGCTTGGCTGTTCTTGCTCTGTTTGCACATTGACTGGTTCTTGTACTGAATGCGGGGGCGCTTCTGGTGCGGCGATCTGTTCTTGGGATTGCGCTTCTTGACGAACCGGTCTTAACCGAACGCGCGGGTTGCGCAAGGGGTCCAATTTCTGCGTACGGGAATCGACATATTGCCGAGAAGGAATCGCTGCCTGTTTTTGCGACTGTTGCTGAATGATGGGGGGCGTTGCATGATCTTGCTCTGCAAAATCATCGACAATCGTGCTGCGTTCAAGCTGTGTATTTTGAGATTGTTTTTCTTCGACAACATTAGAGCGTTTAACTTCGGGAGCTTCGCGGTGAGTAACCCTAGGGCGATTGCTATGTTTGAGAGCGTCTTGGGCTCCCCCTTTATAAGACTTGGAAGAGTTTCTCTGCACAGGTTGAATCTCAAGCGCATCCCCTTCGGCCTGGGATGATACGGCTGTTTCAGAATGCACCTCTAGCTCTGATTCTGAAAGAACAATTGGTTCTTGAATCAAATCCTCGTAAGCAATTGCTTCGTCCGCTCTTTCATGCACAGGCCTCACATCCGTCTCCATTGAAAAACAAATAAGTGGAGACAAGAAACAAATCAGTCCGAGTTTTTTCATAGAAACAACCTCTCATTCACATCATTATATACGAAAATTAACGCAAGAAAATATCTTTAAACCTTTAACACATCTAACAATAACTACATTAAATTGTAAACACATTCATTATAAATAGAACACGCAATCAGAATCTAAATCCTTCACATTGAGCATGTAATAAATATTTTAAAATCACCCACTTTTCTCGCCAGAAGCAATTCAGATCTTTCTTCTTGAGAATTAATGATCTATTTTTTTACAATGGCCGCATTCTAGAATATAAGAATTGATTGGAGATATCTTATGGCAAAAGGTGCACGCGAAAATATCAAGATGAAAAGCACAGAAAGCGATGAATTCTACTCGACGACTAAGAACAAGCGCACGTCCACTCAAAGACTCGAGCTGAAAAAATACGACAAAAAGCTCAAACGTCACGTGATCTTCAAAGAAGCTAAATAGTCTTTCCCCTAAAATTTTGAATTCTTGACTTTGCAACCTACAAGTTGCAAAGTTAGGAATATTGTGCATTTTCTAAGGGATTTAGTAAGGATGAGCTGATGTTTGAGTTTTCAATCGCCTTAAAGTATCTCATCCCTCGCCGCAAGCAACTGTCTGTCTCCTTAATTGCGCTGATGTCCGTTGCAGTGATCTCACTTGTCGTTTGGCTAGTTCTTGTATTTCTTTCTGTGACAGAAGGCATCGAGCGCAGCTGGCTCGACAAACTGACCAAGCTCAACGCTCCTTTGCGTATTACACCCACTCAAGAATATTATTCTTCCTACTACTACAACATCGACGCTCTTTCTAGTGCCTCTCATTTCCACCCCAAGTCTCTGAGTGAAAAAGCGCTTGCGGAGTCGAGCGATCCTTATGTTCCAGAAGAGGATGAGGAGCTTCCTTTCCACTTTCCGTTAGCGGACAGAGGCTCTGCGGGGGCGCTGCGCGACCCTGTCAAGATCGCCTATCAAATTTTATCTGAGATGCAGCAAAAGCACACGGGTTTAAGCTTCCAAGACTATGAGGTCGGAGGCGCTCTCATGCGCTTGCAAATGATCCGATCCACACCGAACCACCCGACAGCGAAAGAGACACAGAGCTTCTTAACGCAGGTCTCCTACGTTGCCTCTTTTGCAGACAAGAGCCCTTATGTGGCCTCCCTTGTTCAGCCTCCTCGGCATCAAGATCTCGATCATCTGTTTTTCTTGAGCTCCCACACCCTAGAAAATCCCCGAGAAGACGCCCCGACAGTCGTGCGCTCCGCTCCATTAAGTTCCTCCTCCTCCCTTTTTAAAACCCTTGCTGCTCATTGCCAGATTAGCCGCTTAAAGAGCTCTAAAGGCTTTTGGAAACTGCCCTCATCGCTAATCCCCTCTCAAGGGAGCTTTTCTGCAATTGCCACGATGCGCGATGGCAAAATCGCACATATCGCTCTTCCTTCAGATCAGAAAAAGCCAAGGACGATCTCAGACCAGATGCGCATCGGAAAACTGATCGCAAACGAGGGACAACTCCGCTTTGAAACCGCCTCCCGCGAACAGCTTTCAGTTTCTCCATCCACTCCTTTGATTGTCGATGGAGAGCTCACCTTTAACGCGTCGCTCGTCTCCTCCTCATTAGATTCGGCGCAGACACAACAAGACATTCAATTCGAGATTTCAGGCACACTTCAAGGCCAGCCTTTGCACGGCATTGTTCCTTGGAATGGACTTGAAATCGCACAGGCTGATATCACCACTCAATTCTCTTCTCAGCCGCCTAGCACTCTCCCCTGGCTTTCTATCTGGCAAACGGCGCAAGGACCTCAAGCGCTACTTCCGATGAACGCCGAGCGTGAAGCGGGTGTCCTTTTAGCGAAAAACTTCCAAGACAATGGCGTCTTAATCGGAGATCGCGGCTATCTCTCGTATACGACAGCCTCTTTAGGCTCAATTCAAGAACAGCGTTTGCCCATCTTTGTTGCGGGATTTTATGATCCTGGCGTTCTTTCGGTCGGATCGAAGTTCATTTTAGTTCCAGGAAAAATTGCTCAGGCGATCAACGCCTCTTCCTCTTCTTTTAATTTGGATAAACTTCAGTCTAATGGAATCCAAGTCTGGTTTGAACACTTGAAAGATGCGCAAACAATTAAAGCGCAATTGGTCCGCGCTTTTGAAGAGGCCGGGATTGATTCCTATTGGAACATCGCCACCTACCACGACTATGACTTTGCAAAAGATCTCCTCCAGCAATTCCAAAGCGATAAAACCCTCTTTACCCTGATCGGCGGAATTATCCTCATCGTCGCGTGCTGCAACATCATCTCTCTTCTTGTGCTGCTCGTGAACGATAAGAAACAACAGATTGGAATCCTGCAAGCGATGGGAGCGTCCTCTCGCAGTATTGCGCTGATCTTCGGGACCTCAGGAGCTCTTTTGGGGATTTTAAGCAGCTTGATTGGAACTGCTGCTGCCCTTTATACCCTCCACCACATTGATTCTCTCGTTGGCCTTTTAAGCATGATCCAAGGACATGATGCTTTTAATGCCGCATTTTATGGAAAATCTCTACCCAATGAACTCAGTCGCCATGCTGTCATTTTCGTTCTGATCGCTACTCCATTGATTTCTCTCTGTGCGGGACTTGTCCCTGCGATTAAAGCATGTCGTCTGCGTCCATCAGCTATCCTGAGGTCAGAATGATTTTATCTGGGCGCAATATCAAAAAAACCTATAAAGGCCCCACACCTGTCGACGTCTTAACGGGTGTAAATCTCGAGGTTCCTTCTGGAAAAGCGATCGCAATCATGGGAAAATCAGGATCGGGAAAAAGCACGCTGCTCCATATTTTGGGAACTTTAGAAAAATCCTGCTCTGGAACATTGACAATCTGCGGCGCATCGACAGAATCAACTCCACTACCCATTCTGCGCAATCGACACATCGGATTTGTTTTCCAATCGTGCCATCTTCTCGATGACACCACCGTTTTAGAGAACGTCCTGATGCCCGCTAAAATTGCGCGCCAGCCCACGCATGTGGGAAGTCCTGCATACACCCGAGCGATCTCCTTACTCGAGGCGGTGGGATTAAAGGAGCGTACGCAATTCCTTGCAAAACTGCTCTCCGGTGGAGAAAAGCAACGCGCTGCTCTTGCACGCGCTTTATGCAATGACCCTGAAATTATCTTAGCAGATGAGCCTACTGGAAATCTCGATCATGCGCACTCTCTTGCAATTCATCAGCTTTTGATAGATCTGACCAAAAAAAGAGGGAAAAGCCTAATCGTTGTAACCCATGATGATGAGCTCGCTGCCTTATGCGATGAGGTTTACATACTAAAAAGTGGTATTTTATCCCGGTCATCGCATAATTTCTCTGTAACGGATTAAATAAGGACAGACAGACAGATGAAAATTGCAATGGTTGGCACCGGATACGTTGGCCTTGTCAGCGCAGCTGGTTTTTGTGAAATGGGATATCGCGTGACCTGCATTGATATCGACCCCAATAAAATCGAATCGCTGCGACAAGGAACGATCCCCTTTTATGAACCGGGACTTAAAGAAATCGTCACTCGAAACAGCGAAGCGAGAAGACTCTCATTCACTTGTGAATATGGACCTGCAATCCGCGAGGCTGATGTGTGTTTTATTGCAGTTCCCACTCCCTCTCAAGAAGATGGTTCCTGCGATTTGTCGTATGTTCTTTCCGCAGCCAAGCAAATCGCGCAGGAAATGAGCGGCTACTGCCTGATCGTCATTAAGTCTACTGTACCGATCGGCAGCACCGACCTTGTCAAAGAAGTGATCGGAAAAACGTTAGAAGAGCGCAAGCTTTCAATCCCCTTCGATGTTGTCTTTAACCCTGAATTTTTAAAAGAAGGGTGCGCGGTTCAAGACTGCTTGAAACCCGACCGGATTGTGATCGGCGCTGAAAATACAAAATCGATTGAGATCATGCGCAGTATCTATTCTCCTTTCACGCTCAATCACGACAGAATCCTCGTCATGGATGTGCGTTCTGCTGAGATGACCAAGTATGCAGCCAATGCAATGCTAGCAACCCGTATCTCATTTATGAATGAACTATCCACCCTCTGTGAGAAACTCGGCGCAAACATCCACGACGTCCGAGTCGGCATCGGCTCTGATCCGAGAATTGGCTATCAGTTTCTTTATGCAGGCATCGGTTACGGAGGCTCTTGTTTTCCGAAGGATATTCAAGCCTTACTCAAAACTGCGGAACAAGCTGGCGTCGAAATGCCAATTTTGGAAGCGGTGGAAGCGATTAATCAACGACAGCGCCTACATTTCGCTCAAAAAATCCTCTCTTATTATGAAACACGCGGAGGGATTACAGGAAAAACGTTAGCTCTCTGGGGTCTCTCATTTAAGCCCGATACCGACGATATGCGCCAAGCCCCCTCTCTTACCCTCATCCAGATCCTCCTCGATCAAGGGGCTCACTTAAAACTCTTCGACCCTGTGGCAATGGAAAACGCGCAAAAAATCTTTCCCCCATCTCATCGCGTGGCTTATGCCAAAGACGAATATGAGGCCGCACGCGGCGCAGATGGGATCGTGCTCCTGACCGAGTGGAAACAGTTTCGGTTTGTCGATTTTAAAAAAATCTTCGCCGACTTGAAAGGAACCGCTTTCTTTGACGGAAGAAACCAATACCAGCCCCATGAAATGGCAGCAAAAGGATTTAACTACTTCTGCATCGGACACACTCCCTCCAGCCCTTTAAAACCCTTAGAAGAGGCGCTCCAAATTTCATGACAGACCAACTCTTAGAACCTTTTCTCGACATAGGAAAAGAGACGATCGACGAGCGCTTAAATACGCTCCTTCCCTCATCTCCTGATCTGCCTTATGGCCCTCTTTTTGACGCAGCACGCTACTCTCTTCTCTCTTCCGCAAAAAGACTCCGCCCGCTTCTCGTCCTCGCAACAGCTGCAAGTTATGGCGTTTCGATGGAAAGCGCTTTAGATCCCGCGTGCGCACTAGAAATCGTACATACCTATTCTCTCATTCACGACGACCTCCCCTCCATGGACGATGACGATTTTCGCAGAGGAAAACCCACCTTGCATAAGATATATCCGGAAGCTCACGCGATCCTGACGGGAGATTACCTCTTAACCTATGCTTTTGAAATTCTTGCAAAAGCACCTCATCTCTCTGACACCCAAAAGATCCAGCTCGTCCGCTCTCTTGCGACACACGCCGGCGCGCATGGGATGGTCGGGGGGCAAGTGATCGATCTTGCTTCAGAAAATAAAGAGATCGATTGGAAAACACTCGAGCTGATGCACCACTATAAAACAGGTTCGCTGCTCATCGCTTGTCTAGAATTCGGGGGGATCATTGGGTCTGCTCCTGCAGCGGATTTCGCTTTACTAAAGAGCATCGGTCGAAACATAGGGATCGCCTTTCAGATCATCGACGACACGCTCGATGTCACAGGCACCTTGGAACAAATGGGAAAACCAAGCGGGTCCGATATTGCCCATAAAAAATCGACAGCCCTTTCATTTTTAAATTTAGAACAATGCCAAACGCACGCGCAGGAGCTGTTAGACGCAGCACTTTCTGACCTTCGATCCTTGTCGCAACCCACACCGCTTCTCGCCTCTTTGTTTCACCGCCTCGTCGACAGAAATTGTTAGTCGTCTTCAAAAACTTTATTTACAGACTACTAGAATTGACAAACTTTTACTAATTTGATAGAACCTTAGAAACAACTAAAAAAATTTCAATTCCTTATGATGAAATTAGAAGAAACACTGACCGTTCCTCTAGAGAAAACCAAGAACTGGCAAGAGCCTCTCAAACGCACCTTCGACATCCTCTTTAGCCTATCCGCCTTGATCTTTGGGATGCCCCTCTTTTTGGCCATCGCAATGCTTGTCAAAATCACCTCGCGCGGTCCCGTTTTTTATTGCAGCCTGCGTTTAGGCAAGAACGGCAAGCTCTTTAATTTCTGGAAGTTTCGCACGATGTATGTCCACGCCGATCTTAAACTCAAACAACTGCTCGAGGACAATCCGCTCTTGCGAGAAGAGTGGCAAAAATATTTTAAGCTGAAGAACGACCCGCGCCACACACGCATCGGAAAATTCTTGCGCAAAACCTCACTCGATGAATTCCCTCAGTTTTGGAATGTCCTCCTCGGAGATTTAAGCATCGTAGGACCACGCCCTTATCTTCCAAACGAAACAGATGAGATCAAAAAATACATTTCCGATGATATGGCAAAACTCCTTTCCGTGAGACCAGGATTAACGGGCATTTGGCAAACCTCGGGACGCAGCCATTTAACGTTTGAAAACCGCGTGCGCCTCGATCTAGACTATGTCGGATGCAATTCTTTTCTGTTTGATTTGCGTCTTGTCCTGAAAACAATCCCTATGCTGATTTTCCCAAGAGGAGCATTCTAAAATTACACCAAATCGAGTTTAAGTTTGAAAAATGTCCCTCTCTGGTTCCCCTTTTTCCTCGCCCTGTTCTTTGCAGCATTTGGCACGGTTTTTTTTCCGCAGTTTCGACTGATTGCCTTTGCTCCCTTTCTCGCAATCCTCTATAGCCGCACCTCATTTCTTTCCTCACTTTGGCTTGCCGCACTCTCGGGTCTTTGCATCGATCTCTTCTGTTCCCAATCCCGTTTCGGACTCTATGCACTGAACTACACCATGACGACCTTTATTCTTTACAAACACAAGCGCCATTTTTTTGAAGATAAGCCAATCGCTCTCTCTTGTTTTACCGCTCTCATCAGCTGTCTTTCGACTTTAGTTCAACTGTGTTTGAGCTCCGTTTTTGATCAAGAGATCCCGTTTACATGGAAACTTGCCGCTTCTGACTTGCTCGTGATGCCCTGCATCGATGCCCTCTTTGCCTACGTGTGTTTCTTCAGCAGCATGAAACTCTACATCAAATTTAAGCGAATCAATTTTCGTCAGCTTATTCAGCGCTTGCGCAAATTGGCGAAGCTGCAAGAAGAACAATAGCCCTTGTATTTTGCCACGCATCGAGTAAAATAAGGACTGGAGACTAGTATGAGCACAGAGACCCCTTCCACATTAACCTTAAACGCAATCCACGCAGCATTGGCTGCGGGCGATCTGTTGCGCAGAGGCTTTGGCACCGATTTTGAGATCGATTCTAAAGAAGGCAAACAAAATTACGTCACCCAATTTGATAAAGCAGCAGAACACTGCATTATCTCCCATCTCTCCCATGTATTTCCCGAACACGCTTTTCTTGCAGAAGAAAGCGGTGGCGTGGAATCGTTTGGATCTCAAATCGTTTGGATCATCGACCCGTTAGATGGCACTGTCAACTTTGCACGCGGCATCCCCCACTTTTCGGTGAGTATCGCAGCCGCTTTTCAAGGACAGGTCATTTCAGGCGTCGTCTATCAGCCAATGCTGCACGAGCTTTTCGTCGCCGAACACAATCAAGGAGCATTCCTTAATGGGAAGCGGCTGCAGGTCTCTCATCGCAAGTCATTGGATGAGTCTTTCGCCGCCACAGGATTTCCTTATAACATCGACCAAAACCCCCTACAGGCCATCGATCGATTTGCAGAGCTTGTCCACCGAGGAATTCCAATCCGAAGATTTGGATCGGCAGCACTAGATCTCGCTTACCTCGCCGCAGGAAGATTTGATATGTACTGGGAAGTGGGACTGCACCCTTGGGATATGGCAGCGGGAAAACTGCTAGTCGAAGAAGCCGGTGGCATAGTCACTTATTGGGATGGGCAATTCCGCCCTCTTTTAGGGTACGATAACATTCTTGCAACAAATAGACATTTGCATAAGGAAATGGTCTCCCATCTCAACAAAAAAGAACATTGGAGAGCGAATGAGACTGATTGACGGAGCTGCCATCGCCCAGGAGATCGAAGAAACAATTAAAAATGCGATTGGCGTTGCCACTCATCGCAAACCAGGTCTTGCCTTTATTTTAGTAGGAAACCACCCTGCTTCCCGCTCTTATATCAAAATGAAAAAGAAAAAATGTGCGGAGGTCGGGATCCTTTCAATCGATCGAGAACTGCACGACGAGATCACTGAAAAAGAGCTTTTAGACGAGATCCAAAAACTAAATTGCGACCCTAATGTCGACGGAATTTTAGTGCAACTGCCTCTTCCTCCTCATCTTTCCACACATAACGTTTTAATGGCGATCGACCCCGCAAAAGATGTCGACGGATTCCATCCCTTGAACGTCGGCAAGATGCTCTTAGGAGAACACGGCGGCTATCTCCCTTGCACCCCTCTCGGCATCCACGTCATGCTCACTCATTCTCAAGTCCCTCTCCTTGGAAAACACGTTGTCATCGTGGGCAGAAGCAACATCGTCGGAAAACCGCTCGCTGCCATTTTGATGCAGAAGGCTCCCCACTGCAATGCGACAGTCACCATCGTCCATAGCCTTTCTGAAAACTTGCCCGAAATCTGCCAATCGGCGGACGTGCTCGTCGCCGCCATCGGAAAACCCCACTTTATCCAACCCCACATGGTCAAAGCAGGCGCCGTAGTCATCGATGTCGGAATCAACCGAATCGACTGCTGTGGTAAATCCAAAATCGTAGGAGATGTCGATTTTGACGCGGTAGCTCCCTTGTGCTCGATGATCACTCCCGTTCCAAAGGGGGTCGGTCCGATGACGATTGCCATGCTCCTCTCCAACACGCTGCTCAGTTATCAACGATCGAACTGGAACTAAGAGACTGTTTACGAACTCACAGCAACTATTTTAAATATTCTCTAAAACTTCCTTTTTAACGCTCAAACCACTATAGTGGTAAGTAAGACATCAAACCAAAGAGCAGGTAAGGTTTTCAAGAATAGAATGACAAAAAAAACAGTTTTTTTTGACTTAGGAAATGTTATCCTTTTCTTTGATCACAAGAAGATGTACCGGCAAATGGCCGACTTCTGCGGTCTTGACCATGATGAAATGCTTCCTGATCTATTAAAATATGCCGACCCTTACGAACGGGGGGCCGTCGATAGTCGAGGCATCTATCATCATCTCTGTACAAAGTCGAGTAAACATCTCGATTTTGGAGGGTTAATGAACGCGATGTCAGATATTTTTGAGCCCAACATTAAAATGATCTCTTTAATCAAAGAGCTTAAAGCCAAAAAAATCCCACTTTATATTTTGTCCAATACGTGCGAGGCACACTTTAACTACGCCTATACCCATTATCCCATTTTGCATCTATTTGATGGCTATGTCCTCTCTTATGAGGTCAAGGCGCGTAAACCTGAGAAAGAAATTTTTAAGTCCGCTCTCTCTTTGGCGTCTTGCACCCCGGAACAATGTTTTTACACCGATGATATCTCCGAATATATCGAGGCAGCCAGACAATATAAAATCGATGCAGAAGTTTATCAAAACCACGAGCTCCTTCTCACTCAGCTCACCCAAAGAGGAATCCTTTGAAAGGTAAAAAAAAACCTGCCCCTAAAAAAAAAAATCCATCAAAACCTCGCAAAAGCGATCCTCCAATTCATGGCAGGAAAACGGTACAAACCGATGGAGCAAACTGAATTATTTGAGCAACTCAACATCCCAGAAATTCACCATAAAGAATGCAAAAAAATCATCACCGATCTTCTGAAAGAAGAACTGATCGAAGTTCACCATAAAAAAATTAGCCTGCCCAAGCCCAAAGAAGATGTGATCACAGGAATCCTGCGCGTCCATGCGAAAGGATTTGGCTTCGTCATCCCTGACCATCCCTCCGAATGCCCCCAGGATGTATTTATTCCTAAACACCTGACCGATGGCGCTGTCGATGGAGACCATGTCGAAGTGCAGATCCATCCCGATTCTCAGTCTGAAAAAGGTCCGGAAGGAAAAATTACCGCAATCCTAAAACGCGCTCGTAGCCACTTAGCCGGCACCATCCGCTCGGCCTCTCTCAATGGTGAAATCACCGCCTACGCCCCCATTTTAGGAATCACAAAACCCGTCTTTGTAAAACCCTCACATGAGCGCACCTTACATGTCGGCGACAGAGTTATCCTCCACGTCGACGAATGGGGAACAGAAAGAGAGCCTACCCGCTGCCATGTCATCCACGTGCTCGGACACATCACCGACCCTTCCTGCGACATTAAAGCTGCGATCGAAGAGTTTGACATCCGCTCTGATTTCTCAAAAAGCGTCGTCGATCAAGCCAAAGCTTTCGGAAAAAAAGTCTTAGTGAAAGAGCAAAAAAAACGGGTCGACCTTACGGCTTTAGAAACTTTTACGATCGATCCCGACACGGCAAAAGATTTCGACGATGCCCTCTCTTTGACAAAAGATCGCAAAGGGATTTATCACCTCGCCGTGCATATCGCTGACGTCGCTCATTACGTCGAAGCGGATACTCCACTCGACAGTGAAGCTATTTTACGCTCGAACTCCACCTACTTCCCCGGCACCTGCGTTCCGATGCTCCCTGAAGAGCTCTCGAACCACCTGTGCAGCTTAAAACCAGAAGTGATCCGCTTAACAGTTTCTGTGCTGATGGATTTCGACAAAACAGGAAGCCTGCTCAAACATGAAGTGGTCCGCTCCTATATCCATAGCGATCATCGCTTTACCTACTTTGAAGCGCTTGACATTCTCGATGGAAAGAAGAAAAGCCCTCACGGAAAAACGCTTAAGCTGATGGTCGAGCTCTGTAAACTCCTCAAGCAAAAAAGACATGAACGCGGAAGCATCGATTTCGCTCTTCCTGAAATGGTGATCCTCGTCGATGAAAAAGGAAAGCCGACAGGACTCAAAAAAATCGAATACGATATCACCCACCAACTCGTCGAAGAGTTCATGCTCAAAGCGAACGAAGTTGTGGCGCGCGAACTGACAGAGCGCGGCAAAACCGTTATCTACCGAGTACACGAAGAGCCCAACCCAGAAAACTTTGAAGACTTTTTAACCTATGCGCGCAGTTTAGGATTAAAAGTTCCGCTGAAACCCACTTCCAGCGATCTGCAGAAGCTCTTCGAAGATGCGAAAAAAACCCCGTATATGCAACAGCTCTCGATCGCCTTTATCCGCAGCATGAAGCTCGCTCAATACTCCTCCGATAATATCGGCCACTTTGGACTTGCCCTCGAACACTACTGCCACTTTACTAGCCCCATCCGCAGATACAGCGATCTTGTCACCCAGCGACTTCTGTTTGACGAAGAATCTGAAGACCTCGACATCGAACAGATCTCATTGCGCTGCTCCGAGCAAGAGCGCGTGAGCTTCCGCGCAGAAATGAGCGTCAAGACGCTGAAAAAGCTTCGCCTGCTTCAAGCAGCCTACGATGAAGACCCCAATCGGGAATATGAAGCCACCGTCACTAGGATTAAACCCTTTGGACTCTTCTTTGAGCTCTCAGAGCTTATGCTCGAAGGATTTTTGCACATCTCAGAGCTCGACAACGATTACTTCATTTACGACCAAGAGCGCAATCTTCTTTACGGAAGATCGACTGGCAAAACGTATACCCTAGGCAATAAACTCAAAGTAAGGCTGCAGCGGATCGATCTCATCGTCATGGAAAGTCAATGGTGCTTGGCCACTGCACATCCGAGATCTCCATCCCGCGGATCTTCCCGATCGGACAAGAAAAAACGAAGACGTTAATCATGTCCCTGCCGCTTGAATTTTATCCCGCGGACACGAGAAAACTCGGTCGTTCACGGCCGAGATGAATCGCGCCTTTTCGGACAGAGTGGCTTATAACTCTTCGATATGCTCCAAAGC
>JAGVMG010000040.1 GCA_020053915.1 Parachlamydiales bacterium | reverse complement strand
TTGTGTAAAAATTAAATTACTATTTTTGGGATGCGGAATGAGTTGGTGGGGCTTAGGCCAGGATTTGGGGCTTAACTAGAGAAGGAACTGAGTGTTTCACAGGGGATCGCATTAGAGAGGTCGGATGATCCGACCTCTCTAAACTCTGGTGTATTTAAGGGGCTCTTTAAGATTCTAGGGCTGGTTTAGTTTTAGACGCGCGAAAGAAGGCTGTAGAGGCAATTGTATTTGTTTTAAGAAACTCTTAAACCTTCGTAATCGTAATCACAAGTGCATCGGGATCTGTGTAGTAATCGCAATTCTCCGGTACATCCACTTGGATCCTCTCTTCGTGGTATTCGAGATGGGGATTCAAGATCACCTCTTCGTAAAACTTTTTGTCCTCGTACTTCGATTGAGAGGAGCTCAAGAAACAGGAAAAGCGGGAGCCTATGCGCATGTGCTTTTCCAAAACGGCACGAAGGAAACCAAAAAATCTGTCGTTGGATCTGCCGCATGGTGCAGTCTTGGGCGGTACGACATCGGTTAAGCTCGGCAATTCTTTCAGAACGCCCTTCTTCACTAGGTTGTGCAGTGTTTTTTCTCGTTGCTCTCGTGTGATCTGCTGGTTCTTTTCTAAATCTGCGAGAAAGCGGATCACATGCTTTTCTGAAAATTCAGGCTGTGAGGTTAGGGCCCCTATAAATTCTTCGATATCGGCATCGGTATAAGCGATCGTGTTCAGATGGGGGATCAAGGTCTCGACCTCTTGGATGAGGGCGTTGCCTGATTTGAGAAGATCGATCGATTGCTCTTGGGTGTGTTTTAATTTTTTCATCTCTTCATCGGATTCAAGAGGGTAATCATCAAAGAAGATCGCGTCGAATGTCCCGAGGCGTGAGAGGGTATTTTGCCAGGTGTCTTCGATGATGATGACGTTCGGATGGCGGCTTGCGAATTCGCGTGCTTTTTTTGCTACCTCTGGATGGAATTCGATGATCGTATGGCTTTTTGGCTTGAAATGCTGAATCCGGGTGGCAGAATAGCCGCAGCCAAATCCCACCTCGAGAACATCACCTGCAGGGGAAAGAGCATCGATGCACGCTTCCATGTAGGGCTTTTCCCACTCCATCATCACTTGGAACTTCCCATCCTTCAATAAGATCTCTTTGCCGTGAGCATCTTTGGTGAATTTCATATCGCATTTGGGTTTTTCATTCATAAAATCCTTAAAAATTAGAGGGAGTTCCAAACAGCCATTTACAATAATCCAAAAAGTATCTTAGGATTCGGTACAAGTAATTTTATTTTCCGATTCAGCGTACTCACACTGGGGCTTTTTTAGCTATGAAAGAATTTCGGAAACGAATCTGGTTCGATGTCGCTTTGTGCGCCTCTTTTGTCAGCTTGATCCACTCTCCTGTGGCCTATAGCGTCGATTTTAGTGAAAATCTCATTGCAGATGCTGCTCCTTCTGTCCAAGAAGACCTCGAAGTGAATGGCCATCAGATCAATTTCAATGAGATCTCGATTGTTGAATTCATCCGCTTTGTCAGCAAAATTACAAATCTGAACTTCGTGTTTGAAGAAGCCGATTTGCAATTTACAGTGACAGTGGTTTCTGAGGAACCTGTTTCTACGCAGAACGTAATGTCGGCGCTCGCTCAAATCTTGCGCGTGCATCAATTGAGTTTACTCGAGCAAGACAATAACGTGCTCATCGTCAAAGGAACCGATGTCAATCAGATCCCGACGATCATTTCGAGCGATCTTCCGGACTCTGTACCAGGCAATGCGGCTCTTGTGACGCGCGTCTTCCGCATAAGAAATGCCAACATTAACTCAGTTGCGAATGTGATCCGCCCTATGTGCTCTAAGGGAGCACTCATCGAGATCTCGAATGAGACTCGCCAGCTGATCGTGACCGACATCACGACAAATGTCCAAAAGATTTCAGAGCTTCTCATGAGCCTCGATGCGCCTCATACACCGCTTGACATGGACATGTATGAGTGCAAAAATATGCCGCCTCCCGAGCTGATCCAGCTCACACAGCAGATCATCGCTCCTTTTGCTGAAGGCAATCCCGTTATTTTTGTGCCTCAGTTAGATACGAACACGATTTTCTTAGTGTCCACTCCTTATTTGATCGAGCGCGCTGTGACGATCATGGAAGATCTCGATATCCCTCCTAAAGGAACTCAGATTGCGCAACGAGCACAGCTGGAAAAAAGTGTCTATATCTACAAGGCGATCTATCGCACTCCAGATGAACTTGTGAACGGGTTAAATCAGATTAACGACCAGCTCAAATCCTCAGGGGGGCCTACAACTCCTGTAGAAGATGCAATCGATAATGTGCAAGAAGTGAGCAACACGAATTCTCTCATGTTTCTTGCTGATGCGGATACCGTTAGCAAGTTAAAGGATCTTTTGGCTTCGCTAGATACGACGGTATCACCTTCTTCTGCCAAAACATCGCTCTATATCTACAAAATTCAAATAGCGAATGAAGAGCAGATCGAGCAATCGCTCAATCAAACGGCAAAGCAATTGGAAGACGCACCTGTGCCCGATCAGGATTTGATTGATGCCATCAATAGCATGCGTTGGATCCGCGAGACTAACTCTTTGGTTTTTACAGGAACTGAATCAGCGCTGGGATATCTCAAAACCATTTTGCCGACCTTTGATGTGAGCCCAGTTCATGCGAAAACAGGATTATCTCAAGCAAGCTCGAAGAGCCACTTCTTGATCTACATTCCGAAGCATCAATCGGGAACGGATCTGCAAACGCAGATGGAAGGAATTATCGAGAATTTGCGCAGTTCCGGACTTGCCGATCCTTCTATGCTTCAAGCGCTAGACTCGATGAAGTGGGAGCCGGGAAGCAACTCATTGATCTTTACAGGCGACCCTCAATCCCTCGATAAAATCCGTGTGATGTTGGAAAATATCGATGTGGCAGGCACTTATGCCAAAGGAACGCAGGTGTTTATTTATAAACCCCAGTATGCCTCTTCAAGTCAAATCCAATCCGCTTTGCAGAAGCTAGTGCCTACCTTAGATCCCAATAGCCCCGCTGATCAAGCACTTGCTGATGCGATTAACTCGATGGAGTGGAGTGACGACACGCAATCGTTTATCGTGACCTCCGACCCCGCAACGATCGCTCGTTTAAAAGACTTGCTCCTTTCCCTTGATAACGCGCAAGAACTTACCGGAAAGTCCGTTAAAGGGTTCTTTCTATATAAGCTCGAGACTGCTCAGGGGAACAGTGTTATTGATGAGCTTAAAGCCTTAGCGAACAAAATCCCCACTGATACAGTGCAAAATCAGAATGTGATCGATTCGATCAAAAAGCTCGAATGGGTCAAGTCGACGAATTCCATTCTGATTACGGGGCCTGCGAATGCGATTGAGCAAATCAAGACGCTCATTGCGGAATTCGATGTTCCAGCAGGGGTGTCTGAGATGAGCTTGAAAAGCAACTTCATGATCTACAAGCCCGTCTATTTAACGTCCCAGCAGCTCCAGGGAGCTCTTCAAGACACTTCTCAAGATTTACAGGACGCGGGGCTTGCTGATCCAGAGCTGATGCAGTCTCTTGCTTCGATGAAGTATGTGTCCGCGACTGATTCTTTGATCTTTACAGGATCGCCTGCTTCGTTAGAAAAGGTTAAGGGGCTCATTTCCCATATCGACTCAGCTGCCGGTGCTGCCGGGATTCAGCACATCGGTAAAACGACATTTTTAATCTATAAGTTAAAGTACGTGACTGCCGATCAGTTGATCGCTGCTCTCAAGAATTTTGCTGCTCAGCTTCCGACCTCCACAGAAGCGGATCGAGCATTGGTTCAGTGTTTGAGCTCGATGCGTTACATCAAAGAGACCAATTCGGTGTTGTTCACCGGTTCGGACGAGACGCTAGAAAAGGTGAATAGCCTTCTCGAGAAGTTCGATAATGCCTCACTCGCTCCTCCTGAAGTGACTGCAGCAAGAGGGGCTCTCACTTACGTGATTTACGAGCCTAAATATCTTGCAGGACTGGATCTAATCACCGTTCTTGAAAACTTTGAAGTGAACTTAAAGAGTACCGGGATCTGCGATGTCGGGTTGTTCGATGCGATCAATAATTTGAAGTGGATCGATCAAACGTCCACTTTGCTTATCTCCGGCGACGAAGCCTCGATTGAAAAAGTACAAGATCTATTAAAACGCTTTGATGTTCCAAACAAAGACTCGGCAGCTAGTATCGAATCAATCGACAACGTGAGCTTCCTTGTTTACAAATTGCAATACCATCCAGGCAGTGATATTCAAACGGCATTACGACAGATCGCAACAGATCTTAAGAAAAGTGCGGGTGCTGCTAAAGAGGCAGCTCCCAGCGACGCGCTCACCTCTGCTGTCGAATCTGTCCAGTGGATTGAGGTCACCAACTCGTTACTCGCCTCCGGCCAGCCCGATGTGCTTCTCAAACTGAAAGATTTGATTCAAAACCTCGATACGCCGTTGCGCCAAGTGTTTATCGAAGTGCTTGTCATCACCACTACTCTGGCTAATACCCAGAACTTTGGCCTGCAGTGGGGCGGTCAGGCACAGTACATGAATAAAGCCGCATTGGGAACTGGTAATTTTCCTTTGAGTGCTGCTAATGGATCAGCCTTTCCTGGGAGCACGTTTGGATCAAATTTAGCAGGGATTAATGCAACGACAACGCCAACAGCGGGAGGCGGGAACCCCGCTGTTCCATTCTCGACAGGCTTTGACTTAGGGGTGATCGGCGATATCATCATGCACAAGGGCAAATCGTTTATCTCCTTGGGATCGCTCGTCAACGCACTTCAGATTGATAACCAAGCGACCGTTGTGATGAACCCGAAGATCATCGCGCAAGACAACAAACAGTCGAATCTCTTTGTTGGCTCGAACGTTCCCTTTACCGGCGCCACCGTGCAGAACGTCGGGTCCAATACGACAGTCACCACTGCAAACATTGAATACCGCGATGTCGGCGTCAGTCTGACGATCACGCCGATCCTTGGAGACAATGACATTGTCACTCTGGACATCACGCATGATATCACTGAGGAGATCGCTGGCCAGAATACAAATAGCACAGGAATTCAGCTGACAGGGATTACCACATCTCATACCCACATGGACACACGCGTGCATGTGCCCGATCAGCATTTTGTCTGCTTAAGTGGGATGGTCATGGACACCAAGAACATTTTCCGTACTGGGATCCCTTGCCTCGGAGGACTCCCTGTAATTGGTCTTCTCTTTAGTGAAAACGATAGACTGGATAATAAGAGCAACGTGATTATCTTTATGCGGCCTCATATTATCAAAACTTACGATGAGTACAAGAAGGTCACCGAGCACCAGGAATGGCTCTTTAAAGACCAGGCTCGTGTCCGCGGTCTTAAAGAACAATTTGACGAGGGAATTGATCTTGTCAAAACACCTGAAAATGAATAGCCTCATATCGGTAATCTGGGTATACTCCTTCCTTTGAAAGAAAGGATATACCCATGTCCAACATCGTTCCTCGAACCCTACTCAGCACCGCAGCCCTCCTGCTTATCCTAACGCCGGGATGCCAGCGTGTGCCTGACAAAATTGAACCGACGATCCAGTACGCCGTCCAGGATAAATACCTGCAGATGCTGCCTTCCCCCTTCCCTCCGCTTTCTATCGCCGAACAAGGGGAAGATTGGGCTAAAGAGTATCACATTGGAATGGCTTTTGCCCATGCGCTGGATCTCTATCAGGCGATCACCGCTTTTAAGCGCGCAGAGATCCTGATTCCTAAAGAAAAAGTTGAGCGCGCTAAAGAAATTCAATATGAAATTTTTCTCTGCTACTATGTCGGCAAAAAATATGCAGACGCGATCCATGCCTTCGAGTACAGCCAGCTCAAATATATCGACCCTAGTTTCCCCGCACTGCACGACATGTTCTTAGCTCTCTACGACAGCTATCTGCAGGAGAAAAATTATGATCAGGCTCAGCGCACCCTTCAATTTATTGAGACGTACTACCCGGAAGAGGCTGAGAAAATAGCGGTGTCGACAGCCTTGGTGGCTGGTGAGATCCCCTTAATTCGCTATTATGGCACGGAGCTTAACGACTTTGCCTATCTCAATGACTTTGTTGATTCCTATGAGCAAGATAAGAAATCAGTTGGCAAAGCCCAGTTTCTCAATGCTGTTGTTCCTGGTGCGGGCTATCTCTATCTTGGCCAGCCCCAGTCCGCCTTCACCGCTTTTTTGCTCAATGGCTTATTCATCGCAGCTGCTACGGGGTTTTTCTATCATGGTAATGTTGCAGCCGGTGCCATCTTCACCAGTTTCGAAGCGGGTTGGTATTTTGGAGGGATCTACGGTGCAGGTCTAGAGGCCAAATACTCTAACGAGCGGCTCTATGAACAAAGAGCGACTCCGATGATGAACCAAAAAGGGTTGTTCCCCGTGTTGATGCTCAACTATGCGTTTTAACCAAGTCCTCTTCTTTCTTCTTGTGCCCATTCTTGTCCATGCTCGCCCCGGCTATTTTGAGCCCTGGGGCAAAGATGCCGAGCTTGCCCAAGACGAATGGCAACAGCCTCCTGTTGCGCCACCACCACCCCAGTCTGTCTTTGTTAAAGCTGCAGAAAAGGTGATCTCATTCCACCAAAATGTTCTCTCTCCTGTCGATGGCCCACGCAGCCATTTTTACCCGTCCTCGTCTCAGTACATGCGACTTGCTATGCGCAAACACGGATTTGTCAAAGGCTTCTTCCTTGGATGTGATCGCCTCATGCGGGAAAATAGCGCCGAGTGGGTCTACCGGACAGTGCAAATCGAAGACGGCCGGATTCTCAAATACGATCCTGTTCCGGATTGACAGACAGCGCCTTTTCTGCATGTT
>JAGVMG010000030.1 GCA_020053915.1 Parachlamydiales bacterium | reverse complement strand
GGCTTTGGAGCATATCGAAGAGTTATAAGCCACTGTGTCCGAAAAGGCGCGATTCATCTCGGCCGTGAACGACCGAGTTTTCTCGTGTCCGCGGGATAATGACGGAGGAGGTGGGATTCGAACCCACGAAACGTTTTCACGTTTACACGCTTTCCAAGCGTGCTCCATCGGCCACTCGGACACTCCTCCAAAAACTGATCGGCACCAAGACTAACTTAACCTGCGGTTATCTGACAAGAATTAAACATCCACCTCACCGCTTTTCCCTTGCAAAAATTGCCCTGCCAAGCGAGCATAGCTGTTTCAAACACCCCCATCTATTTCCATGATAAAAAAAACACTTTTCTGGCTGCTGCCCTTCCTTCTGATCGTTGCCTCGTGTCAAAAAAATACTGCCACGCCTAATCCCCCAACCGTGCTCGTCAGCGTGGCTCCTTATGCTTATTTTGTTCACAAGATCGCAGGCTCTGATTTCCCTGTGCATATTCTCGTTCCGGAAGACTCGAATCCCCATGTTTACGAACCGAAACCAAAAGAAGTGCAAGCCATTGCCGATGCACGTCTATGGGTGCGACTGGGAGATCCCGCCGACCAAAAGGTCTATAACGTCTTTAAAGAACGCAATTCTGGAATGGTCATCGCCGATGTCACGCAAGGGGTGCCGATGCTGAGCGAATGCGACGCAGAAGGACATTCCCATTGCCACCATGAAGGGAACGACCTGCATATTTGGATGAGCCCTCGCCTCGCCAAAATCCAAGCGAAGACAATTGCAGAAGGATTGATAACCGCCTTTCCAGAAATGAGCTTAAGGTTCGAAACAGGCCTTGCCTCTTTCCTTGAGGAACTCGATGCACTGGACCAAGAACTAACTCTTCTTCTTAAGCCCAAGGAAAACGAGGCAATTCTCGTCTCCCACCCCGCTTTTGCTTACTTCTGCCAAGATTACCATTTGACTCAGTTATCGATTGAGATAGAAGGCAAAGACCCACTGCCCCAACACCTCACAAGTCTGATTGATGAGGCAAAAAAACTCAAAGTGACCGCAGTGCTGCTGCAGCCCCAATATAGCAACAAAGGCGCTGAGCTCATCGCACAGGAACTTAAGGTTACAACAGCAATGGTTAATCCCTATGCAGAAGATTATGTGGACAATTTACGGCAAATCGCTCAGATTATTGCTAAAAATAATTAATTGAAATTATGCCCACTCCCATCATCACACTTGAAAACCTCTCCTTTGGCTATGATAAGACATTGACCTTAGAAGGGGTCAATGTGACGATCTCCGAAGGGGAATTCATCGGAATTTTCGGGCCGAATGGCGGCGGAAAAACCACCCTTCTCAAGCTCATCTTAGGGATGCTCTCCCCTGTTAAGGGAAAAGTTCACGTTTTCGGAAGTACTTCTCAAGAGATTGGCTACGTTCCTCAAGTCGCCAGATTCGATAAAGATTTTCCGATCTCCGTTTTCGACGTAGTGAGAATGGGCTGCCTAGCGCAACTGAAATGGTGGGGCGGGTATCCCAAAAAAGTTAAAACACAAGTCCTCCAAGCCCTCGAGGCGGTAGGCCTTTCAGATTTAGCACATCAATCGTTTGGCACTCTTTCTGGAGGCCAAGCGCAGCGGGTACTCATCGCGCGTGCCATTGTCAACCACCCCAAACTACTCATTCTCGATGAACCGACAGCAAGCGTTGACCCCCATGCCGAGCAGCAAATTTTCCAGCTCCTGCAAAAACTCAATGAAACCTTGACGATCGTGATGGTCACCCACGATTTGCAGACCATCATCGATAAAGCACAGCGCCTTTTGTGTGTGCATAAACAAGTTACCACTTTAAAAGCAAAAGAAGTCTGTGAGCATTTTGCTCTAGGACTCTACCATACCCCCTTAACCACAAAAGACCATTTTAAATTGTAATGACGACCTCATTTTTTCACGCCTTAGGCCAAAATCCCTTTCTAATCTTCGCCATCTTAGCGGGACTTGCTGCCTCATTTGCGAGTGGAATCATTGGAAGTTATGTCGTTGTGAAACGGATCGTCTCTTTAAGCGGCAGTATCGCCCATTCTGTTTTGGGAGGCATGGGACTTTTTTTATGGCTGAAACGATCGTATGGGTGGACCTTTTTAACACCGCTGCAAGGAGCTCTTGTCGCAGGGATCCTCTCGGCGCTGCTCATGGGATGGATTCATCTTAAATATAAGGAAAGGGAAGATACGGTGATTGCCGCTATTTGGGCAACCGGCATGTCGGCAGGGGTAATTTTTATTGCCCTAACACCCGGATATAACGTTGAATTACTGAACTATCTCTTTGGAAATATCCTCTGGGTCACGAAAGCCGATCTCGCGCTTTTGTTGACCTTAGATGTTGTGATTGCAGCAGCAGTTGCCCTGTTTTACCGCAGGTTTCTCGCTATCTGCTTTGATGAAGAACAGGCCTCTTTGCAAGGGCTTTCAGTAGGAGCCCTCTACCTGCTTCTGTTGTGCCTTGTCGCCGTCTCTGTGGTGCTCCTCATCCAGGTCGTAGGAGCAATCCTCGTCATCACGATGCTCGCGATCCCCGCCGCCATCGCAGGAGCATTCACGCAGCGCCTTTCTGTGATGATGCTGCTTGCTGTTGCACTTGGGTGTCTCTTTACCTTTTTGGGGATGTATAGCGCCTACGAGCTTAACTGGCCCCCCGGCGCTACAATCTCCCTAACGGCCGCCCTCTTTTATGCGCTCAGCTTAGCAAAGCGCAAATAAAAGTTTTTTAGAGAGCGCAAAAACGCTTCCACAACCCTCTTAACCCTTTCAACTTACGTGCAGCTGGCTTCGCGCTAGCTCTTGTCGAACGCTTAGAACGACGAGATGTTGCTTTACTTGATCTTTTCACTGCTTTCATTTTCTTCCTCTCTTTAAGTTAACGCTTAAATTTTAATAGTGCTGATGCAACTTCACATCTTCTGGTCGAATAGAAGTGAGCCCGCTTGTCAACTCTTTTTCTACATTATCGGCAAGCCGATGCTGCGAACGTCTATTTTTAAGAGTTACTTTAGACGCCTTCTTTTTATTAACTCGTTTATTGAGTGGTTTCATTACATCCTCATCCAATAGTCTCAAGGATTATTCATCCCCTTAAAGTTCATCATAAATATAATTAAATTAATTTACAAATAATATTATTAAATAGATAAAAACAACAACCATTCTAACGCTCCCATTCTCCTATGGAATTCACGATCCTTAGGGAATTCGGTTGACTTACAAAGCGACGATCTCCTATGATGCTCTTTTTCCTCTCCATACATGGGCTCAAACATGAGCTTAGCTTATTAGTACGATGCAATTTTCAGGAGGCCAAATGTACGCAATCATCGAAACTGGCGGGAAACAATACCGAGTCGAAAAAGGCGATGTCATCGACGTCGAGAGACTCGAAGCAGAAACTGGGAAAGTCGAATTTAAAAACGTCCTTTTCCTCAATGACGGAAGCGCTGCAAAAATCGGCAGTCCACATCTTGCAAATTCAGTTGTAAAAGCTGAGTTTCTCGGAGAATTCCGCGGACCTAAAGTCATCGCATTCAAATACAAACGACGCAAACCGTTCCGTCGTAAAGTCGGGCATCGCCAAACGTACGCTCGCGTTAAAATTACAGATATCATCGCTTAAGGAGAGATTACCTCATGGCACATAAGAAAGGTCAAGGCTCTACACGTAACGGCAGAGACTCGAAAGCGCAGCGCCTCGGTATTAAAGCTACCGGTGGACAATTTGTCACCGCAGGCAGCATTATCGTGCGTCAACGCGGTCTAAAATGGCACCCAGCTAAAAATGTCGGTGTAGGACGTGATGACACGCTCTACGCTCAAATTGATGGCGTGGTCACATTCCGCAAAAGCGCAAAGACTTACGTTTCCATCGTTCCTACTGTTCAATAACAGCAGCAACAAGTGGATAGCTTTTACCCCTGGAGCATGCTCTCTAGGGGAATTTTTATTTTAGGATATGATCTATGTTTACTGATTCTGTGACCCTCACTCTTCGCGCAGGTAAAGGCGGCAACGGCGTTGTCGCTTGGAGACGCGAAAAGTTCATCCCTAAAGGCGGCCCTTGCGGTGGCAACGGGGGCAGAGGAGCCTCAATTATCTTAAAGACAGATGGTCACATCCCCTCCCTCGAAGATTTCCGCAACCGCAGACTCATCGCTGCAGAAGATGGACAACCCGGCGGCGGCAATCTCAGACAAGGACGCACCGGTAAAGACCTGATCCTGAAAGTTCCCACGGGGACTCTAGTGAAAGATGTCAAAACGGGCGAAATCCTACACGACTTTACCGAAGCTGATCAAGAATGGGTCATCTGCCAAGGTGGCAAAGGCGGAAAAGGAAACAACTGCTTTAAAACACCTACCCACCAAGCACCCAACATCTGCACCCTAGGAACCGATGGCGAGACCCGCGAAGTGCAGCTCGAGCTCAAACTGATTGCCGACATCGGCTTTATCGGGATGCCTAACGCTGGAAAATCGACCTTGATGCGCCAGATCACTCACGTTCCAGTAAAAATCGCCGCTTACCCCTTTACCACCCTTTTCCCCAACTTAAGTTATGTGCAATTCGATGATTATTCTCGTATCCTCGTCGCCGACATCCCCGGGATCATTGAAGATGCTCACCAAAACAAAGGCCTGGGAATCTCCTTCTTAAAACACATTGAGCGCTCCAGCGCCCTCGTGTACGTCATCGACATCTCTGGAATGGAAGGAAGAGATCCGCGCGAAGATTTCCGCGTCCTACAGAACGAGCTCAAAGAATATCGCCCCGATCTGCTCGAAAAACCCTTCCTCGTCGCTCTTAATAAGATCGACACAGAAGATGCTGCGGAACACGCCCAGCTCTTCCGCGAAGAATACCCGTACGCTCCTGACACCCTCTTTGAAATCTCTGCCATGAGCGGCATCGGTGTTGATCCCCTACTCGAAGCCATGCGCCGTTTAGCTCAGCTTCAAGTCATCCGCTACTCATAGCTCTCCGCCCCATCATAACGGCAACAAGCGCCCATTCTCAATCCCGTTTAGGCAATCACTGTCTCCAAGCCAATTCCATCAGCAGCAACAAATTACACAGCAAATGTCGCAATAAACAAAAATTAAAATAATAGGTTCAATTTACTTAAAAACGAAATACATAGTATAATTGCTTTAAATTAAACACAATAATTTATAAATAGAAGGTTAATTATGGCATCCTCTTCATCTTCCGGCCCTAGTATAGGCGCAAAGCACTTACCACAAGCAAGTTACAGCGGAAAAACTGATCAAACCGAAAACCCAGCTCACCTTAGCCTGCTTGAAGCCCTACCCCAAGAGGTTTTAGAGCGCCTTTATTCAGTTCGAAAAAACAACGGAAAGCCCATCCTCAAAGAGAGGGATCTCGCTCAAATAGCTGGGACAAGCCGAACGCTCTACTCGTCTAGGCTAGAAGCAGCGAAGCATCAAGCACACTCTCAAACCCTTGACTTCGTCAACATCCTTATCGCATGGGCGCGTCAAATCCCCACTCTGTCAGGCCCTAAACTCGAAGCGCTTGAGAACCTCAGTAGATCGTTAGAGGCTGAATTTCATTGCGAAAACTGGACAGAATTACGCGACATTCAACCTAAGCTGCTCGATCGGCTCATGGGACTCTTTATTAAAGATCTTTCCGATGAACTCCTTCAATTATTACAAACCCACATCCAAGCAAATGGTCTTCCCAACGATTTTAAACATTTTGATGAAATTCTTACAGCCTATCGAAACATCAAAAGAGAAATTGCAGCACCAAATCCTCAGCCCCAAATGTCGGGAAACTTATTTAAACATACTAAACTACGCACGTTTGGTACTTTTTGCGCATTCTGTAGCCAACATGGCCTTTTTCAGACAAGTGTAGACGTTGCCCTCTGTTTCCCCGAAGCGGATCACAATGAATCGCTCGGACAAGCTTACGCTAAGTTCACAACGACACTTGCTAACTTCTTCGAGACGAAAAAAGATTCAACTGCATCATGCAGCCGATACGCATTGATGCGCTGTCTAGATGCTTGTATACAAATGCCCAACTTCGAATTCCGCAAAAAGAATAAAACAAGTTATTTGAAAGAGCTCTATGATAAGCTCAGCATCCGTGAGGCAACTGAACTTCAAAAAATCAAAGAGTCTGAGAAAACGAGTCCAAGCCTGAAGACGGGCATCTCTCAAACAACGCCGGATCTTATTCTGCGCGAGGTCGCAGCAAAAATTGTATTGAGTCTATTCAATGCAAGACCCTCCGTTATGGACGACTGGTTCTTACATCATGCTGCCGGCCGACTGGCCCACTGGGGTTATTGTGACGAAGCTCACCTGTTCTTCGAGCAGATCCAAAATACAGAATACCGCGAGTGGTGTATAGGCTCGCTGATTAGAGGAAATATCCAATGTCACAACTTTGATCGCGCCACTGCCCTTATGGAACATGTTAAGTCAGAATGGGAGTGTCAGTCTTATTGGCAAGAACTGTTTAAAGAATGTGTCAACTCGGAGAATTTTACACTCGCAACCCAACTGATCGAACGCATCGACAACCCACAAACCCAAGACGAGTGCCGCGCACTCTTAGCGAATGGATTTGCGAAAAAGAACGACTTTGCTTCTGCTATCCAAGTCGCGAACTCGATAACAAAAAGGAACAGCAGCATTTGTTATGCTGACATTTTTGAGATTTTCTTCAAACAAAATCGGTTTGCAGAGGCTCTTTCGTTTGTTTTAGAAATTAAAGATTCACAATTGCAGAGTCATTTCTTAACTACAGTTCTCAATGAAGCCGTAAGAAAACCAGGAGATCGCGATGCTCTTTGGGACATGCACAGTTCTTTCAGATATCACTCGGAGAGCAATCCAGACGAATCCGCAGAAACCGTTGAAAAAAAGCAAGACTTAGAAGCGATCACTGATTTTATCAAAAACATTCCCGATGAACAATGGCTACTCCTTACAAAGGCAATGCTCCCATTTGTTGAGAGAATGACATGCTTTAGCAAAAAGGATTCTTTGTCATTTTTCCAAAAAAATTCTTTTGACCTAGAAACTCAAGACAAAATTCTCTCCGCTTTAGCAGATCTCTGGAAAAAAATCCCCGCTTGCGATGTCTCAGAATTTGTAGAACAAAATGGAATGCAATGCCTAAAGCAAAGACTGCAAATTGAAAAACTCTTCGATCTCTTTTGGGAAAATGACTTCCAGGATCAAGCGATTAATGTTGCTAACTTTCTCTCGTCTCAAAAAAATTTACAGGGGGCAGATAAATTCTTCATTAAGGCCGCTCAATTAACATTCGAAAGCGGACGCATGGAAGACGGTTTACGCTATACAGCTCTCATCAGCCATGATTTCCTAAGGGAAGGCGTCCTTGAAACTGTCATCGATCAATTCATTCAAGCAAAGGATTATCCTAGCGCAATTAAATACATTCAGCATTCCAATAATTCATCCCGGCAGCTTGAAAATCTGTTTAATAAGCTTTTAAAAAACAACGAATTCGATTTAATCTTTCAATTAGCTCCCCTTTGTCCAGAAAATTACCAGGAGATTTTGTTAGAAAGAGCTATTTATAGACTGATTGATAAACATCGCTATGAAGCCGCATGGACGCACATTCAGGGCCTAACAAACGAGACAAAGAAAAAAAGATTTTCCACGTCTCTTTTGAGAACTCTCGTGGGGGAACACTATTTACAATCTCTTACGAGACACCTGTCAGCAGAAGAAAATTCGATCCTCCAGCTCATTCTTAACACATATCCAGACCTTACCACCTTAACGCCCACGACATCCTCTTCAAGTAGAGCGTCTTCTTCCTCAGGGCCAACGAGACCCTCTCCAGAGGCTAGTTACAGACCCCTTCAAAACTGGATAACTCAACAACTGCGCTCTGAACATTATTTAGATGTGGCAGACCTTCTAGTGAACATCCAAAACTTGGAAACTGCCCAACAACTGTTGACTTGTTTATTTCACTTCACTCCACGTGTTGAAAAATGGCTGAACGAAAACAACCTTGACTATGTCACGCTCAATGAAGAGCAATCCAGAAGCATGCTGAATGCACTGGAAGCACTGCCTCCAGGAGAACGGAAAAAAGCACTGCTGCTAAAGATCGATCCCGCTTATACCTTTAGAAAAGATCAAGTGATCATCACCGATTTATTAAATGCGGGAAACTATGATACCGTCGCGCAGCATCTCCTATCGATCACGGATCGCAACTTAAGAAAGCAATTGCTGGATAACCTCTTTCATTTGCTCCCAGATACAGAACGCTGGCTTCAAGCGAACAAAGTCAGCTTCGTGAAACTCAACCCATTTCAGAGACAAGAGATGTTGAGAGCTTTAGAACGACTGCCGGAAAGTGAAGAGCGAAGAGCGATGATCTTGCATATCGACCCCTGCTACGAAGCCTCTTGTTCAATCCTCTAAAGAGCGAGCTAACTCTCAATGGGAGCGAAGGCTCAAGCCTTTGTCTCCCTTTGATGTTAAAAATCAAAACGCACATCAACCGTGAGGCCTTGCAAGATCAGGTCAGCATTCTGAGTCCCCGAAGCATTGGAAAACACTTGAAAATGATTCAACCAATCTTGGATTTCATAGCTCACATTCAAGGCAAAATGAGAGCGCTCTTTATCAAAGTCGAAATCCCAGCCAAATCCCATTAACGTTTGAAGCATCAAAGACCCAAAGTTGCGCCTTCCCATCGGAATAGAGGTCTTTGTCGAAAAGACATCAATGAATTGATCGCGCAGCGTCCAGCTTCCCCATAGATAGGCAGCCGCGAGAGTCCCTTTGAGACTAAACACATGCCTCTCTATGTTGCCAAGAATCCACTGACTGTCAACACCTCCTTTAGGGCCGCCTCCACGAAAGTTATTCTTCACTTTCTCAAAAGCAAAGTAATCAGGCGATGTCCATTTGGCACGAAGCCTTTGATTGATCCATCCCGCTTTTGCACCGATAAAGGGTCTAAATGATAACGATTTGCTAACCAAAAAGCTTCTTCCTAAATCCCAATCAAACATGTTGTAATGAAGATTGAAATCAATTTTCCCCTTTTGAAAAGGCTCTAATAGAGAAAGCCTAGCAGCGAGAAATCCTGATGTTACACTACCGCTCGCATGATCATTTGCTTGCGCTTGAAACCAGGTATAGGTGAATTGGGTATCCCACTGATCGTGATGCATGTTGTAACCCACACCCACTCGAAAACCAGGATCCCAATCGAATGCAAGAGTTTTGTACGCACTTCCTACGAAATTTGGCTTCGTCTTAAGTGTGAACGCCCAATCGACGGTTTCGCTTGTCTTCCAGTAAAGAGCGTTTACAAAAATATCGATCGTTTTATCTTGCGCTCTCTGCCGAGGAGAGAGATTCGGCAGTCCCGTATCCTGATTTGTGGAAGAAGCATAGAGATGTCCGCCCATCGACAAAAGGAGAACAACAGCTAATCGTATGTAAATTCTTGTCATGTTGCTTTTACTCTTCTACACCGTTAAAAATCTAATCCACAATTGAACGTCACCCCTTGAAGGGTTAAGTCGCCATGCAATCGGACGAGCTGCGATGTCGCCACGCGGAGTTGGTTCACCCAAAGTTGCATTTCGTAACCCAATCGCGTTCCAAAGTGCATCCTTTCCTTATTAAATGCGACATCCCACCCTATGCCCACAAATCCTCGGAACATGAGTGCGCCTAGCGTCGCATTTTTCGTGTGCACGTTAACTTTTTCATGTGTCGTATCTTTATAAACATCGGAACACTCCCAAGTTCCCCAGAGTGTCGCAGCAGAAAAATCTCCAAAAAAACTAGGATAGTGTGTGCCAAAATTGCGCAACTTCCATTGAGTATTCACACCAAGCACGGGCCCGATGCCCCAAAAATTATTTTTCACATGTTCATTAGCATTGATCTCGGTAGGGGTACTATTGATAATTAAATCGCCGTATTTCACATGAATCGACTGATCGATCCATCCCCCTTTTAAACCAATAAAGGGACGAAGAGAAAGGCCTTTACTGACCCAGTAACAGCGCCCTAATTCCCAGTCGAACATATTGAAAACAAGGTTCCAATGAATATGTGCACTCTCTGAAAACACTCCGGCCAAGTCCGCAGCAAAGAACTCAGGATGAAGTTGCTGAGTCACTAACACTCCGCCCCCTGGAATTGCAATAAACTCTGGAAACACCTCTTGGCTTTGATGGGCTTTTGTTTGGTATGAGGTCCAATAGAATTGAGTATCCCATTGATCATAGTCAAAATTGTATCCAGCACCTACTCGAAAACCCGCATTCCAATCAAAACTGAGATTCTGAGCAACAAACGCACTTGTATTATCTCCGATTTCAATGACGTCGATCCAAACAGATGACGCTTGTTCAGATGCAAACCAAATAAGCGCATCTCCAAATACCTTCCAATGCCCAGATGCGCGTTGAGAGAGATTCGGCAAGCCGCGAGCGTCTTCTTGTTTTGGAGTTGTGCTCGCTGCCTCTACTTGCGATAGCATGAGGATCAACGCAGCCAAAAGATGGAGTATTTGCTTTTTCATGCTGGTCTATGCAAAAGGGTTAAATTTAAAAATCAAAGCGAAACTCAAGAGTTCCTCCTTGCAATGTCAACACGTTGCTGAGCCTACCTGTATCAAAAGAATAATATTGGAGTTGATCCAACCAAAACTGCATTTCATATCCTAATTTCGTGGAAAAATGAAATCGGCCCCGGTTAAAAAACGCATCCCACTCGAATCCCATCAGAGTCCTCAGCATAGAGGCTCCACTGTTGAACGAGGATGTTTTGATCACAACTTCTTGACCGATGTCATTTTTATATACATCGCCAAATGTCCAATGTCCCCACATGATTGCACCAGAAATATCTCCGAAAAGACTCAACGTGTGGTTTTGACGAACGAAGACATCCCATTTTGTATCGAGACCTCCACAAGGTCCCAGTCCCCCAAAATGATTCTTCAGATTTTCTCTTGCCGTATGAAAGTCAATGAGCACAATATTCGGAGGAGGCGATGGAGTTTGCCATTTTGTATGGATGGATTGATGGATCCAGCCTCCTTTTAACCCGACAAATGGGCGAATAGAGAGAGCCTTGCTGATCCAAAAAGATCGACCTAATTCCCAATCCAGCATATCGAACTGGATCATCCAGCGCACGCGCGCCTTCTGGTAGGAAATCCCCGAAATCCCTATTCCCGTTGGATTATCGACATAAAAATTTCCAGTATAAGAAGAGAAAACAGACCCGGGACGACTCGAAACACGATCGTTTCCTTGTGTGTGAAACCAGGTATAATAGAATTGCGTATCCCACTGATCATGGCGCATGCCATAACCTACACCGACCCGAAAACCAGGATCCCACCCAAAGTGGACTTGACGGATATCGCAATTCTCAGTCAAACCATTAGTGGTAATCACCTCAGCCCAGTTATCAGAGCCGCTTTCTTTTGCGGTCCACACAAGAAGATCCGCAAAAATCGTAAAATTCGTAGAGTCTGCCCGGAATCGTGAAGAGCGATTCGGATGTACATCGCTATGTTCTTGCGCTTGGACAGGCTCTTGCACTTGCGTTTCCTTCACAAACACAAAAGGATTGCCGGCATATAAACACGAGAACTCAGCACTCAGCGCAAGTACTCCTAAGAAGAAACGTGTTCTCAAGCGGCAACTCCTCTGTAAAGGAAACTTAAGGAATGCAACATTCTCGTAAAAATTTAAAATTTACGTCAAACTTTATGTCAATTAGTAATGGAATTTTTTAGCGATCCTAAGCGAGATGTTTCGACGCATGGAAATTGGCACCTACGGCATTTCCTGTCGACTGAGCCATTCTTTCATGAGTTTTTTGATCTGAGTTTGGTAAGGAGTGCCCTCCAATTCCGCCCTGCGCTTAAATGCTTTGAGAAGAGACGGCTCAATTTTAAGGCTGATCAATTGACTTTTTTCAGAAACTTTTGAAAAAAGCATTCGGTAATCTTCAAGGAATTCGATAATTTGATCCGAAGTCATCCCCTTACAGCGCTCTAGATATTCTTTAGTGAAGTATTGAATCGTTTTGGTCATAAATAACTTAAGGCTTTGACATCTTCTAAATCTTGAGGCCGTCCTGATGCCATTTTCATTTGGATCAGATCGTTTAACGACAAAATGAGGATGGTACCCTGGGGAGTTTTAATAGGCTTCGTATTGCGAATGCTCTTGAGGTCGTAATTGATAATGAGGTCGACTTGGTGTAAGGGATTTGCAGGATGATAGAAATTCCAAGCGATGAGGTTGCGGTTCTGGATGTACTCCTCTCTAAAATGAAATAAAGTCTCTGCCGTAACCGGAATCAATGAAACAAGCCCTAATTGTTTGAACGCCTGTTCTGCATTCTGGAGATTTTTAAGAGACCACTGGATCGCCACATCAACATCAACAGTTCCTCTTACAGCCCCATGTAAAGCAACTGCATAGCCACCGACAATGGCATAAGGAACATCTGCTTTATCTAAAGCTGAACAAACGTCGTGGATAAACATATTTTTCTAACTCGCATTGGTATATACCAGTATATACCGAGATTCAGCCTAGTGTCAAGCGATGCGCGAGTTGCGGGATACTTATTGACTTACAATTTCCTTAAGTTTCTGCCTATTTTTACTGTCTATTTCTTGAACATCTTTCCAGAGCTCTTCCGAGAAGGTTTTAATATTTAACAATTTCGATCTGGCCTTTTGATCTAATTCCTGCATCGCTAAAAGCTCATCTCGAATTGCGTTATTTTAATTTGTGGAAAGTCCATATAGACCTTCTTGTTTGATGATTGCCTGTACTGGGAAGGAGAGAAATTGCTCAAATGGCTTCTGGTTTTTGATGGCATTTCTTACTTCTGTAGAAGAGTTGTCTTTTGAAGGTATGAAGGCGCAAATGGATCGATCGTAAATTTTTCCATCCACATGAGACAGGTCTATTTCCCCTCTGAGAGCTACCAGAAAGGAGTTAGCCTTTAAAGCCATTAAAGCGCCAACTGTATCCTCATAATGCTTTTCTTTAAGAGGAATGCCTCGCATAAAGACGCTACGATATTTTTCACTTAGTTCCTTATCCGGCCCCATTAGGGTTTCAGTGACCACATCTGAACCTATGATGCCTACGACATCTATATCATTTGCAAATGGAGTAAATTTGTCCTGTAATTCCTTGGGGGTCCAATACGTTAGTAAAACCTTTGGATGCTCTTGATATATGCTGGCTATCATTTTCTGACGAAGAGCCAGATCGGTTCGATTTTTGAATTGATTTCCTCCAGGAGCTGGATAAATTAGGACATAATCAACATATTCAGATTTTAATGCCTCTTCTATGACATGTTGATGGCCTAGATGGATAGGGTCGAATGAGCCAATATAATAGCCTAATTTTAGACCTTTCAGACGGCTTAAATCAAAATCATCACTTAACACTTCAGCTTTTATAGAAAATGGGAAGACCAATATGCCTAAGCTTAAAGAGGTCAGTAACAATTTCGAAAACCAATTCTTCATAGAAACCTCATAGGGAAGGGGAGCAGAATAGGGCTTTTTCTGGGAGGAATCAAGATATTCCAAACATTTGATCTAGCCTATTCAAATTATCTAACAGCTGTTAGGCAATTACATGATGATCCATTAGCACTCTCTCAACTTGGTTTGTAAGAAAATGTTATCGATCTTTCTTACATATTTAAAACGAAATTATTCATTATTAGACACTTAGCTGAAAAGCAAAAATGACCTAGAAATCGCTGATACGGCTTTCGAGAAATACGCTCGCTATGGAATGAGTCTTTTGAAGGATTTGACCTGGTATTTTCAAGAAGCAGAACCCCAAGCTAGAAGAAAGTTGCTTGGTTCGATCTTCCCCGCAAATGTGATCTTCAAAGAGGGAAATTATCGAACTAGCGCATTGAATCCGGCGCTTGTTCTTATCCTTCAGAAAAATAAGGGGCTACAAAATGAAAAAGCCGAAGACATGATCATTTCTGAAAATGTCTCCGGTGATGTGGCCGGAACTGGAATCGAACCAGCGACACAAGGATTTTCAGTCCCATTCGGCGTAAAACTCTGAACAACAGAGATTAAACCAGAATGCGATTTTCCTCTCAATGCGTTTAAGAATTTATTCGGATTGATTCTAAAATATTCGCTTGCTTTCCGATCACTTGCGTAAAATTTGCGTAATTTTCAGGGTTGCTTTTCACCCTCTTAAGACAACTTGATCTCATCGAACTCCGTCTTTGGAAAAAGGAAGTCTTCAGTTAAGTTTTGAGATATTAAAAAATCTTTGACTTCATCAACCGTGTGCTTTGGAATGACTATCTTGAGATAAGTTTGTTTTTTGGTATGCGCATATAGCTCTTTCCAAGACAGCTCAAGGTCTTTCCTGAAATCCATTTGGGCAACATAAATTGCTTCTTGTCTTTTCGGCTTGGGATCTAAAGCATTGTTGAATTGAGCGTTGGGCCATGGAAGTCTTGGTAATCCTGGGTATTCTTGAAGGGGATTTTGAGCCATTGTGTTTCTCAATCTCAGTATTACTTCTTGGAACGGGGTGCCTCCAGAATGAAACACTGGGCCGAGATTTTTTTGGTGAACTACAAATATGGCACCTTCGTCAGCCTGTAAACGATTCCTATTTGCAAAAAACAATCCAATTTTCCAATTCAGGGAGAAGTCTAAAAAATTTGTTCCCAGAGTTGTAAACTCAATCAAATTTGGGTTTTTGGGGTTTTGTTGAACATGAATATGATACTCAAAAAGCATGTCTATAGGATGCCCTCCTACAATAAAAGGGGGCGCATCTTCGGAAAGAAATGAGCTTAAGATTGGTACCGAATAAAGAGTGTTCAGCAAATCATTTCCGAGTTCGTGTTGAAGGGCAATACTAGACTGATGTTCAATTGGGTATCGGTTAATATCTTTCACTCCCCTTCGTTCTTTCATTTTACGAGCAAAGGTTGAATCGAGAAGGCGATTGCTAAGACGTTGCCCCCTAAAGTAACAGCACTCGGATATAACACTTTGGACGTGTTCTATTTCTATTAGACAATCTGAAAACGTTGCAGGCCGCCACTCAAAGCCATCGTTGCTGACACTAGTACTAGGTAAACTTGGTTCATGCATAAATAGGTAATCCTTGAAAGTAGGGCCTGTTTAACTTTTGCAGTTAGAAAAGAATAAATTTACAGCATATCTTTTTTTCTTACAACCCGAAAATATATTGCTATTAAGCCTGCATTTTTATGATGATGCCTGTCAATCTGTTTTCATATGAAGGTAATTTTATGAAAAGGCTAACCATAATTGAAATGCAAAACCTTGCAAAGGAAAGGGGCGGAGAATGCCTTTCTGCAAAATACCAGAATAATAACCAGAATCTTTTGTGGCGGTGTAAAGAGGGCCACACCTGGAATGCTAATGCTAATAACGTTAAAGGCGGGACTTGGTGTCCGCATTGCGCTACAAACATCCGACTAACAATAGAAGAAATGCACTTGCTTGCTAAGAAAAATGGAGGTAAATGTCTCTCTAGTGTCTATGTAAACAGTAAAATACCCTTAAAATGGCAGTGCAAGAATAATCATGTTTGGGTTGCGTTACCAACTAATGTAAAAAGTGGGAGCTGGTGCGATATCTGTGCTCGAACCTCCAATGCTAATAAATTACGCTATGGTATCGAAGATTTGCGGCAGGTTGCACAAGCAAACGGGGGTGAATGTTTATCCGAAACTTATCTGAATGCTCATACTAGCATGCGTTGGAAATGTAGAGAGGGACATGTCTGGCAAAATTGCGCCAACAACGTGAGAAGAGGACAATGGTGCGATGTATGTAGCTCAAAAAAGGCGGGTCTTTTGCGTCGAAATACCATTGATGAAATGTATAGATTAGCAAAAGAACGGGGAGGGCTTTGTCTATCAAAAGAGTATCTTGGAAATAAAATTCCCTTGCGCTGGGAGTGCGCAAAAGGACATCAATGGGAAGCAGCCCCAAGTAGCGTCAAAAGCGCTCAGTCATGGTGCATGAGGTGTGGTTTTGAATCTTCTGCTAATTTGAGAAAAAAGGATATCCAGATTATGCACGATGTAGCACAAAGTCGTGGTGGAGAATGCTTATCCAAAACTCATAAGAGTGTGAATACTAAATTGAATTGGCGATGTGCGAATGGCCATGAATGGTCCGCTGCCCCTGTCAAAATATTGCGAGGAAGCTGGTGTCCACTATGTTCTAGCCATTTAGGAGAACGAATATGTCGTGAGTATTTAGAGCAAATTTTTGGCTATCCTTTTCCAAAATCTAGACCCCATTGGCTGTTTAACTCAGAAGGTAATCGAGCTGAATTAGATGGTTATTGCTCTGAATTAAGCCTTGCCTTTGAACACCATGGTCAATACCACTATCAAATTGATAAACTTTATTCAAAAACAAATGATCAACTGGAGAAGCGGCAAAAAGATGATCGGCACAAAGAGCAATTATGCTTAGAGAACGGGGTCAAGGTAATTGTTGTTCCAGAAATATTTACAATGACTGCTCTCGAAAATATTATAGATGTTATTGAAAATGAGTGTGTCAGTAAGAAAATAGAATTGTCGCTAAATTTTAAACAAGGCTTCAGCATAGACTTGAAAAAAGCCTACGCTAGCGATTACGCACGTACTGTACTTCAGGAACTTAAGGATATAGCTTTTGAACATGGAGGACAGTGTCTTTCAGAGGCTTATAAGAGATCATCTGCAAAAATGAAATGGCAGTGCAGAAACGGCCATATTTTCGAGGCCCCACCCAATGCAGTAAAAAGAGGAAGCTGGTGTCTAAAATGCAGTGGGCATGAACGGTTATCTATTGCCGAAATGAAAGCGATAGCAGAAGAGAGAGGTGGTAAATGTCTTTCGGAAGAGTATACCAATGCACATGCCAAGCTTAAATGGCAATGCGCAGCAGGACATATTTGGGAAGCAATTGCCAATAGCGTTAAACATCGAGGAACATGGTGCCGACGTTGCTCAGCTGCACTGAATTACAAGAACTTATTGCAGAAACGTTCTTTAAAACAGAACTAGTTCTTGTCTGTAACTTCAACACCCAAAATCTGAAGAGCATATCGGTTATCGTTGAGTGCTCCTTCTAAGATTCTTTCATCAAGTTTCCAAGGCTTTTCATATTTTTCTAAAATAGCAATAGCCGTACGATTTCCCCCGAGCGCTTTTCCAATCAGGTCACTTTTAAGGCTCTCTTCTTTGCATGCCATATAGCCAGCAAATGATATGCAGCCGATCATCATAATTCCAGGAAACCAGAAGAACTTGAGGAATTTTTTCATTTTAGAACGCCTCCATTGTACAAGGCAAAGATTCTGCAGTTAGACCATTTTTTAAGCTAGACCGAAAATTTTCTTGAAAGGAAGAAGATACTTAGAAATTAAATGACTACTTAGATTTATTGGAGGGCAATTCTGGAATGAGATCTCTGGGATGACAGCCTAATGTTTTAGCAAAAACAAATATGTTCTCCAATGATAAATTCCGCTCACCTCGCTCAACGCTGCCTACATAAGTGCGGTGAAGGCCACTTCTAAAAGCCAGCTCTTCTTGAGAAATACCGATAGATTGCCTTTGTGCACGCAAAAGCGTGCCAAATTCTAACCTTATCCTCTCCCTTTCTTTCTCTGTTAGTATAACTTCCATGCCCGCCCTCTAATGTTTTTAGAATAAAGTTACGCCTTATCTGAGTCGACAGACTCAGGGTAGACAGACTTTAAGTAGCTTTTTTGCTTTTGGGCGTGATATCCTTCCTGGCTTTTGGGTCTTTTATATGACACAGCTAGGGATTCAAATATGATTGTTGAAAATGGTTCTCGTTTTGGAAGATTGACTGTTTTAAAAATTGATGAAAGTCGAAAAGGGAAGAACTCCTATTACTTGTGCCTGTGTTCATGCGGAACAGTAAAAAGCATTTTAAGAAGTAATCTAGGGTCTACTCAAAGTTGTGGTTGTTTTCGAAAAGAGAAAGCCCAGCAACTCAACCAAGAAGGCCCGTTGGATATGTTGGGTTTTCGTTCTGGAAAATTGCTTGTAATCCAACGCGGAAACAATACATTAAAGGGCCAAGCGCGGTGGGTATGTCGTTGTGATTGTGGAAAAGAGGTTTTAGTCGATGGATCTTCTCTTCGTAATGATAATTCGACAAGCTGTGGATGCAAACGAAGTCAAACAATAAAGTCAAAACCAAGTCCTGCAATAGATTTAACCAATAAAAGATTTGGCAGACTTGTTGTTTTATCGAGAGGCAAAAATAATGGTAAAAAATTACAATGGAATTGTCTTTGCGACTGTGGCAAGGTTACCCTTAAGCAGGGATATCCTTTATCCAAAGGTAACATCAAAAGCTGTGGGTGTTTAGAACTTGAGAACCGCTTGCAAAATTGTTCTAGACGTAAAATAAAACACGGGCTTCATCTGCATCCTCTATATCGGAAACTACAGTCAATAATTGCACGTTGTCATAGTATAACCTCACGCGATTATCCTCGTTATAATGCTAAAGGCAGGAAAGTATGTGAAGAGTGGAGGGCTTCCCCTAAAAAATTTGTAGAATGGTGCTTAGAAAATGGATGGGAAAACGGAAAAAAATTAAGCATTGATCGTATCAATAATAAAGGCGATTACAGTCCAGAAAATTGCCAAATACTCACGTCTGTAGAAAACACTATCAAAAGGTACACTGATAATGGGCAAGGTCTTGTTGTTGCAGGAGTCGCTATAAACATTAGAGAGCAATGTAGAATTGCTAAGATTTCTCCTGAAACTGTTAAGAACCTATTAACGACAGGATATTCAAAAGACTGTCTCATTCGGTATGGGGAATTAGAACATTTTCAAAAGATTGCTGTTGGGAAGTCAATCACAAGCAACCAGCCCATATCAATTGATGCAGCCTTCCAAATAGAAAAGATTTACAAGTCACGCTCAAGACCACCAGGATATACTAACTACATGAGCATGATGGGCCGATGTTATAATTCTAATAACAAACATTATTCGGACTATGGTGCTCGCGGCATCACTGTATGTGAAAGATGGCGCAACAACTTCAAACAATTCCTCGCTGATATGGGGCCTCCGCCTCATCGAGACGCCGCAGTTCATAGAATTGATCCTAATGGCAATTACGAGCCCTCTAACTGTAAATGGGCATCACGAAGCGAAAACACACGTGCAATGCATAACAAATCTTAGATGACTGGATACATGTATTCTGTAACAGCCCTACTAAAAACATAGAAAGGTGGTTAGACGTCTTCAGAAAAATTTTGGAGAATTTTTTTAGAAGTCTCTCCTAAATACGATTTCCATAAATATGGACAGGTACCGCTTCTATTTAAGGAGCATACCCCCTTGCTTTTTCAAGGTGCTCGTTCCATCTCCTGGGAGTCACATCACTTTGTCCAAGGGGTTTTAAAATTGTCGGCAATAGCTTTAACAAGCTCACTTTTCTTGATATAGCCACAGAAGCCATCAGGGAATGCATCAAAAGGCAGGAAAGCAAGATAGGCTTCTCTATTACCTCCTGACGCATAGAAACGCTGGCGGGCTTGTATCTCTAATATCCTTTGGTGTTGAGCATCCCTTGGCTTACCGATGCCGATTAAGGCCCATAGTCTATCGCCTGACCCCATCTTCTCCAGTCTGTTTAATCGTATCTTGTGAGACATAAACCCCCTCTATTCTGTAATGGTATCCTCTAGTTTTCTGATTCGTTGCTCAACGTCTTTGAACTCCATGTATTTGAGAGTCATGTTCAAGAGATCAATGGCAACTTTATGCCGCACGGACTCTGATTCTGCATGATCAAGCAAGCCAATCAACGTGTCACACGCCTTTGACGCTGTTGCTTTTAGGCGATCTACGGCCTGGTTCACAGCTTCATTCTTCCTATTCTCCAATTCTTGTCGAAAAGCTGGCTGGTTCAGCCAATCGAACATTTGTTTTGCAGAGACGCCAGATAGCTTAGCAGCTAACTCAATGTTTGGGTTGCTGATCAGAAAAGGCAACGCATGGAGTTGTCGCCTGGTTAAAGATGATCTGTCTTTCATAAGATTTCCTTACGTTTTATTACTTATTTTGACTAATGAAAGCCTGTTGAGCGTGTGTTGAGTCTGTTGAAATTCTCTACAGATTCAACAGACTTATTCGTAGAATTTATAAAGTATGTAGAGTGATCTTTTCCTCTTATAGCCAATGACTTAATGTTAAATTTCAACACACTCAACAGTCTTAACAGACTTTTTCGTAAATGATTCCAATATCCAGGATACGACAAGAACTGAGCCCTTATTCTTTCCGCATCCTGAATTTGAGCTGTTTTCAGTAAAAATGCGTGTTGAGTATGTTGACTTCTCATTTTTTACCACCCTTTTCTATCATTCCAATCACTGTTTGTAGACATTCTTTTGGGTCTGGTAATGTTCGCAACCTCTCTCCGTCTACTCGTTGTTCCAGTCCTGCCTTGTTTAGCAACTCACCAAACTTATTTGCTGGTGTGGGTTTTGCTGCAACAGGTGACTTTACCGTCTTTTGCCATTCTGTATAGGCTGTGTTGAATATACCATTTGGATACTCTTGACCTTTTTGCCATGACTCCCAGGGGGAAGCGGATTCAACGATTGGCTTATAACCCAAAATCATTTCTGCACGACAACATTCCTCAAGCCACTTCCTGGCGTCAAAAGGATTAATTGAGTTCCGAATCATAGCCTCTTTGAAAGCATTATCTAAGGGAACATCACGTGATGGTATAAAGCTGCTTACATCTAAATGAAGCAGATGATGCATAAACGCTTCTCTCCCGCCTCCCTCAATCTCTGCGTAGAGATCTCTAAAGTATTCGGTGTCCCCCACCCTGTTAGGTGAAGCTTCTAAAATCCAGTAACGCACGTCTGCCTCCTCTACATATGCGGCATCATCGTGGTTGGTTGCAAGAAACAGGTTCACCCCACACGGCATCTGCACTATTGGCAGGTTTTTGGTCTCAATGGCTAATCTGGTTGCTGTTGCTAGGGATTTAATTGTATCTGCCGCCTTACGATCACCTGAAAATAAAGCCTCATCTAAAAATATGAACGCCTTACCACGTAAAGTGTCATTGAATCTGGTTATAATTTGTCCTAGGTCGCCTGTCATAAATCCAGAGTTGCCATAAATAACTGCCAAAATGTCTGACAACAAGCACCCTTTACCAACCTGTTGGGCTCTGCTTTTTAATGCCACGACAATGCGAGATGGCTTGCCGATATTCTGCATCTGCCATGCAAGCAGTTGAATAAGTGCTTTGCCATTCGTTTCGTTTCCTGCGCAAATGATCTCTTTAATATGCGTAAGAATTCTGTCGCAATTGCCCTCCTTTGGCTGAACTCCAAACCCTGTGAATAAATTGTAAATGTCATTGCCCACTCGCTTATTCGTAAAGACGATATCCTTATAGATCTGTTTGTGGGTATTTCCTGTCCAGAATGTAGAAGCAGCCAAATATTTAGGCTGTCCTTTATTATCTACACCCACAAGGACAACTTCACCACTTAATCGTTTGTTAAAATCGTTAGGAGATATAGGTTGTGCATCTGATCTGTGAATGATAACACAGGGTTGTCCTGGAGCTTCCAATTGGGCAAATCGCAGGTCCAGAGATTTCATATCAGTTATACTCTTAGGAATGCCATTGACCGTTACCTTATTGCCAGTCTGATATCTCCTAGACCACTCTATTGCGTTAGATGCGATACTATCAGCCTGATCTTTGATTTTTGGATATTGTTTACAAATCCCCCTAACAATTTCTTCTTTTGACCGTTGATATAGTAATGCCCATCGTCTTGCACTTGCTTTGACCTGCCGAAGATTTTCATCTCCCACATCATCTTCTATTTCTCCTTCATCGCATCTCTGTTGCTCAACTGGCTCTTGTTGTGTAAGTTTTGGATTTACAGAAGTTGCGCAAGGAATCGACAACTGTGTATCTACTTGGCGTCTAACCTCATCCAAACCAAAGTGCACATAAAGATCATTGAAGTCCTTAGGGCGTTTATTTGAAGGAGAGATGAAATCGTTTGGAAAGACGGGAATAATAACATCACACCCATAGGCTTTAGCGGTTTCTTCCGCTTTAGTTTTACCTGGATTGCCTGGCGTTTCTCGATCATCATCAGCCGCTATTATAAATTTAGCTTGGGGGTATTTTTCTCTTAAGTTGTGGACTACTGACTTTAGATTGCCACAATCAAATGCAACGATAGCAGGACTGTTTGTGGCTTGATGAATGCTCGCAGCTGTGGCATAGCCTTCGGCAATAAAAATGGTGCTTTGAGCTTCGATCACACCGATTACATGAAAATTTCCCTTTTTGACTCCATAAATCCTTTTGGTTCCATCTTCTTGGATACATTGAACCGCTTGGAGCTGATCGTCAAGATTACAAAGAGGGATAACAACAGCGGGAATACCTTGATAATCAACTCTGTATTTTATGCCATAAGCATTAACTTGTTTGCGTTCTAAATAAGATGTATGCCCCCTTGTAGTAGGATCTTGAATAGCCTGATCCCAAGTCTCTTGGGCTTTTTCAATTCGCCTCTTCTTTTCCTCACGGAGTTCCTGGTCTAGATGCTTTTTTCGTTGTTCTTCTTTGTCAAGGATTTCTGCTTGTTCCTCTTGCGAAATCCCTTGACTAGCCTCGTAACTATTATAGGTAAAGGTTTCTTGCCCTCCAGACCAGGTACCATAATGGCAATTTAGATAAGGGTTGCCTTTGGAGGATACACCTTGGTGACAGCGATACCATTCATCAGGTTGGTTTTTTTTAGAGTCCCTGGAAAAGCGATGTAATTCGCCATCAGTTTTTAAGTATCCATCAAATAAAATGCCATTGGCATGCATGTGTGCGATACAATCTGCCATAAGGTTTGTAGGATGATTTATTGAACGAGTATCCATTTAGCCTCCTGACCTATCTGGATTTGATAGAGAAGGTGAGTTTTGGTAGAGATTGCAAAGGCCAATGAAACTTAAGTCTTGGAAGCACTTAGGCAAATATAACCTAGCAACCTCAGCATGACGCTCTGCACTATCTAAATGATCGATTTCTCTACTTACCTCGAATCGATCATGCCAGTAAATTACCTGCTTGAGATGAGTGAAAATCATGTTGCGGATATGTTCATCGTTTGCAGACATGGTTAGATTCCTCTTGCAAGCACTCAATACCTTGACTCTCTCCCTTCGGATTCTTCCCTAAGGAATCTTTCGTTTTACTTAGATAGTTCATCGAGTGCCCTTCTCTTTAAGAAGCCTAAAAAGAGTCTCTGGAAGAACGAGCCTTCGGCGGCCTATCTTTAAAAAAGCTCCTTTCAGCCCATTTGTTTCACTTTCAAATGCCATTTTTCTAAGAGCACCAGAGCTTGGGTATTCGTAATTTTTATGAAAACCTTTAAACGTGGTTGGGATATCGTTGATGCTTGGAAATTCAGACCTATTCATTGCAAACTCCTTATGTTTGATATTGTGTTGAATAATTCTGATTATATCAGACTAAAAACACTCAAAACAACAAATATAAGTCACTGAAAATAAATCGATTGGATTCTGATCTAATTATTGCGAGGAGAAGTAAAAATGAGATCAATTTTTCTGACTGGATTTAATCAAATTATTGACTGGTTTTTTTAAGCTGTTTTGACCTCCTTCCCGCCGCCAATTTCTTTTCTTTTGACGTTCGAGGATCCAAATTATTGCTTCTTATGATCTCTTTCCATTTTGTTAAACGATACTTAAGGGTGCTCCTGGGACATACCTCTTCGTAATCGCCAAAGACTATAAGGAAGGTTGCCGATGGAATTTTAGCCCAGTATGCATTTGCATGTTCAATAATGAATTTCTCTCCTTCAATTCTGTCTTTATTCGCTTGCGTTAAACCCTCTGATTGCGGAGAAGGCATAAGAGAAATTGGAGCCTTATCACTTACTTGTAATTGAGCATCTTGTATTTTCAGTAACTGTGCATGAATATGGTTTTTAAGAGATTTTAGATACGTTTCGTAATCGTTGCGGTGGAATTGATTCTCACAACTCAAAAAAGAATCGATGGAAGAGCAGGCATTAGGAGATAACTTTCTCTTAAAAGCCATTTGAGCAACTAAAAAAACCTCTATTTCGCATCTTTCTTGAGCAAGTTTCCATGCTGTTTCCCGAATGGATGCCCATCGCCCTCTTAGCGGCTTCAGTGCTGGAAATGTTCCATCAGCGCCGCAACATTGCTGTAAAAACTTGATTTGTTGCCAGCAAAAGGCAGCATTAGCTTCCACCTTGGTTTGTATATTTTTTCGCACTTCAAGGTTGCCTTGACCTTGATTGAAGAACTTTTTTTCGATCTCTTCAACTTCTGGGGAGAAGAAATCTGAAGAAATAAGTTCTATTGAAGTCATTAAATGACTAATACCTGATCCTGCATTGAATATTTTTTTATGCAAATCCTGCTGGTTGCTCTTTTTGCCCAATGTGTATTGAATAACCTTTTTGTTGGCAAAATAACCTTCTGTGGATGAATGGGTGTGATCGAAGCGTATTGATGCTAAGCGTAATTCGGATTGGGCTTTTTGAAATAACCTTGGGGATTCACTTATGAATCGGCAAAATGAAGAATTACGGCAAAATTCCCACATACCAGAAAAGAGTCGCCTATAAAGAGATGCGGATAAACATTCCCTAGGCGTTGTGACCATTCGTTTAATGCGAACGAGTTGCTTACGATATTTGAGAGTATGGCAGTGATACTTCCACAACTTCATCCAGCAATTTTCAAGAGCGGTTAAAGCGGCAATGCAAAATTCCTGTTTGCGTTGCAGAGACTCGGTTTCAAGCCCGTGAATATAATCGTTAAAAAGCGAATGTTCTTGAAGTCGAGTGGTAAGCTCAACATATAAGGTGTAAAACGTAACGTCATTTTTGATGTTTAAAATTCGGTCACATGTGCCATCAAAAGCTTGGCGAAAAAGGCCGATTTCCTTAGGTAGATAAACGGTCATAAATGTTCTCCCGTAGACCCAATAAGATTGTTACTGGTTTTTTGCAAAATGCGAGCGATGTGTTGCTTGCTAAAATGAGCATAACGACGAGTCATAGTTGGCGAGCGATGACCAAGGACCTCCATGAGCTCTCCCTGAGTCGCACCAGACATAGCAAGATGAGATGCCGCTGTATGTCTTAATGAGTGGAAAACTACGTCATTTAACCCTAATTGTTTTAACACTCCCCGAAAGGCTTTTCGGATCATAGTGTAGGTTGGTTCTCTGGAGGAGTTTTGAGATGGAAAGATATAGCCTTCATCATGATTGGAACAATTACAACTTTTCAGAAAACTGTATATTTGATCAGGCATAGGGAGCACTCTCACATCATGATTTTTTGTGACTTCAAGAGTGATGAGCCGATGCTCAAAATCCAGATTCTTCCACTTTAGACTAGCAATCTCACCGTAACGCATACCAAGAGATGCAGCCATGAGCACCATGCCGTAAAGATTGCGATTCTTATGCTCTTTACATGCTTGAAGAAGCACTTGAAGCTCTTCTTTGCTAAGAAAGCGTGTCCTTCCTTTGTTCTCAGGGAGCTTGGAAACCTTTCTAAAAGGATTTTCGGCAATCCATTCCCATTCAGAAGAAGCTAATGAAAAAGCTTTGCTTAATGTGGCAAAATATCGATTTACCGTCGGGCCAGACCTAGGAGTCTTTCTAATTGTATTTTCACTGAGCAGCGCATGCTTAGCTTCCGCAAGCAAAGAGGGCGTTATGTCACTTAACAGTTTATGTCCATAGTGTTCACGCCACCAAGCCAAATGATGGGCTTGACTGTTCATTCGCTTTGGAAAGCGGCTTAAGTAGATCGTCTCATATTGCTCTATTAAAGCATTGACCGTGTATTTGCGTGCTTTAATTTCTTGAGGAAGCTTTCCCTGTAAGATATCACTTTCTGTAGAGCGCACCCAATTTTTAGCTTTAGTCAACGTATCAAATACGTGTCTAAGGGACTTAGCACCCTTTCTTCTTACTTCCGCATGGAAGCTAAAGGTGCCATCTTTTTTCGGATACTTGCGAATGCAACGGATGTTGTCTGAGCTCTTTGCCATAGTCTTTACCTGCATAGAATGATTATAAATTATTTGGAATAAAGGGGAATAGGATTGTTAATCCGTTGTTCCAGTTCGGATTTCTACAGGTAAATTGTAAAAACGATAAACAAACTTTGCGCTTTTTACGCAATTTTTCCGCAACGAAGATAAAAGTTGATAGGAAAAGAGGTTGTCTTGGGTTTAGAAAGTTTGAAAGCAAAGGCGTTCTGACTTGTTCAGACCATTTGCGTAAAAAATGCGGAAAACGAGACTTTTGATGAGATTTTAGCATAGTGACTCCTTACGTTAAAAAAACGTTCAGAGTCTATGCGTAGAATGCTTTAGAAAAATTTGGCCAGAACTGGAATCGAACCAGCGACACAAGGATTTTCAGTCCTCTGCTCTACCGACTGAGCTATCCGGCCATTGGATAACTTTTGCGAAAGTACAGAAGATAAAAATCTTGCGCATTTTTTGCAAGGTTTTTCAGGCAGGCGAAGGAGAATAAGCAGAATTCCGGTAGCAGGCTACCGGAATTAGAGGATGTTTAAGGAGAGAGCTCTGCGGTGGCAGAGCTAGAGGCAACAGAAGAAGACTCGACATTGATGAGGATCATGTCCTTGAGGATTTTGACAGCTTCGGTCATTTGAAGATCGTCAGAGCCAAAATTGTTTTTCAAGGTGGGCGCGTACTGACGGGCAGCCTGTGCATAGAGGGTTTGTAGGAAAATTTGATAGTCCTTGTCATTGCGCAAGCGGTAGGTGCTATTCCCTTTGAGGTCGGGAAGCATCTGGTTCCACATGGAGACCTTTTTTTGGAGCATCGGCACATAATTTCTCTGGAACCAGCGCATATTGCGGGGGTCAACGTCGACAAGAGGGTCGTTGTAGGCAGAAGGGATCCGATCGCTCTTTAACGGGTACTCTAGATAGCGTTCACCGATATTGAATGCACTATAGAAGGTCGGGACCACGAGATCGGCTTTCACCCCTTCGATCTGAGTCGAGCGCCCAGATACAGTGTAGTATCGACCGACTGTCACCTTAAAGAAGGCGTTAGCCTCATCATCTGTGACCGTTTGATACTGGATCGTTCCTTTACCATAAGTTCTCTCATCGCCAACAACGAGTGCCACTCCATAATCTTGCAAGGCTTGCGCTACAATCTCTGCGGCAGAAGCGGACGCACGCGAGGTCAGAATGATCATCGGGCCATCGTAGTATTTTCTCCCGTCGATATCGCGCAAATACTGCACCTCTCCTTGGGCATACTTAGACACCACAATTACACCCGAGGTGATGAAAAGGCCAGCCAGCTTAACAGCTTGATTAAGGAAGCCTCCCGAATTCTCGCGCATGTCGAGAACAATCCCATAGATTTTCCCCTTCAGCTTGAGCTCACGAAGAGCCTCTCGCATGTCTTTTTCACAGCTCGAGTCATCCCCGCTCTCATAAAACGAAGGGAGGGTGATTTTCGCTATGAAACCATCAGCAAAGGGTTCTGTGGTATATTGAAGCCGCTCGTCTTGCATGACGATTTTTTCTCTCTGGAGGTCGACATTAATGAATACAGGCGTTCCATCCAGGGCAATACGCTTTAAGCCCAGCTTGAGTTTTCCTGAGGACGAGCCCTGCAGCTTGGCCAGCACTTCTTCATAAGGAGCATTTTCAACCGACACTCCATCGATCTGGATCAATAAATCTCCGGAAGTGATCTTGCCCGATTTATCAGCGGGGCCACCCTTGATTAGGTCTGAGATCATTACTCCATCCACCCCTTCGCGCAAGACCACTCCGATCCCCTCAAACTGTTTCTCCAAGCTCGCACGCATCTCATGCGCCTCTTCAGGGCTGAAATAAGAAGTATGGGCATCCAAGCTCTTGGCCATCGCCTTGAGCATGTGCATCGCAAGAAAATGCTCGCTTTGAGCGGCAGGGATAGCAGCCCCTTTAGAATCGAAGTTCATGTAGGGGTTTTCCATCCTGTGAAACCGTCTCTCCCAGAGGGCAAAGACCTTTTGTCTGTGCTGTGGGGTCCATTTCTGCGTGGTGCTTAAGCTCTTCTCTAATAAAAGAACGCGAACGAGCTGCTTTCTAACCCGTTCTTTAAGCTCTTTTTCTGATTTAGCGTAATCAAAGTAGGATTCTCCGATCCCCAGTTCCGCATTTCCATCGACAATCATCTGCTTTTCTAATTCATCGCGCCACTGCTGCTGGCGCGCGATCCCTTTCTGGATCACAACATTAAGAGCCTCAAAATCAGAAACATCGTCATTGTTGTATTTCGCGACCACCCGGTTCAACTGCTCTTCACGCATATCAAGAAAAGGCTTCACCTCGCTAGCGAGCAGGTACAACTTATCGGGATCAAACTGTTCGAGGTAGATTTTCATCGAACGTCTGGCAAGAAATGGGCTAAATTCCTTATATTCAACGTGATAGCTCAACATTTCGCTCATCGTCTTTCGAACATCGCTCTTTTTTAAAGGGGTGGGCCCGGAGAAAGAAAACTGTAGCAGACAGAACAAAAACAGTACCCAGCGCATTCTTTTCATAATCACTACCATCGCCCTTTAAATTATTACGATTCTTTTATTTATTATTCGCATAATTATAATTAAATTAAAACCTATTTTTACAATTAACTAAAACTAAGATCGATAATTAAATCGATGAGAAGAAATAGAGAGATCCAACCTCTCGAATTGTTTTTGCAAATTAATCCTCTCCTAAGCTATATTGCTCCAAAGTTCCTAAGCTCTTGGTCAATGGGGCTATGGACTTTATTACAGTGAACAATTGGTAAGGAGAAAGGCAACATGCCGACAATGAGTCAACTGGTTCGATTTGGCCGACGTCCAAAGACGAAACGAAAAAAATCCCCTGCCTTGCAAAAATGCCCACAAAAACGAGGGGTATGCCTGCAAGTCAAAACAAAGACCCCTAAAAAACCTAACTCTGCATTGAGAAAGGTCGCTTGGGTTCGTCTCTCTAATGGTCAAGAAGTGATCGCCTACATCGGCGGCGAAGGCCATAACCTGCAAGAACACAGCATCGTTCTCGTTCGAGGCGGTCGCGTGAAAGACTTGCCGGGTGTTCGCTATCACATCGTTCGCGGTACATTAGACTGCGCAGCGGTAAAAGATCGCAAAAAATCCCGATCCAAGTACGGAGCGAAACGTCCTAAGTAATCTTAGGATACCTGCTCGAATTCATAGGTATCCTGGCTCACAATTGGCTTTCTTGAAACAGCAGAGTCAATCGCGGGCCGGACATGGGGAGCGTTCCCATTCCAAGTGAAATGGATCTTAACTAGAACAATAGATTTACAAGGAAAATTAACATGTCACGCAGAAGACGAGCTGGAAAAAGGGAAATTGCACCAGATCCCCTTTTCAACAGCTATGTATTGGCAAAATTCATCAACAAACTCATGATTGATGGAAAGAAGTCCACAGCCCGCCGTATTGTCTACAACGCTATTGAGAAATTTGCAAATAAAGTTAAAGCGGAAGACGCATTAGCCGCCTTCGAACAGGCCCTCGAAAATGCGAAACCAGCTCTTGAAGTTAAATCTCGCAGGATCGGTGGTGCCACCTATCAGGTCCCCGTTGAAATCGCCCCAGACAGAAGAACATCCATGGCGATGCAGTGGATCATCAAGTACTCCCGAGAAAAAGCAGGGCGCTCTATGGAAGATGCTCTCTCCTCGGAATTTATCGACTGCTACCAAAACCAGGGCGCAACGATTAAGAAGAAAGACGATACACACCGCATGGCTGAGGCTAACCGCGCCTTTGCTCACTACAAATGGTAAGGAAGGACGCTTATGGCAAAACGATCTGAGACGGACAAGTTAGAAGACGTCAGAAATATTGGCATCATGGCCCACATCGATGCCGGCAAAACCACTTGTACCGAGCGTATCCTCTATTATTCTGGAAGACTCCACCGCATTGGTGAAGTGCACGAGGGTGCTGCTACGATGGACTTTATGGAACAAGAGCGCGAGCGTGGAATCACCATCACCTCCGCTTCCACAACGGTCTATTGGAAAGAGCACAAGATCAACATCATCGACACCCCTGGGCACGTCGACTTTACAATCGAAGTAGAGCGCTCTTTGCGCGTCCTCGATGGTGCTGTCGCCGTATTTGATGCGGTTGCCGGTGTCCAACCTCAGTCAGAAACCGTTTGGCGTCAAGCGGAACGCTACCGCGTACCGCGTATCGCGTTCGTCAACAAGATGGACCGCGTCGGCGCAGACTTCTTCATGGCTGTCGAGTCGATGAGAGAGAAACTCGGTGCGAATGCGATCCCTGTTCAGTGCCCAATCGGCGCAGAAAGTGACTTTAAAGGGATGGTGGACTTAGTCGAAATGAAAGCCTACCTCTTCCTTGATGAGACTCTCGGCGCGAAATTCGACACAGTCGAAGTTCCTGCTGATCTGCTCGATAAGTGCAAAGAAATGCGCCAAGCGCTTCTCGAAGAGCTCGCGACGATCGATGAAGAAAACGAGACTTTCATGATGAAGGTTCTCGAGAATCCAGAATCGGTCACTGCTGCAGAAATCCACGCTGCTATCCGCAAAGGGGTTTGTTCAAACAAAATCAATCCTGTTCTATGCGGAACGGCGTTTAAAAACAAAGGCGTTCAGCCTCTGTTAGATGCAGTCGTTAACTGGATGCCATCTCCCATTGATCGTGGTACGATCAAAGGGATCAACATGAACACAAATGACGAAATGTCTCTCGAGCCTAAAGATGATGGACCTCTTGCCGCTTTAGCGTTCAAGATCATGTCCGATCCTTATGTAGGTCGTTTGACTTTCGTGCGTGTCTACTCAGGAACACTCTCTAAAGGGACCAACCTGATCAACACAACAAAAGACAAAAAAGAACGCGTTTCCCGCCTGCTTGAAATGCATGCGAACCAACGCAAAGACCGAGACGAATTTTTCACAGGCGACATCGCAGCGTGTATCGGTTTGAAATACACCAGCACGGGCGATACCTTGTGCAGTGAAGACAACCCTCTTCTTCTCGAGAAAATGGAGTTCCCAGAGCCTGTGATCTCTATGGCGATCGAGCCAAAATCTAAAGCCGACAGAGAAAAACTCGCTGTTGCTTTAGGTTCTCTATCAGAAGAAGATCCAACATTCCGCGTTACCACGAACGAAGAGACTGGTCAAACGATCATCGCAGGGATGGGAGAGCTCCACTTGGAGATTCTTCGCGACCGGATGTTCCGAGAGTTCAGTGTCGATGCGAACGTCGGTAAACCTGAGGTCTCTTACAAAGAGACAATTACCATCCCCGCCAAGATGGAGACGAAATACGTCAAGCAGTCAGGCGGTCGTGGTCAATATGCTCACGTGGTCTTGGAAATCGAGCCCAACGAGAAAGGAAAAGGAAACGAGGTTGTCAGCAAGATTGTCGGAGGATCGATTCCAAAAGAATACATCTCTCCTGTCATTAAAGGGATTACCGAAGGTCTTACGACGGGTGTCCTCGCTGGTTTCAGCTTAGTCGACGTTAAAGTCGCAATCGTCTATGGATCTTACCACGAGGTAGATTCAAGCGAGATGGCGTTTAAGATTTGCGGATCGATGGCGATTAAGGATGCAGCGCGTAAAGCGGCTCCAATCTTACTCGAACCGATCATGAAAGTGGTCGTCACAACCCCTGAGCAATTCATGGGTGATGTGATCGGCGACATCAACCGCAGACGCGGTAAAATCTTGAACCAAACAGCGACAAAAAGCGCTGTCATCATCGAAGCTGAGGTTCCCCTCTCTGAGATGTTTGGTTACTCGACACAACTGCGCTCTTTGAGCTCAGGTCGTGCGACCTACGTCATGGAACCTAGCCACTTTGAACGGGTGCCCAACAAGATCCAAGACGAAATTATTAAGAAATAAGGAATTCCCATTATGGCAAAGCAAAGTAGACAAAAAATCCGTATCCGCCTTAAAGGCTACGACCAGCGCGTTCTGGATCGTTCCACAGCGGATATTTTGGAGACAGCGATTCGAACTGGAGCTCGCGTTGTCGGTCCGATCCCTCTTCCTACAAGAAGAGAGATCTACACCGTCCTACGATCTCCTCACGTCGACCGTAAGTCGCGCGAACAATTCGAAATCCGTACACACATTCGGATGCTCGATATTCTCAACCCAACGCCTGAAACGATCGACAAGCTGAAGGTACTCCCTGTCGCAGCGGGTGTCGATATTAAGATTAAGGCTTAAGTTTAAATTAATCTTAAAAGGCAGAGTATTTATGCTCTGCCTTTTTTCTTTTGTACTGAAATGGCTTGCTCAAGTGTCAGCTCATCATCATTAAGTGACCCAACTGCAAGAACATCTGTCCATCCATCTGTTCAAATCCGCAGTCTTGCCGACAAAACAATTGCCTACTTAGAAGAAAAGCCGCTCTCTCTGCGGGTTCACGCTCAACAAACTGAACTCTCTCTTTCTTTAGAAGAACAACTCCAGATTCGAGAGGAATGGCAACTCCATCGAGCTACTCTTTTAAAAAAGAAATCTGCTGGAAAATTTATTTATCTTTCAAAGGGCAGCTCTCATCTTGTCTTTACCCATCAGCAATTTCCTCAATGGGTATTTAAACGCATGCGTTCCAGCACTGCTAAAGACCAAGAAGGATTTGTGCGTAAAGCAATTGAGCTTATTAATCGATTCAATCTCTTCTGCATACGCATCCCTCCTGGAACAACACTTTCTCTTGAGGACCCTAATTCTGTTAAATATGACGTAGAAACTCTTTACATCGAAGAACGTCTTCCAATTGGGTTATCTACTGCGGAATACGAAGAGCTATACGACAGGCTTCTCTCCTACTTTTCAACAGTGGCTACAGATACATTTAGGACTAATTTTGAGAAAATGATCCGGCAAGCGTCTTTATTTATTCAAAAATCAAATTATTGGGATGTCGGTCCGCATAACGGTCCACTTTTAAATACCGAAACGGGCTCAGAATTTCTATTTATCGATTTTGAACAGCAAGGCGATGGACTTTCGATTCACAACTCTCCATTAGATGCTTTACTTGAGCTATTTCCTCATCCGAAAATCAGAGAATCGTTAACTGCACTCCATCCTTCTCTGGACGCATTATCGAAATTCGTAAGCGAGCAGTTAAAGGAATACGAACGCATGCATTTACTCAAAGCTAGAGCTCTTTCAGTATGGGATAGCAAAGGATGGACACTAGAAGAAACTTCTAAAAGCGAAACACAGATCTCCACAACACTTACCGACCCTGATGCGATTGCAATCATAGAAAAGATTAACGAGCATCTGATAAATACCGCATGTCCCATCAAATGTTTTACGAAATCTCGTTATGTCAGATTAAAGCCTGGCATTGATTTTGGCCCTAAGGATCCCAGTCTTTGGTCGGAGGAGTTATTCAAACAAACACTTGAACCACTTCAAAGGGAAGGATCCATCATCAACTGGCATTTCAAATCCATCGGTTGGATTCCCGCTTTTCAACCGACACTGCTTTTACTTTATTGTTAGACATTGTGAGGAACAAGCAGCGAGGGAAAACAAAATTGCACTTGCCTCCTTAGCCAAATGGCTTTGACTTAAGGAGATAAGTGCAATTTGATAAAGCCGCAATCCTTTCTAGTACATAGTTAAGAAAGTTTTTACTCTTTCGGCTGTGTCAAAGCCCCGGGGCTAAACGATCGTAAAGTTAGCTGTGTGTCTGCACACAGCG